>CAYMAR010000196.1:0-7463 GCA_964388465.1 uncultured Desulfobacteraceae bacterium
ACGCGCGCTGGCGCGACGGATTCGATAATCTGAAATGCTGATCCGCTTATCGATCTCTTGCGCGCATGGGTTGATTGACAACCAGCCGGGCACAGCAGCCTGCGACGCTGCGGGCGAACCTGTAGGCCGGCGCCCTCCCGCCCGTGTTTCAAACGAATTTTGAATCCCTTCGACCCGTGGCAGGCAAGTCCATGCAGGACCATCCCGCCCGGAAATTCGACCCTCGCAGCGCGCGCGTTTTTAGTTGTCCTCAGACCTTGACAAAAGAAATCGACTGACTATTGTTTTCATGTCCGACGTGGGCGTACCCCACGAAAGCTTTATCTAACTGACCTTTGAGGGAGGTTTTTTTTATGCCCATTTACGAGTATGAATGCCTGCAATGTGGATCGGTCGAAGAGGCTCTGCAAAAATTCTCGGACAAGCCCCTGACCAAATGCCGTCAGTGCAGCGGCAAACTGCACAAATTAATCTCAAATACCACTTTTCATCTAAAGGGCTCCGGTTGGTATGTGACTGATTACGCCCCAAAGAGCGCATCTCCCTCAAAATCTACGGATGATGGAAAGCAAGGCAAAACTTCTGATTCTCCACCTACATCAGGGGATTCGAAGCCCAGCAAGTCTAGCGATTAGTCGCGCGAACGAATAAAAAAGTAGGAAAATGATCAAAGCCTCCGGAGGTAATGAATTCGTTCGTCGAAATAAGCTGCACGGTGAGCTTTGATTTAAAGAGCTTCTGAGGCGATGAATACTAAATTGCCGACACCTAGAATCCAAACGACGACGTCGAAAGATAGACCCAAATTTTATAGGAGGGATTGTCTGCTGCCACTTGCACGGAATCCCCTCCGATCTACAATAGGTTAATAACCCTATCAGTTCGAAAAGGAGAAAATGAACAAATGAAGATCAGACCGTTAAACGATCGAGTCCTGGTTCAACGGATGGAAGAAGAAACCAAAACCAAAGGTGGCATCATTATTCCCGATACAGCCAAAGAAAAACCGGCCGAGGGAAAAGTGATTGCCGTAGGCAACGGCCGCCTGGGTGATGACGGCAAGCGTGTCGCTCTGGAGGTCAAGAAAGGTGACCGCGTATTGTTCAGTAAGTACGGCGGAACCGAGGTCAAAGTGGGTGGCGAAGAATATCTGATCATGCGGGAAGATGATATTCTGGGCATCATTGAATAAATAACCGAAGTCAATGGAGGTTGAATCAAAATGGCTAAACTGATCAAATACGATATGAAAGCCCGCGAAGCGATGCTGCGGGGTGTTAAAACGCTTGCCGATGCTGTGGTGGTCACTCTGGGGCCCAAAGGCCGTAACGTGGTTATCGATAAGTCTTGGGGATCGCCCACAGTCACCAAGGACGGCGTGACGGTTGCCAAGGAAATTGAACTGGAGGACAAATTCGAGAACATGGGTGCCCAGATGGTCAAAGAAGTGGCCAGCAAGACCAGCGACATGGCCGGCGATGGCACCACAACGGCGACCATCTTAGCGCGCTGCATCTATGAGGAAGGCCAGAAGCTCGTGGCCGCAGGCAACAACCCCATGTCCATCAAACGCGGTATCGACGTGGCGGTGGATGCCGCTGTCAAAGAACTGCACAAAATGAGCAAACAAACCAAAGACCAGCGTGAAATCGCGCAGGTCGGAACGATTTCGGCCAACAACGATGAAACCATCGGCAACATCATCGCCGAAGCTATGAATAAGGTCGGTAAAGAGGGCGTGATTACGGTGGAAGAAGCCAAGGGTATGGAAACCACTCTGGACGTCGTTGAAGGCATGCAGTTCGACCGTGGATATTTGTCGCCCTACTTCGTCACGGATCCGGAAAAGATGGTGACATCGCTGGAGGATCCCTACATCCTGATCAATGAGAAGAAAATTAGCAACATGAAGGACCTTCTGCCGATTCTTGAGCAGGTGGCCAAGATGGGCAAGCCGCTCATGATCATTGCCGAGGATGTCGACGGAGAGGCGCTGGCCACGCTGGTGGTCAACAAACTGCGCGGGACACTTCAGGTTGCCGCGGTCAAGGCCCCTGGGTTTGGCGACCGCCGCAAAGCCATGCTCGAAGATATCGCTATCCTTACCGGTGGGCAGGTGGTGTCGGAAGATCTGGGCATCAAGCTGGAGAACATGGCGATCTCCGACCTGGGCAAGGCCAAGCGCATCAATATCGATAAAGATAACACCACCATCGTGGACGGCGCGGGCTCCCGCTCGGCCCTGGAAGGTCGGGTAAAACAGATTCGCGCCCAGATTGACGAGACCACATCGGACTACGACCGCGAAAAACTCCAGGAACGACTCGCCAAACTGATCGGCGGCGTGGCCGTCATCAACGTCGGCGCGGCCACCGAAACGGAAATGAAAGAAAAGAAGGCCCGTGTCGAAGATGCACTGAACGCCACGCGTGCCGCTGTTGAAGAAGGCATCGTTCCGGGTGGTGGCGTTGCGCTCGTACGCTGCCTCGAAGCGCTCGATAAGGCCCGGGGAAAAGTCAAAGCCGATATGAAGCTTGGTGTCGACGTCGTCATGCGGGCCATCGAAGAGCCGTTGCGACAGATCGCCAACAATGCCGGCAAAGAGGGTTCGGTCGTCATTGATAAAGTCAAGCAGGCCGACGGCGCGCACGGCTACAATGCCGGCACCGACAATTATGAAGACCTAATCGAGGCGGGTGTCATTGATCCAACCAAGGTTACCCGATTTGCTCTTCAGAATGCCGGCAGCGTCGCCGGTCTGATGCTGACCACCGAAGCAATGGTGGCCGATAAGCCTGAAGAGAAAAACGACGCCGCCGCCGCGGCCGCCGCCGCCGGTATGGGTGGTGGTATGGGCGGTATGGGTGGTATGGGTGGTATGATGTAATCCATTCATTCCCAGTATGCAATCTCGAAACCCCCTGCATCAGGCAGGGGGTTTTCTTTTTGGCAACGTCAGATTACTTGACAATTCCCAGGCTGAACGCTAAGGATATAGAAGATATTAGCCTAAATTTTTTGCATATTTTGACATCACCGTTCCTTAACCCAAAGCATCGGAGCGCTCTATGAAATCAACCACGCCACTCCGAATTAGCCTGGCGGCGTTCATTTTGTTCACTTCTGTAATTGGCAGCTTGTCGGCCGCATGGGCCCAGCAGGATATTCAAAAACATATCGTCGAAACGGAAACAGGCGTCTACTATATCGTTCAACCGGGGGACACCCTCTGGGACCTGTCACAGCAGTTTTCCGATTCCGCCTATCTTTGGCCGGACCTTTGGAAAGAGAACCAGCAGATCAACAACCCCCATCTGATCTATCCTGGCGATCGCATCCAACTCTATCTCCGGAAGGATATTAAGCGCATACAGAAGGTCGATGCAACCACCAGACCGAAAGGTGCGCAGGTCCGCTACGAAAATATCGATGCCGTGGGATTCATTCGCCGCGAAGGACTGGAGCCGTCTGGTATCGTGGTCAACCCGGTCGGCCCCAAGGCGCTCATCGGACAATATGATCAGCTTTACATCGCTGGTCTCGACCATGCATTTCGGGTCGGGGACAAATACACCATTTACCGCAAATTGAAACCTGTCCGCGATAACGAGACGGATGCTTACATCGGCATTCAGCATTTGCTCATCGGTATCTGCGAAGTCGTCGAGGTGCATACCGATACGGCCATCGCCGATGTCACCCGCTCCTGGCGCAACATCGAGCGGCAGGACCTTTTAACGCCCTATCTGGAACGCTCGCCGATCATCGAAATCAAAGACAGCGTTCCCGGACTCGTCGGCAAGTTTATTTCCAACGAGGACCATTTCCGCCTGACGGGCCAGTTTCAAACGGCCTTTATCGACAAGGGCGAATCGGACGGCGTCGAGGTCGGCCAGTATTATACGCTCTTTCTGCAGGATGAAAACCGAGTCTGGACCACCGGAGGCGTCAATAAAACAATTCAAATGCCCAAGCAGGATATCGGCAATGTCTTGGTGCTGCATACCGAAGACAATACCGCCACGGTCCTGTTGACGCGATCCGATATGAATATCGATCCGTGGACGGGAATTTCGACGCCTTTTTGAAAGGCGCGGCCATATTGATTACTGTAACAATTTGCGGATAGAGGTTACCCGCAGGACTTCATTGTAGGTGGTTACCCCGGCCAGCATCTTCATAACGGCGTTTTGGCGCAGGGTCACCATGCCCTCCTCTTTGGCCCGTTTGCGCAAATTTTCAAAGTTGGCTCTGGCCGTGGTCATTTTCTGGAGACTCTCGGTGTAGGGCATGACTTCATATATGCCCGAGCGTCCACGGTATCCGGTCTGGCGGCAACGGTTGCACCCGACACCGCGGTGTAATCCGACCGGCCCCTCCAAACCGGTTTCAATGCCCAAGGCCGTTAGTTCCGCCGCATCCATTTCGAAACTTTCACGACAATATTCACAGATGACGCGCACCAGGCGTTGGGCCACGATGCCAATGAGCGTCGCCTGAATGAGGAAAGCCGGGACCCCCAGATCCAGAAGGCGTGTAACGCTTGAAGGGGCATCGTTGGTGTGAAGGGTCGAAAGCACCAGGTGCCCCGTCAGTGAGGCTTGTACGGCATTTTCAGCCGTTTCCAGATCACGCATTTCACCAATCATGATGATGTCGGGGTCCTGGCGCAGAATCGTCTTCAGAATCGACCCAAAGGTCACGTCAATCGCCGCCTGCACCCCAATCTGATTGAAATCTTCATGGATCATTTCAATGGGATCCTCAACGGTAATGATGTTATTCTCGGGCGTTGAAATTTTCCGCAAGGAAGAATACAGCGTGGTCGATTTGCCGCTTCCCGTCGGCCCGGTAACGAGGATGATGCCGTGGGGCATCCGGATAAACTGGTCGAATTTCGCCAAATCGGTCTCGGAAAACCCCAGTCCGTCGAGATCCTGGATCAAAACGTCCGGGTCCATTACCCGCATGACCATTTTCTCACCGAAAGCCACGGGGACCGTCGAGACCCGAATTTCGGTTTCCTGCCCGCCTTTGTCCATCTTGATGCGGCCGTCCTGCGGCCGGCGCTTCTCGGCCATGTTCAGGCGCGATAAGGCCTTGATACGCGTTACGATGGCGTTATGAACCTTTTTGGGTAGCTTGTAGACGGTATGTAAAACCCCGTCGATGCGCATGCGCACAAGCACGGCCTCCCGTTTGGGTTCGATGTGAATATCCGAAGCTCTCTGATCAAAGGCGTAGATGAACAGATGATTGACGGCATTGACGATGTGTTGGTCATTGGAGGGGAGCTCATCGGACGATTTCAGCCGGACATACTGTTCCAGGTTGCCGAGGTCGATGGACGAAGAAGAAAACAAATCCTCAGCCGCTGCGATCGAACGTTTAAAACCGAAAAATTCGTCAATGAGTTTAAGTATATCCGTTTTGGAGCTGACCACCGTGGAGACCCGCATGTTGGTAACGCGGGCGATGTCATCGATGACTTCCATGTTATGCGGGTTGGGGGTGGCCACAACCAGGGTGCCGTCGTTGACCTCGATCGGCAGAACCAAGTGCTTCATCGCAAAACTGCGGGGAATTTTGGTTGTCACCAGGTTGAGATCGAGCTTGAGTGGATCGATCTTCTTGTAGACCATATCCCACTCGGCGGCCAGGGCCTGATAGATATGGTCTTCTTCTAAGACGCCGGATTTACCATCCGCCCGCATCGGCCCGATCCTTGCGACCACGTCGATAAAGGTGATCGGATTGGCGATTTTCAAACCGAACGATGCCATGCGTTTACGGTTTTCCTTGCCCAGTTCCTCCTCGACTTGGAGCCGCTTCTGCAACAGGGACTTGGCCTGCTCCTTGGTTATCAACCGCCGCTTGAGCAACACGCGACAGACGTCTTTGGGGGCAAAGGGATCTTTAATGTCGACAGGGGACATGGCTGTGGGTCCTTGATATGCCAATACGCCGGGCGCACTGACGTTTCAATCCGATGACGAAACTTGAAAATGATAAAACAATCCGCCTGGAAATGCAATTCGGCACGGGCCGGTTGGACCGGCCCCGACCCAATCGATCCGGACGACACCGTTCCAGTTTTTCGACCTGGATGAAAACGAGGGCGCCCGTCGGAAAAAAGCGAAGCCCCGCCGCATGGCATTCGGGCGGGCGATACTGAATGCAGCTCCCACTGACAGGAGCACTCAAGGCCATCTGATCGTACTTCCTATGCAAGCCCGGTGAAGATTCAGGTCCGGCGGAAGATGTGAACCATTGCCGCTTCCGATCTGTTCCTTGGCGCGAAAAGGCCCACCCCGAAAATGTCCGGGGCAGAGATGAAGGCATTCCGTGGCAGGGTGGCGCGGCCGCCGTTTTGGCTGGGCCCTCGACATCCGGGCGGGGCGGTCAGGCAACCTCGGTTAACTGGCGGTTGTGGATGTTTTCGCGGGCCTTGTGGGCCCAGCACAACACGCGGTCAACGAGCACCGCGTGCCGGTTCTCGGTACTTAAAGCGATCAATTCCTCACGTTGGTTGGCCGTGTGCTCGATAATCCATTCATCGCTGACATCCCCGGCGCGCCCTAATCCTCGGAGGATGATTTTGAGGTGCAGCAGGAACGCTTCAAAAATACTCTTTTCCGCACTGATTTGATAGATCTCCGAATCCGGGTTGCCATATTCATTCAGCGCGCTTCGCAGGACGGAACGCGCAATGTCGCCCCCGAGCAAGGATACGAAGATATGAATCTCCCTTTCGAGTGACAGTAAATACTTCGTTTCCATCTCACCATCGGCTTTAGCGGAAAGATCGAGAGAGCTGATGATGCCACGATGGATCGTTCGGATTTTCTCGAAAAAAGCGTCACAATGCTGGTCAATCAGCATCAGTGCAGCGGCGGCGGTCTCCCGATTGAGCCCTTCACGAACAAAAAAGACTTCTTCAGGGGTAATTTCAATGTCAATTTCAAGCTCTTTATTGTAGCGCCGCAGGAGGAGATTTGCGAGCATAATGCCGTTGCGGTCGTAAAAATGGATACGATCCGGTTCCTCCAGAAAATCGTTCAGCAGGACATGCAGCGCCAGTGACGGTTTCTTCATCTTGATAAACAGCAGCTGCAAGGCATTAAGAAATGCGATTCGGTCTTCCCGCGGCATCGGTTGTTTTAGAAAGTGCCACAGAATTTCAAACACCTTTTCTTCATAACGTGCAAAGGATTCGACACAGGCTTCGAAGCCGGGCTTGTTAAACCGACCTTTGGCATCAAAGCACTTCTTCAGGAGCTGAATGATTTCTTTGACATCTAAAGGCGACAGGTCGAAGTCGCGGGCTAAAATTTCGTGATCACGACGGTTGAATGTGACATCGTCCGCCCCCACGCGACGCATTTTACTGCGGGTATCAAGCCGGCCGGTATAAAACTCGATAATGCGCACAATCAAATCGTGAACGCGGCCGATTTCCAATG
>CAYMAR010000197.1:0-1835 GCA_964388465.1 uncultured Desulfobacteraceae bacterium
TGTCGCCGCAGCTTTTAAATTCCCCTTAAAGGAAATTCACAGCGGGATCGAAAGGAATCGCTTGCGTTGGATCCAAGCGTTAGAGAAAGCGCCCGGACGACATCAAAAGGAGAAATCGCGATGAAGGCTACGGCCGCAGATGGCAGGATGGGCGTGAGGAACGGCAGGCCGTTCATATGGCTCGCTTTCGTGGTTTTTTCCCTGGTGACAACCGCCTGCGGTGGGCCATCGCTAACCCATCAGGAACTCACGCAGGCCTATCAGGAAGCGCTGGCCGCGACCGAGTCGAAGGCCTGGTCCGGTTGGGATCGCGATCCCGGCACGCTGGCCGCCGCCATCGACCGGCTGCGGGAATACTACCGGGACGTTTCCGCAGCCAGCGTACGCAAGCTCACCCCGGAGGTCTACGCCCCCGACGCCTTTCTGTGCGACACGCTGCACATCGCCCGCAGCGCCCAGGAAATCGAAACCTACTTTGTCACGACCGCCGAACGGGTGAACACGATGCAAGTTGCGATACTCGATTACAGCGCGACCGGCCGCGAGGTCTACACGCGCTGGAAGATGACCATCGCTGCGGATGACCTGGCCGACGGCCGCCCCGTTACCACCTTCGGCCTGTCGCATTTCCGGTTCAACCGGGAGGGCAAAGTCGTCCTGCATCAGGACTTCTGGGATGCGTCGGCAGGCTTTTTCGAACTGCTGCCCGGGCTGGGGCGGGTCATCACCCGCATCCGTGGAAGTATCTAGTGGTGATGAAGCCTGGACCCTTCGTCCCAACGCCCGCTGGTCAGGTGTCTGGTGCCGCAAGGCGATATGCCCTTCGGCCACCTCGTTAATGCTAAAAATTATCTTCAGACGGGGGAGTAACCGTCGCAAAAGACCCCATCCGTAAGGGGGCTTTGCCTTGACAATCACAGGAGACGCACTAATTTAAATAATAAGCATATGCTAATATACTAAAGTGTTTATTATGGCCGAGATCGAAAAATTAGCTGAAATTTTCAAAGCCCTCTCCGATCCGACCCGCTTGAAGCTGGTTCAACTGCTGAACAATTGCCAGCCCGGCGTTTGCCGGGGGGGACCCTTGTGCGTGAATGCCCTGGCCCACCATTTGGGTGTCACCCAATCGGCCGTGTCGCAACACCTAAGAACCTTGAGGCAGACGGGTCTGGTTCGCGGCGCACGCCACGGTCATTTTATGCACTATTCCCTCGACCCTGACGGCCTGGATCGCTATCGGGCGGCCCTGCGCGACACGCTCGGGAAGGACTTCCTCACAAGCTGACGCCAGTTTCTTTCAATCCAATACTCGTATATGCGATTTGTTAACGATAACGATGAAAGGAGGTTGCGTTATGTGTTGTCGCACGGGCAGTCACCACGGGAGACATGGATGGCGGCATGAGCAGGCCTGCGGTTGTGGTTGTCACGGGGGTGAGTTTCCAAGGCCGCGCTTCATGACCAAAGCGAAACGAATCGCCGGGCTGGAGAGATATCTCGAGGATTTGCAGGATGAAGTCAAGGCTGTAAAGGAACACATCGCTGAAATCAAGAAAGAAAAATAGATCGCCTGTTTAGCGCGCGCGGTTGCTGCACCAGACGGGTTGGCACCCCGGCCCGGCTCATCAGTCAGGAAAAAATAAGGGGTCGGAAAAAATAAGGGGTCGCGTCTCAACATTTGACAGAATCAAGCGGACACCAATCTGGGCCTGACCCCAATGGCTTTTCCACGGCATCTATAATCCTGCTTTGCGGCCCCGATTGATCGGGACACCCAATGGTCGTGTTTGCATCCCCCGATCCTCGACCCGCATCGCTGCCGGCCCGCCGAT
>CAYMAR010000197.1:1935-6275 GCA_964388465.1 uncultured Desulfobacteraceae bacterium
TAGAGGACAAGGAATTTAGGCCATGAAAAGAGCCATGATCAGACTGCGGATGAGTGAACATGATGCCCATTATGGCGGTGGACTGGTAAATGGATCTCGAATGCTGGACCTTTTCGGTGATGTGGCAACAGAGCTGCTTATTTTAAACGACGGCGATGAGGGCCTTTTTAGGACCTATGAACACGTTGACTTCCTGGCCCCCGTGTATGCTGGAGATTACATAGAAGCCGTGGGCTGGTTTTCTAAACTAGGCAAGACATCCAGAAGAATAGAGCTTGAGGCATACAAGGTGATACAATCGCTGAAAGATGCCGCATTGCCTTCAGCATGTGAAGTCATAACCGAACCGATAATTGTTGCCAGGGCAACGGGTATCTGTGTCGTTCCCCAAGAAGCCCAAAGAGGGAATCAGGTTCCCATAGAATCGTACATGGGGACGCTTTAAACGGATAAACTTGACCGAGAAAGTTTGACCATAGCTATCCCTCTCGGCGTCAATGGCCCAGCCGTGGCCAGCGCCATCGGTAAAAGGGTCGCATCGCCTGATCGGGCGCCAACACCGCATTGCATCCTTCGATAATCCCGCATCGGGGTCCCTATTGGCCAGGACACCCAATGGTCGTGCTTGCCCCCCGTACGTCGATCCGCATCGCTGCCGCCTGCCGATGCTGAAATGCATTTGAGTTTGGCCGGCGCATCATTTAGTATCGGTTTGTTGCCTTGAAACGCCGTCCCCTGAATGTAACGTGCCATCGCCCGCTACCTGCTGTCATCATCTGCCGATTTGGTTTGGAAACCGCTTCTACGAACAAACGGCATCGCCAACGCCGAGATTAATCCGCTTCCGGCGGATGGGCAAAGACAATTTAGAAACAGCGCCTCAAACAGGGTTCGATTCATGCACCTTCGGATCCGCATCGCTATCGTGGTCATGGGCATCAGCGGCCTGGTGGCCGAGATCCTTCTGCTGAGGGAATTTCTGATCGTATTTGCCGGCAACGAGCTTTCCATCGGCCTCATCCTCGCCAACTGGCTGGTCCTCGAAGCCTTGGGGAGCTTCGTTCTCGGCGGCACCGTCGAAAAGATCAAACACCGGATCGAAGCGTTTACCCTTATCACCCTCCTTTTCTCCCTGTCGCTGTTCCTGTCGATTTTCGGTATCCGCCTGCTCAAAACGGCCCTTGGCATTTCCATCGGTGAAGGCATCGGCTTTGTGGCGATGCTCTATTCCTCCTTCATCCTCCTCTTGCCGGTCAGCGTGCTGCATGGCGCCTTGTTTACCTTCAGCTGCCGGATATACGCCGCGTATGCAGGTCGGGAGGCCGCGTCGGTCGGCAAGGTCTACATCTATGAGACCCTGGGCACGATTATCGGCGGCCTGGCCGGCACCTATCTTCTAATCCCCTACCTGGACGCCTTTCAGGCCGCTTGGGCGCTCGCCCTGCTGAATGTGACGGCCTGCCTGGTTTTGACGGCTTCGATCTGGAAAACCGGCCGATCCCCGAAGATGCTTTCAGGGCTTCTGTGTGGGCTCATCGCGATACTGGGCTGGGCCGGGTTGACCGACCAGGCGGGCCGGCTGCATCGCCATGCCATTCAGGTGCAATGGAAGAACCAGCAAATCGTCCATTACCAAAACTCCCCGTACGGCAACATCTGCATTCTCGAAAACCAGGGACAATTCATTTTCTTTCAGGACGGCAGCCCGAGCATCATCACGCCGGTTCCGGATCTGGCGTTTGTCGAGGCATTTGTCCATCTGCCCCTTCTGATCCATCCGCATCCTGCCAACCTTTTCATATTGAGCGGCGGGGCCGGCGGAGCGATCGATGCCGCCTTGAAGCATCCCTCCGTCGCAGCTATCGCCTACGCCGAACTCGACCCCCTGCTTCCGGACCTCATCCGGCAACATCCGACCCCCCTGACCGAAGCCGAGCTGACCCATCCGAAAGTGTCCGTCAAACCGGTGGACGGCCGCCTGCAGCTGGAGACGTCCACCGAGCGGTTCGACGTGATCTTCATCGGGATCATGGAGCCGTCGAATTTGCAGACCAACCGTTTGTTTACCCGGGAGTTTTTGGCCCTCGCCCGGCAAAGGCTTCGGGAGGACGGCTTGCTGGTCATCGGGCTGCCCGGCTCCATGACCTATCTGAATCAGGAATTGAGCAATCTGAACGGCTGCATCTATCACACCCTGAAAAGGGTCTTCGATCATATCCGCATCATTCCGGGCGAGGGCCGCAACCTGTTCGTCGCATCGGATGCCCCCGGCATTCTGGCCATCGGCCGGGAACAGGTGATCGAACGGCTGGGCCAGCGGAACCTCCAGACGGAAACGATGATTCCCTGGCATATTGAAAACAAGCTGCATCACGGGTGGCAGGATTGGTTCGCGCGTTTGATCGAGGACGGCAGCCGCAAAATCAATTCCGATTTCAGACCGCTGGGGCTCTTCTACAGCATCTCCCACTGGAACGCGCTGTTTGCCCCGTCGTTGCGCGGCGTCTTCAACGCGCTCGAAACGCTCAGCCTGAAGGCGATTTGGCTTTCATCCGCCTTTCTGCTTCTGGGCTATTTCATTTTGAAAAGGCTAAAGGCGGATCTGGCCGGCACGGGCGTTTTCGTGTCCATCATGGCCACGGGTTTTGCCGGCATGATCTTCAACCTCATGATCCTCTTTACCTTTCAATCGATTTATGGCTATGTGTTTGCATGGATCGGCGTTCTGGTGGCGGCGTTCATGGCCGGAACCGCCGCCGGGGCCACCCTCATGACAATCAACCTGAATCGCATAAGCCATGCGGTCGGATTGTTCCTGAAGATCGACCTCCTTATCATCGGCTTTGCCGTGGCTTGCCCCTTTATATTCCATACGGCCCATGCAAACCTGAACGTGGAGGGGTTCTTCATGGCTTTCCGGATCCTCTTCCTGGTAATCGCCTTTGCCGGCGGATTTCTCATTGGCGCTCAATTCCCCCTCGCCAACAAGATCTATCTCGAAACGTCCGCCCGGTTGAGCCGGACCGCCGGGCTGCTGTACGCGGCCGACCTGCTGGGCGGGTGGCTGGGGGGTATCTTCGGCGCGGTCGTGCTCCTGCCGGTGCTGGGCCTTGCCGGCACCGGGGTCACCGTGGCCGCGTTCAAATTGGCAGGTGCCGCGGTTTTAACCGATCAGTTTTTACGGCCTTCACGGAGGGGCCCGCGATGAAATCGTTCCTGGACAAGCCCTGTTCCCGAAGACACCTGTTGAAAGGCACGATCCGCGTGTGCTTCAACGTCGGGCTGTCTTCCATCCTGCTGGACAATGTTCTGGCGGCGTCCCCCTGCCGCGCGGCGACGAGCGATGGTCAGCCCGGCGCCGACAAATCGCCCCGCTTTGAACCGGCCTATCTGGAACGGCACCGGACCGGCGAACTCGGCCGACGCGCCGAGGAACTCTGGGCGCTCATGGCGGCGTGCCAGCTCTGTCCGCGAAGCTGCGGTGTCAACCGCCTGGAAGGGGAGACGGGATTCTGCCGGGCGCCGGGGGCCGATCTGGTGGTCTCGGCCTTTCAGCCCCATTTCGGCGAAGAACGGCCGCTGGTCGGCCGGGGCGGATCGGGAACCATCTTTCTGACCCACTGCAATTTGCGCTGCGTCTTTTGCCAGAACTGGGAAATCAGCCATCTCGGCCGGGGCGCCCAACGGGGCATCGAGGATCTGGCGCAGATGATGCTCAAGCTGCAAAAGATCGGTTGCCACAATCTCAATTTCGTGACCCCGACGCACTATGCCGCGCACATCCTCAAAGCCCTGGACATGGCCGCCGCGGAAGGATTGCGTCTGCCGATCGTCTACAACACCAGCGGCTGGGAGCGCGTTGAGATCCTTGCGCGGCTGGATGGCATTGTCGATATCTACCTTCCGGATTTCAAGTACTGGGATGGTGCCCTGTCGGCGAAATATTCCGCCGGGGCGGAGCGCTATCCCGACTTCACCCGCACGGCCATTCGCGAGATGCACCGCCAGGTCGGGGTCGCCCAACCCGATGCGAGGGGGCTGATCCAGCGGGGGTTGATGATCCGGCATCTGGTGATGCCCAACAATACGGCCGGCTCCGAGGATATCATGGCCTGGATCGCGGAAACGCTGCCCAAAGACACCTATGTCAATATCATGGCCCAGTATCACCCGGCCTACAAGGCCTATGATTATCAGGAGCTGTCCCGGCGGATCACCGGCGACGAGTATCGGCGGGTGGTGGAGCGGGCCAGGCAGCTGGGGCTCAGCAACCTCGATATTCAGGGATACCAGTGGCTGCGCTGAGGGATGTCCTACCCCGGTCCCAATGAATGGGGATT
>CAYMAR010000197.1:6375-7446 GCA_964388465.1 uncultured Desulfobacteraceae bacterium
AAGCAGGAATACAAGGAATTCGCTCAGAATCTTCAGACCAAAAAGCGAAGCGAAGGCTAGCCAGGCGTCGTAGTTGATGTCCACGGCTTGCAGATCGTCGCTGCGATCGGGCAAGCCCCGCCGCCGCAAACCGCGGATGTCAAGCGGCAAGGAAAATATGTTTGGTTCATGTTCCCAGCAGTTGTCCAGGGGGCGGGTCATTAAAGTTTCGATTGAGAATGACGCGTCGGCGGTTTCGTATGCCGAAGTCATGCACCTATGGCAAATCAATTCGGACTTCCGGGCATTCTTCATCGACTTGTTGCTGGATTCCCCGTTCCCCGCCTTTCGGTGGGAAACGCCACCGGTGACCATCGCCACGGCGGATCAGCCTTTCGAGTTCGTGCTGATAGACAGCCCGGAGATTTCGCTTGAACCCGATCCATCCGCATTCAACGCGTATTTCAAGAAAGCGGAGCCGGGAGGGGTTGCCGCGTTTCTGAACCTCGGTGGCGATGCGATTCTGATTGCGCCACGCCCTGACGATTCCCTTCGCGACTATGGTCACCTTGCGGCGTATCTGCGAAATTCAGATGGACGCCAACAGCACTTGTTGTGGATGTGGGTTGGTGCGGCGATGCAGCGTAGAATCAGTTCGACGCCGGTTTGGCTGAACACGGCAGGCGGTGGCGTTGCCTGGCTACATATACGGCTGGATGATCGGCCGAAGTACTATCGCTACGGACCCTACCGCCATGCCGCCTGATAGGCGCAGGCCGTCGGGCGCAATACTTGCTGCGCTGCTGATGCAAGGCGTCCGGTCAATTTGTAATTGTTGGTTGCGCCGTAAAATTCGAGGGGCACCGGACGTGGTCAATCCCGACTTCGGCCACCCGATTCGATAGTTTAAACCGGTTGATTATGACCACGGCATTTGCGAATGGTCGGTTTAAACGTCAACGAAGTTGACAGTTCGAGAGATGGGCTTTGAATGATGCCATGGTGCTATATCGTTTGATATAGATACCTTACACGCCACCTTCGGTGGCGGTTTGCTTGTGGTACGCAATGTGAATAAATAGAGGTCATCGA
>CAYMAR010000198.1:0-7418 GCA_964388465.1 uncultured Desulfobacteraceae bacterium
GCGCCAGGCGGCGTTCTCGCCTCCTGCCGGTCCTCGACGTAGCATAGGCTACGCCTGCGGCCGGGGGGGTTCTATGCTCTAAAAGTTTAGGCCGTGCCTGTGTCGGCACGGCCCATGTTAGTTGAGATGCTTGCCGTCGGGTCCGAAGGCTCGACCTATTCGACGTTGATGGAAACCCTGCGGGGTTGCTCCTGCTCAGGTTTGGGAATGGTGATCTTGAGGACACCATCCTTGAAGCTGGCCGTAATTTTTTCGGTGGGAATCATGGCCGGCAGGGCGAAAGAGCGGGCAAATTTGCCGAAAACCCGTTCGCTGCGCATATAGCTGCCGTTCCCCACGGCATTGTCGACCGTGCGTTCGCCGCTGATCGAGAGCACGTTTTCCTTGACCTCGATATCCACCACCGACTTGTCGACCCCCGGAATTTCCGCGTAGATGATGATGGCCGCCTCGGTGTCGATGATGTCCACCGGCGGACGCCACCCACCCATGATTTCACTGTCGTAGTCGCCGGATTGCGAAAACACGTCTTCGAACAAGCGATTGATGCCCTGTTGCAGGCTGGCGATCTCCCGCGCCGGACTCCATTTGATCATGGCCATGCGTCGCTCTCGCTTTTCATTACGTTTCAATACATGGTTTTTAACTAATAAATATAACTACACAATTTAGATTATCCTAATCACTGGGGGGGTTCTGTCAAGCCGTCCGCGCGAGCGTGTATCCGCCATCCGGGCATGGCCCCGGGCGATGGCAACGGTGCTGTCGCGATCGGTAGCCAAGCATGCCGCTATTGACTTGTGGTTTCGTATGACGAATATAGCAACGATTAACTCGCCATGCTATAAGCCCTTGAAGTAACCACCAAACAGATATGAGATGATTAAATCCTTTCAAATAAACCGATACGGGCAAGGCCGCGAACGCCCGCCGCGCCACCGGCATTCGAACACCCCGTCAAGGGCCTTATCTGTAATCCTGTCCGCATTGCTGATCCTTTTCGCCACCGCGGTCAGGGTTCCGGCCGAGAACGATAAGCCCGGAACCACCGAGGCCCTGATCCCCTCCCAACAGATCGAGAAGTCGGTCCAGGACGCCGTGACCAGCAACCGTGCCGAGTTGGAGGATCTCCAAGAGCGATTCAAGCGCATGGAGACGCTGCAGGCAACGGTGCAAACGGCGCTCAAGGCCTTTGAGTCGCAGAATACGGCTCACGGACAGCTTCTGCTCTCGGCCGAGCTGCGGCGCGCGGATCTGGAAAAGGCGTTGTCCGAAAACCGGCTCGCCAGCCGCTCGCTGGAGGAGCAGATCGACAGCTACCAGAAGCGCCACGACACCGTCGCCATCGTGCTCAAACAATCCGATGAGCGCATCGAACTCGCCCGGCAGCAGGTGGACAACATTCGCGAATCGCAGTTTACCAACGTGCAGGCGCTGGAAGCCACCACCGCCGAATTGCTGAAAATTCTGGAGACAAAGAAGAATCTTGCCAAACGCTATCTGAAGATTTCAGACGAGCTTCTGGGCCGGATGAAAGCCGCAGCCGAGGAGAAGCGCGCCATTGCGGACAAGTTGACCAGCCGGCTCGAAGACTTGAAAAAAGCGTCCTTGTTTTCGCGCGTAGACAGCAAACGCTATTTCTCATGGGGCAACATCGCGGATGCTTTTCGGTTGTTCGGGCTGCGCGTCGCGAGGGTTTTCGACCTGACGACCTGGAAGAATCTTTGGCTGCAGATTCGTATGGAGGGACCCGGGCCGTGGCTGCTGTTCATGTCGCTTTTGACGGCCGTTATCGTGCTCCAGGGGCGCTGCCGCGCCTATCTGCGGCGCATCGAGGAAAAATGTGAAGGCCCGGGGTGGTATTACCGCTGTCTGGGCATGCTGCTCCTGCGCCGCTCCCTGATCTACCTGTGGCTGACGCTCCTGTTCGGCTTTTACCTGGCCTTTGATTTTGCACTGCTCGACATGGGGTTGACGCGCTTTCTGTTCTATTTTTTTCTGGTGTTCCTGATCACACGCTGGGGAAAGGATTACCTGAGCTACGGGTTGAAGGGGCCTGCGACCGATTTGCAGGTCTTCGTGACCCGGCATTTGAAGCGCGTGCTCTATTATTTCCGTGTGGCCGTCATTGTCCTCATCGCGGTTGTTTGGATCGGCGGCATCGAAAGCCTGCTGAGCCTGATCGTGTGGGACGTCTTGGTGATCACTCTACTGATCTGGATCGCCCTCTTCTGGCGACGGTTGAGACAAATCGTGGCCGAAGGACTCCGTAAAGGCCAGCCTGCTCCCAGTGCCAGGAGGCTCGCCTTTAGCCGCAATGGAAGCTTCCTTATCCTGGGCGGCGCCCTGGTGCTGAACCTGCTGGGCTATGGGGGGCTGGCCGGCCACTGGTTTCAGGCCTGGGTCCAGACCGCCGTTCTGCTCTTCTGGGGCTGGATCGGCCTGAACGCCATCCGCGAGTGGCAACGTGACCAAGAAAGCGAAGCAATGGCCGCGGACGATGACCACGTCATCGCCAAAACCCGTCCCTGGCGCTGGTCCATCATCCAATTGGTTCGCTTCGTGTGGTGCATCGGCCTGGCGGCGGGGATCGTCTGGTCCTGGGACCAGGCCGGCTATCTCTTCGATCGAATCGGACAATTCATCCAGTTGACGTTCGCCATCGGGAACGTCAACCTCAGCATCAAGGGCATCCTGATGGCCGTCGTCATCTTTTACCTGACCCACCTGGGGGTGCGCATCTGTCGTGCCGTAATAACCTATCAGATTTTAGAAAAGAGGGAGTTGGAACGCGGGTTCAAGGATTCGGTCCTGACGGTGTCGAGCTATCTGGTGTGGGGGGTTGGCCTGCTCCTGGCCCTGGCGGTGGTCGGTGTCAACGCCACGTCGCTGGCGGTCGTTTTCGGGGCGCTCAGCGTCGGCATCGGCTTCGGCCTGCAGAACATCTTCAACAATTTCATCAGCGGCCTGATCCTGCTCTTCGAGCGGCCCATCCAGGTGGGGGACATCGTCGAAGTGGGGGGACTCTGGGCCGAGGTTAAAAAAATCAACGTGCGCGCCACCGTGGTCCAGACCTTCGACAACGCCTCGGTGATCATCCCCAACTCGGAGTTCATCAGCCAGCAGGTGACCAACTGGAGCTTCAAGGATCAGCGCATGCGCCGCAATATCGAGGTGGGCGTGGCCTACGGGTCGGACATCGATCGGGTCCAGCAAACCCTGCTGGCAATCGCCCACGAGCATCGCAAGGTGCTGCGCTATCCCAAACCCGACGTAGTTTTCATCGACCACGGCGCCAGCGCACTGGTCTTCCGCCTGCGCATCTGGACCCACGTGGACGAGTACTGGAGCGTGCCCAGTGCGATCCGCTTCGACATCGACCGGCGCTTTCGCGAGCTGGGCATCGAGATCGCCTTTCCCCAGCAGGACATCCACATCCGCAGCTATCCGGAAGAATTCAAACCCCGCATGGCCGCCACCGAAAATCATGATACGCCCGAATCCGGAACGGAATAACCCCGTGCGATCGGGCCTGCTGCCGAGGACCCGTTGAAAACGGCGCACGCCCCGGACCGCCAGGCGGCCCCGACGGCCGGCGGCACACTGGGCACCTTTGCCGGCGTGTTCACGCCCAGTGTCCTCACGATCCTGGGTATCATTCTGTTTCTGCGCCTGGGTTTCGTGGTGGGCGAGGCCGGCCTGGCCCGTGCCCTGCTCATCATCGCCCTGGCCAATACGCTATCGATTTTAACGAGCCTGTCCCTCTCGGCCATCGCGACCAACCTGCGGGTCAAGGGCGGCGGGGATTACTACGTCATCTCCCGCACGCTGGGCCCTGAATTCGGCGGGGCTCTGGGACTGGTCCTCTTTCTGGCCCAGTCCATCTCGATCGGTTTTTACTGCATCGGTTTCGGCGAGATTCTGGCGGTCATGCTTCCGCCCGCCTGGCCGGTGAGCCCGCAAATGGCCGCCGCCCTGGCGGTGACGGCCCTGTTCGTGCTGGCCTGGCTGGGGGCCGATTGGGCCACACGCTTTCAATACGGGGTCATGGCCCTGCTGCTGGCCGCCCTGGCCTCTTTTTACGCCGGCGCCCTCGACGCCTGGCGCCCGGAGCAGATCGTACTCGACTGGCGGGCGCCGGCCGGGGCGCAGCCCTTCTGGGTCGTGTTCGCCATTTTCTTTCCGGCGGTCACCGGTTTTACCCAGGGCGTCAGTATGTCCGGCGACCTGCGTGACCCCGGCCGCAGCATCCCGCTGGGAACATTCATGGCCGTGGGTGTATCGATCCTGGTCTATATGTCGGTGGCGGTGCTCTATGCGGGAGCCCTGCCGGAGACGGTCCTGCGGGGGGACAACACCGCGATGCGGCGGGTGGCCCGTTTCGGCATCCTCATCGATGCCGGGGTGATCGCCGCCACCCTGTCCTCGGCCATGGCTTCGTTCATGGGCGGCCCGCGCATCCTGCAGTCGCTGGCCGGGGATCGGATCTTCGCCTGGCTCAACCCGTTCGCCAAGGGCGCCGGACCGGCCAACAACCCCCGCCGGGCCGTCCTGCTCTCCTGCGCCACCGCCTATCTTACCGTGGCCCTGGGCAACCTGAACCTGATCGCGCCGATCGTGTCCATGTTCTTCCTGATTTCCTATGGTCTGCTCAATTATGCCACCTATTTCGAAGCCCGTGCGGCCAGCCCCTCATTCCGGCCAACCTTCCGTTTCTTCCACCCCCAATTGAGTCTCGTCGGCGCCATCGCCTGCCTGGCCGTCATGGTGGCCATCGACTGGCAGGCCAGCGTGGTGGCCCTGTCGATTCTGTTGGCCGTTTTCCAATACGTCAAGCGCACGGCCGGTCCCTCCCGCTGGGCGGACAGCCGGCGCAGCTACCACCTCCAGCAGGTGCGCGCCAACCTGCTCAAGGCCGCCGCCGAACCCCCGCACGACCGCGACTGGCGCCCCTGCATCCTGGCGTTCAACAACCGCCCGGCACACCTGCGTCAACTGTTGACCCTGGCGGCCTGGCTGGAGGGCGGCAGCGGTTTGACCGTCCTGGCCCAGGTCATCGAGGGGCATGGCGTGAAGGCGCGGGCTGTCCGCGAGACCGCCCAACAAGAACTTCAGCAGGCCATCACCCAGGGAAATTTCAACGCATTTCCGCTGGCCGTGGCCTCCGAAGATATGGAAACCGCGGTTCACCACCTGACACAGATCGTCGGCATCGGCCCCCTTAAAACCAATACGGTGCTCTTCAACTGGAACGGCCGCCGCTCCCCGGGGGGCCAGGGCTTCCAGGAAATCATCTTTGGGCGCCACCTGCGGGAAGCCTTCCGCCAGGGCTGCCATGCCCTTATTCTGGCCACAGATGAAAACCGCTGGCCGGCGATCGCCGGCACCGACAGGCCCCGTATCGACATCTGGTGGCAAAACGACGCCACCGGGCGGCTGATGCTTCTGCTGGCCTACCTGATCACGCGGCACGCCGATTGGTCCGACGGCCAGATTCGCGTCCTGGCCGCCGACGAGGACCTGCCGGGGACGCCGGACGAAGACGGCCGGATGCTCGCGGATCTGCTGGCGGCCTTCCGGATCGAGGGCGAGCCGCTGATCCTGCCGAGCGGCGAATTCGAAGACCTCAAACACGCGACGGCCGATGCGACGCTGCTTTTTCTTCCCTTCCGTTTCCGCGACAACTTGATCGCTTTGGGATGGGAAGGCCCGCTGGAGGATCTTCTCCGGCAGCTGCCCACGACGGTCATGACCGACGCGGCCCGCGACCTGGATCTGGAAGCCGAACCCGAAGAGGGGCGCGCGGCCGAGCTGGCGGAAATTCACGACACCCTGCAGCAAATGCAGGGGCAACTGGAAAAGGCGCGCCGGGATGCCGCCCGGGCCGCCGAAGCGGTGGACCGCAGCCAGACCCACCTGGTGGCCATGCTCAATGCCGACAGCGGTTTCATCGATCTGCAGGCCAAAAAAGCCCTGGAGCGGGAAGTCGAAACGGCGGTGTTCCAGGCCGAGAAAAACCGGCGCCGGGCCCTCAAACTGGAGGCCAAGCTGGCACTGGCGCAGAAGGAGGCCGTCGACGCCGGGGTCAGCCTTCCCGAAACCGAAGAAGATAAGCCCGGCGGCGGTGAGCCCGAATAGAATCGACCGGTGGGCGTCCATCCGCAAGAGGCCGGTTTCTATTCAGGCCCGGGCCGAAAGATGCCCTATGATCAATACGTACGCGCTAGACAAACGGATACGGAGGAAAAAATGATCCGTCGGATAATTTGGGGGATGATTGTGGTCATGCTGGTTTGGGGCTTTGCCCATCCGGCCGTCCACGCGGCCGACCCGGCACGGTCCGACGACGTCCAAGAGGCGGACAATCCAGCCCCCGACAAGGAATTGCCCTACGACGTCGAAGAAAAAGGCCTCGATCGCGCCGGCAAGACCATCGGCGAGGGTATCGAGAAAATCGGCGATTCCGCCGCCGACATGATTGGCCGCTGGGTGACCACCGAAGTCTTCTACGGCATTCGCTGGTTCAAACTGCTGTTCTGCCTGGCGGCCGTGTTCGCCGTGCTGCTGGCCGAGCGCATCCTGCGCTATATCATCAACACCAAAATCAAGACGATCCCCCACCAGGACGGGGTGATCTCCTGGCTCCGGATGTTCTTCCAGGCGGCGGCCCGCCCGCTGTCGCTTTTCATCTGGACCTACGGCATCTACGCGGCGCTGACCCCGCTTTTTCCGCATTTCAAAACCGCCGGCGGGGCCAATCTCGTTCACGCCGTGGCCCAGCGGGGCGCCGGCATCGCCGGCACGGTGGCCATCGTCTGGTTTCTCTTCAGCCTGGTTCAGCTGCTGGACACCCGCCTCAAACGCTGGGCGGTTTCGACCCCCAGCGACATCGACGAGATCATCGTGCCGCTGGTGGGCAAATCCCTGCGCGTTTTCATCCTCATCGTGGGCGGGATGGTCATCGTCAAGAATCTGACCGGCATCGAGATCGGGCCGCTCTTGGCCTCCCTGGGCATCGGCGGCCTGGCCGTGGCCCTGGCGGCCAAGGACTCCATCGCCAATTTTTTCGGCACCCTCACGATTCTCTTCGACAAACCCTTTCAGGTGGGCGAGCGCATCGTGATCGACAGCTACGACGGGGTGGTGGAGAGCGTCGGGTTCCGCAGCTCGCGCCTCCGCACCCTGACCGGTCACCTGGTGACGATCCCCAACGAGAAGCTGGTGAACTCCACGGTGGAAAATATCGGCAAGCGCCCGCATATCCGCTGGCTGACCAACATCGGCATCACCTACGACACCCCGCCGGAAAAGGTCGAAGAGGCGGTGGCCATCCTGGAGGCGATCCTGGCCGACCACGAAGGGATGGACCCTGAATTCCCGCCGCGGGTTTTCTTCAACGGTTTCAACGACTGGAGCCT
>CAYMAR010000199.1:0-7393 GCA_964388465.1 uncultured Desulfobacteraceae bacterium
ACCTGATCGAATCCTTCGGTACGCCGGAACTGGCCGCGGTGTGCGCCAAGGCGCTTCTGGTCGATCCTGCGCAGGACCGGCAGTCGCCTTACGCCATTCTGGATTTCAGGCACGATCACGGGGATACGGCCGTGGCCGCCGCCCAGGTCTGGCTGGAAGCCAACTACGCCGGCGATGTTACCATCGACAGGGTGGCCGCGCAGGTGGGCATCAGCCCGCGGCATTTCAAACGGCGGTTTAAACAAGCCACGGGCGAGACCCCCTTGAGTTATCTCCAACGGGTGCGGATCGAAGCGGCCAGGAAGCGTCTGGAAACCACGCGGGAGTCCATGAACACGATTACCTGGAAAATCGGCTACGAGGACAGCAGCTCCTTCCGGCGGCTCTTCAAAAAGTCGACCGGCCTCTCACCGCGGGAATACCGTGACAAGTTCGCACGGGTATAAATACAGGCCGGAGTTCGGATGCGGATGGCCGGCTGCCGTCGAAACGCGGTTTCACGCCGCCGGCTTTGTCAACCGGCTTTTTCCGCTGCAACTTTCTTCAACTTGTCGTTGGCCCAGATGGCCACTTCGACCCGCCGGTTCAGAGCGCGACCGGCAGCGGTGTCATTGCTGGCGATCGGTTCGTCCTTGCCAAAGCCCTGCACATCCAGGCGGATCGGATCGACGTTCTGGGCCACCAGATAGTCGGCCACGGTCCTGGCCCGGCGCTGGGAAAGACCCATGTTGTACTCCGCCGAGCCGGTGGAGTCGGTGTGGCCGGCCAGCATGATGTTGGTGTCCGCGTATTTGTTGAGGATCGTGGAAAGCTGGGCCAGTTCGGTTTGGGAGTCATACTTGAGATCGGCCTGGTTCACGTCGAAAAGGATGCCCGAATCGAAGGTGATCTTGATGCCCTCGCCGATGCGTTCGACCCTGGCGCCGGCGATGTCGCGCTCGATCTCTTCGGCCTGTTTGTCCATGTAGCGGCCGATGAAGGCACCGGCCACACCGCCCACGGCGGCACCAATCAAAAGGCCGGCGGCCGTGTTGCCCGAGGCGGCGCCGATCAGCCCGCCGGCGGCCGCACCGGCACCGGCGCCGATGGCGGCACCCTTCTGGGTGCGGTTCCACTCGGCGCACCCCATGGTGGCGGCCAGGAAGGCGATGACCAGCGCCCATACGAGGATTTTTTTCGTCATTGATGGTTCTCCTTTGCCAAGAAAAATAGCAGAACGACGTTTCCATGGGGAAATGGCAGTAGCATGTGGTTATTTTAGCCGCCTTAAAAGCGTTTATCAACCGTAGCGGTCAAAGCTCGTACGGCCGCTGCGTTCACAGGCGCGGACGCGTCACCCGAAACCTTGACCAGGAGGGACTTGGGCCGGAAATGGAAGTCATCGGTTTCCAGGCGCGCCGGCTGGCCGCAAGCGATCGCCCGTCCGGAATGCCCGGCTTTGGGTGTGAAGATCGCGCGGGCAGCCCCTTGGGTCTTCGTGCGGATTCGTCGTCAACGTTGAATTTTGCCTCGTCCTCTGCCAAGCAAGGGCAGACGCCAGCGCCAACGAACCGGATCAAAGCCGCTGGACAGACCGTGCCATCTGCAACCGCTTACAGGCCATGACCAAGCGCAGCCACCCAACGACGCGAAGGTTCCGGATGGGTTCCACCGGGCACACCGCTTCGCCCGAGGCCCGCCGCCCGGCCAAGCGGCCGGAAACGCCGATCTCGTCTCGGGCGCGGGTGATACGCCTTTTCTGGCGCAGCGGCCTGTTGCTGGGTTTGCTGGCCCTGGCGGTCAGCCTCGCCCTCGTGCTGCCCTGGCGCTGGCTGGCGCCCCCGACGACGGCTTTCATGCTGCGCGCTCAACTGGCCACGGACAAGGGCATCCAGTACCGCTGGGTTTCCTGGGAGGCGATCTCGCCCCGCCTGCCGATCGCCGTGGTGGCGGCGGAAGACCAGAAGTTTCCACGGCACCGCGGGTTCGACTTCGACGCCATTTTCCAGGCCACCCGTGAGCGGCGGGCCAGGATGCGCGGCGCCAGCACGATTTCCCAGCAGGTGGCCAAAAACCTCTACCTCTGGCCGGGGCGCAGCCTGGTGCGCAAAGGCCTCGAGGCCTGGTTCACGGTGCTGATCGAAACCCTTTGGCCCAAGCGGCGCATTCTCGAAATCTATCTGAACGTGGCCGAGTTCGGCCCGGGGATCTATGGGGTTGGCGCGGCCAGCGAGGTTTTTTTCCACCGGCCGCCGTCCAGACTGAGCCGGCGCCATGCCGCGCTGCTGGCGGCCGTGCTGCCGAGCCCCCGGCGTATGTCGGCGGCCCGCCCGTCCGCCTATGTCAACCGGCGGGCGAGGGAAATCGACACCTGGGCCAGGAAGCTGGGTGGACCCCGCTACCTTTCCGACCTATAGTGTGCTCCACGGCGTTGCCAACGCCAGGACGCGATCCAGATTTCCGAGGCCATCGCCTCCCCTCAACGAAAGGCGCTGACCATGAACCGCAAGACCAAAATCGTGGCGACCATCGGACCCGCTTCCAACACCCGGCCGATGCTCGAGAAACTCGTGGAAGCCGGCATGAACGTGGCCCGCCTGAATTTCTCCCACGGGTCCTATGAAGAGCACGTGGAGGTCATCCGCGCGATCCGGTCGATTTCACGCACGCTGAGCCGGCCGATCGGTATTCTTTTGGATCTCCAGGGTCCCAAGATCCGGGTGGGCAAACTCGAAGGCGGTGAACCCGTGCGGCTCAAACGCAACCAGCCCTTTGCCATCACCAACCGCGACGTGGTCGGCACCGCCGAAATGGTTGCCACCACCTACCGTGAACTGGTCTCCGACGTCCGTCCGGGCGACACGATCCTTCTGGACGACGGCCTGATCCGGCTGCAGGTCGATAAGGTCCGGCCGCGAACGGTGGACTGCCGGGTGGTCAACGGCGGCTGGCTCAAGGAAAAAAAAGGAATCAACCTCCCCGGCGTCAGCGTGTCGGCCCCCTCGCTGACGGACAAGGACCGGCGCGACGTCAACTTCGGCATCAAGAACGGCGTGGATTTCTTCGCCCTTTCGTTTGTGCGCACGGCGGACGATCTTCAGCAGATCAAATCGATTCTGAAAAAGCAGGGCGCGGTCATCCCGGTGATCGCCAAGATCGAGAAACCCGAGGCGGTCGACAACCTGGATGCCATCCTCGAGGCCGCCGACGGCATCATGGTGGCCCGCGGTGATCTGGGCGTCGAACTGCCTCCCGAGCAGGTGCCCACCATCCAGAAACGCATCATCCTGGCCGCCACGAGCCGCAACCGGCCGGTGATCACGGCCACCCAGATGCTCGAGACCATGAGCACCAATCCGATTCCGACACGGGCGGAAGCTTCGGATGTGGCCAATGCCATCCTCGACGGCACCGACGCCGTCATGCTCTCGGGGGAGACCGCTTCGGGGCGCTACCCGGTCAAGGCCGTACGCATGATGGCACGCATCGCCCGCGAGGCCGAAAGCTCGCCCTTCATGCGCTACAACATCCCTTACGATCGGGATCCGGGCGATCTGGTGACCCACGCCGTGTCCCAGTCCGCCGTGAACATCCTGCACGAAATCGACGGGCGCTGCATCGTGGCCTTTTCGGCCTCCGGCAAGACCTCCAAGCAGATCTCCAAACAGCGGCCGTCCGAACCGGTCTACGCGTTCACCTCCAGCAAGGCCATCTACAACCGCCTGTCCATCCTCTGGGGCGTCACCCCCAAGTACATCCCGGACATCGACGGCGCCCAGCGCCTGATCGCCGGCAGCGAAAACCTCCTGCTGGAAAAAAACCTCGTCGCCAAGGGCGATCTGATCGTGCTCGTGATCGGCATGGGGCTCAAGGAGGGATCCACCAACGTCATCAAGATCCACCGCGTGGGGTACGAAGATTGAGCGCGCGCCAAACCCTAAAATGAGGTAGAGCCATGCCCGACAACGAGCATTCATCGGCAAGTCACCGGCGCCGGCAGATTGTGGATGCGGCGCGCCGCATGCGCGAGCAGCGCGAGAAAACCTACCGCGAGCAGGCCCTCCGGCTCTTTCCCTGGATCTGCGCCCGCTGCGGACGGGAGTTCAGCGGCAAGAAGCTGCGGGAATTGACCGTGCACCACAAGGACCACGACCACGACAACAACCCGCCGGACGGCAGCAACTGGGAACTGCTGTGCATCTACTGCCACGAAAACGAGCATTCGCGACAGGCCACCGCGGCCGCCTACGGCGAGGCCCGCCCCGAGGAACCCGAACGGGCATCGATCGGCAACCACCCCTTCGCCGATCTGGCCGCCCTTCTGAAGGACCGCCAAAAATAGCCAGGCCTGCCCGACGCAAGCCCGCCGCCGCAATCGATCATCGCACCGCGGGGGCGATGCAACGGCGGTCCGGGTGAAATCAAGGGGGGACGACAGGGCGGGTTCCAGGCGTCGGCCGCGCCGTTCGATTCGGTCAAAGGCCCCCCACCGGTTCCCCCGGCTTGGCCTGCGCCTCGACGCCCTTCACCCACAGGATTGACAAGCGGCCCGTTCAAGGGTATCGACCGCCGACAGCCCCGTCTTCCCGAAAGAAAATGAGATGGCTTCGAAAACCAACATGCGGGTCATCTTGGCTCTGACCCTGGTGCATTTCACCGGCGACTTCTACAGCGCCTTCACCACGCCGCTGTTTCCGGTATTCGTGGAAAAGCTGGGTCTGTCGCTCACCCAGGTGGGCGTGATCGCCGGTCTCAACCGTTTTCTGGCCTTCATTGTCCAGCCTTCGGCCGGCTACTGGGCCGACCGTTATCCTTCCCGCTTGTTTTCGGTTGGTGGCCTGCTGCTGGCCGTGGTCTTCATTCCGCTGTGCGGTTGGGCCACCGGATTCTGGAGCCTCCTGACGGTGATCGCGCTGGGGTCGGTGGGCTCATCGCTTTTCCACCCGGCGGTGACCGGCATGATACCGGCCTACGCCGGGTCCCGGGCCGGCCTGTCGATGTCCATCTTCAACACCGGCGGCACCCTGGCGTTCGGGGTCGGCCCGATTTTCATCACCTGGTATACGGCCCGCTTCGGGCTTGGCGCCGTCCCCCTAACCATGGTATTGGGCCTGGCGGTAGCCCTGTATCTCTATTTGACGCTGCCGCCGCCGATCGCCGCACCGGTCGCGGGGGGCTTTCTGGCCACCGTTCGCGCAAGCCTGGGGCCGGCCTGGCGGGCGATAGCCCTGATCTGGCTGGTCATGGTGCTGCGGGCCCTGACGGGGCAGTCTTTCATGACGTTCATGCCGCTGCTCTTTGTCCAGGAAGGCTATTCACTCGTAACGGCCGGGGGAATTTTCGCGCTGTTCACGGTGGCCGGCACTTTCAGTGGACTTCTGGCCGGCAGTCTCTCGGACCGCATCGGGCCCAAGCCTGTTTTTCTTTTTACCCACGGTCTGATGACGCCCGTTCTGCTGGTCTTCCTGCAACTGGAGGGGCGCTGGATTTATCCGGGAGCCCTGCTGGCGGGGGGGGTCGTGCTGGCCACCTTGCCGCTGGGCGTGGTCATGGCCCAAGCCCTGGCGCCCCGGGGGCGCTCCATGGTGGCCAGCCTGATGATGGGATTCGCTTTCGGTCTGGGTGGGCTGGCCGCGCCCCTGATCGGGCGGCTGGCCGATATCTATTCGATTCGCGCGGTGCTGACCGGGGCGGCCTTCCTGCCCCTGGCAACCGTGGCGTTGATCGCCTGGTTTCCCAAGGTCCCGACCCGGGAGGCCGCCTGATTTTTCGTGTCGAGGAAGCCATGCATCTTGAAATCTGGTTGACCTACCTCATCGCCGCCGAAATCATCCTGGTCATTCCCGGCCCCACCATCATTCTGGTGGTCAGCCAGGCCATTGCCCACGGACGCCGCGCGGTGCTGCCGCTCGCCACCGGCGTCACCTGCGGGGATGCCACGGCCATGACCCTCTCTTTGCTGGGCCTGGGCACGATCATGGCGGCTTCGGCCGCCCTTTTCACCGTCACCAAATGGGTGGGGGCCGTCTACCTGGTCTATCTCGGCATCAAAACCTGGCGCTCCCGGACGGACAACGGGGCCTGGAACGCGACCGGCCCCGGCGGGACCGGCGGCGCCCTGTTCCGGGGCGCCTTTGTGGTCACGGCGCTCAATCCCAAGAGCATCGCCTTTTTCGTGGCGTTTCTACCGCAGTTCGTCGATCCCAACGGCGCCCATTTGCCCCAGTTGACCATCCTGGGCGTCACCTTTCTGGTGTTGGCCCTGGTCAACGCGACCCTGTACGCGTTCTTTGCGGGGGCCCTGCGCGATACGCTCAAACGTCCCGCCGCCCGCCGCTGGATCAACCGCTGCGGCGGCAGCGCCCTCGTCGGCGCCGGCGTGATGACGGCCGCGATGCACCGGACGGGCTGAAGGCGGTCGCAATCCAGATGGTGACGGCCTCCGCGAAGATCGGCGGCGGCGCCGGCCGGATGGCCTGCCGGGGGGATGAACTAGGCAAACGAGCGCCGGAAGAGTTCCTCGATGGCCTGGCGGCCGTCCGCGCTCAGGTGACGGGTCCCGGTGCCCACGAAAGTCTTGTCCGCAATCACCGGTTCGCTTGGGACCCAATTTTTATTTTCCCACGCAAACCAGGCCTTGCGATCCTGGTCATAGACGCTCAGCGGGCGGTTGAAGAGCTTGGCCAGTTCGACCGCCCACCCGGTGCCGCCTTTGACGGTATCGTCCGGCTGAATCCAGCCCACCGCGAAAACGTGAAACCCCTTGTTGACCATGTGAAATATGGTCTGGAGCACCCGGCGGATCTTGTCGGCCCGGGCATAGCTGCGGTTCATGTGCAGGGAGACGATCTCCATGCTGATATCGCCCTTCTTGAGTTCGTCGGCGTCCAGGACGACACGTCCGCGGTCGCGCTCCGGTTTCTGGCCTTCGAATGAAAAGTTGACTTCGTTGAGGCCCCACGTCTCGGCCTGGCGGCCGAATTCGGCCTCGGTGCCGCGGTGGCCGCCGCTGTAGAGGGTGAACTGACTCGGGCTCGTCAT
The DNA here is from genome assembly GCA_964388465.1 of uncultured Desulfobacteraceae bacterium. Taxonomy (GTDB): domain Bacteria; phylum Desulfobacterota; class Desulfobacteria; order Desulfobacterales; family UBA5852; genus JABZFP01. Next base: position 7,021 of record CAYMAR010000199.1, read on the forward strand.
GGTTTTTTCCTTTCGATGATGATTTTGCGGCCTGTCGAACCGCCAAGTCTTGCAGCGTTGCAGAGCCTGGAAAATGGTGCGTTTAAGCGATTTCCGCTAGTGGTTGGTGAAAAACGGCGCGGAAATGTCTTTACAAAAAAATAGGAAGAGTAGCTACGAATTCCAATCCGTCAAGCATTTGGAAATGCGCGCGTCAATTTATAAGGCGCCTCCCGGAAGGGGTCGGCTTTACGCACCGGCGAGGCAATGCTATCTAACCGTCATGCGCTGCCTCAAAACGAAGCGGCACGCACGACGTTCCGGCCCCTTCGCGGCAGATGCCGCACGAGCGCTTCGACCGGGGCCGACGGCATATAGGTATCGACATCGACAT
>CAYMAR010000200.1:0-7385 GCA_964388465.1 uncultured Desulfobacteraceae bacterium
TTCCGCTGCTTGGTCGTCAGCACGGCCGGATGCCCCGGGCCGCTTTGGGCGACCTGTTGGCGGGGGTGCTGATGGACCGCCGGGCGCGCTATCCCCGGCGTTTGTGGTTGATGGCCGCCGCTCCCGCCGATGTGAAGGTCGTCTTTGCGGCCCTGCGGGATCGCCTGGGGACGGACGGCAAGCTTCAAGGCCAGAGGTGAAGCCCTCGCATTTGGTTTCCGATGTTTAATGCTTATCTGATGATTGCCAATCGTTGGCCGAAATAAAGCGATTCTGCGGAGACTTGGTTGATGCACCTCAATGCGCTGGTGGAAAAAATCCGATACAACTGCGATTTGTCCGACGCCCGCTTTGCCGGACACTATTCGATCTGCGGTCTGGCCCTGCGCCTGAGGGACCTTTTCAAATGGGAGCAGCGGCTGGCGCCCTGGGAAGAGCGCGACGCCACCGAGGTTCTGGATTGGATCGACCACAAGGAGCAGTTGTGGAATCGGATCCAGAGTGAAGATTTCGTGCCCATCGAAATCGACGGCACGGCCTACGATCCGTTCGATACCGACGGCATCAACGCTCGTCTGAGGCCCCATGGGCTGTTTTACGGGGCGGGTTATGCCCAGAGTCTCAAGCCCTCTTTCGTTCTGGGACGGGTGGACGCCCGCCGCCGGACGAACGGTCTGGCCATCCTGCACCTGGGCGGAGAGCTTGCCCGCGATCTGCTGACGCTTCCGGCCCTCTCACAGGGGGCCGACGTCGTATTGCGCAAAGAGGCCGCCCGTCTGTTCGTTTGGGACCAGATTTTTTATATTACCCCCTCGCGGCGGCCCTTTCTTGACTACGCCCTCAGGCATGCTGGGGTTGAGGCCGCCGACACCGCCGCCCTGCGATCCCGATTCAGCGGCCTGCTGGATGACCTTTATGATGTCTTCGTAAATCACGAGATCGGCGAGCGCAACGATACGTGCTTCGATACCGACACCTGGCGTCGCATGATTGCCGCGTTTCCCCATTCGCCCGTCGAGCTGTTGCTGCGAGCGGTAAAGGACATGTTGGCCGACACCGGCGCGAGCGGACCGTTGCATGCCATTATTAAAGCGCGTCAGGCTGTGCCGCTGGGATTTTATCTCGTCTTCCACGACGGTCTCGGGCGGCAGCTTTATCCGGAGATGCGGCCGGCTTTTGAAGATTTCGCCCGCTCCGGTCGATGGTCCGTCATGAACGACGCCGTGCACCGCCTTCACCGCAAGGCTGGGCGCGACGCCGCGCGGATGATGGCGCTGTTCGCAAAGGGCCAGGCACGCGACAATCTGAAATGGACTGACCAGGAAATCCGTCGGGAATTCCTTGATCCACTCGAACGCGGAACGCCAAAGGTTTCGAATTAACGTGATGGGCATGGATCACGGGGCGATCACCGCGTGCCGCCCGCCCACGATGATCGATGCGCCTTGGGTGCGGAGAGGCTCTTGGTTGATTCACCAACCTTATCCGTGTAAGCTGGCGTGATAAAGTCACTCCGGGTTTCTCTTGTCCCAACGGCCAACAGCGCTGGGGTGCGGATCAGGCCCTGCAGCACGCCGGTGAACATGGATACCAAGCGCTTCGACGACAATTCTGATGCGCCGCGCAGTTCGGTGGCGCCCGACGGCCGATTCCTGGTCGGCATCCATCGGCCCGCCTACCGTGTCGACAACCTGCGTTCATCCCACCGGATCGCGGTGCTGGGGCAGGGGCCGGAGGGCCGCGAGGTCACCAACCACTCGAACTTCCCCACCGGTGCCGTCGACGTACCGTCGGCCGGGCCGATTTTTGAAATCGCCAACCCCCTGCCTTGGCGCGGCACGAGCTATATCGGAAAGCACTGGGCCGACCGGTGTGCCGAATCGCCGCTGAACATCCAACTGCCGCCCAAGCCGCCGGTCTCGATGCATCGCTGGCTGCGCGAGGTCGCCGGTCCGCAGACCGGGGAAGAATCCCGGCCACAGGAAATGCTGGCGCGGCTGCCCGATGCGGTTAAACTGGCCTTGGCCACCACGTCGACGGATCCCCGGGACCTCGAGGTGTTGGCCCGCCTGGCTGCAGGTTTCATGCATGCCAAGGAAGACGGCCGGCCAACCGGACTCCAGTATCGGCATGATGGCGAGCGAGGCCACCAGCCGGATATCCGCAATCATCCGCTTTTCGAAGCGGTGGCCAATAATCCCTGCCTTCCCGATGACTACAAGCGGGCGATGGTGCTGCGGCCGGGGGTGCAGGGAAACAGCGCCATTACCGGCGAGTGGGGTGTGCCCGGGGGGGGAAGCCACGTTTACGAGTACCTCCGGCGCAACAGCTACATTCCCTGGGGGCATTACGCCGCCAACATGGCCGAGGACGCCGTGCGCTACGACGCCGTCCGCCTCGCCAAGGGCGACATGCGCGGCATGCGTCATCTCTACTACCAGCGCACCTTTGTGCGGGTGGCCCGGCAGTTGGATCTCCGGATAGCTGGGGGCGAAGCCCCTCTAAACGAACGCGTTCTGGAAAGACTGCGTCAGGAAATTCAGGCCGTGATGGCTGACGATCGCCGGGCCGCGCAACTGGCGTTCAATGCCACCCTTTGGGGTTGGAATTACGGATTCGATTATGCCCCTACCCAGTATCGTCTGCATGCATCGCATCAGCAGGTCCACCAGCAGTACGCCCTGATTCCCCGTGAAGTGAGCCGCCTCGATACGGACCGCAACACCGACCGCAAGATGAGGGCCTACGCCTGCGGCGATCTGCTCCAGGATTTGGTCCGCGACTATCGCGAAGCGCACGGTGTGAATTTCTTCGAGGCCTATTTTTTAGCGATCCAGCGGAATGAACGCCTCGACGGACGCGCCGACCGGGACCGAAGCCTGGTGGTGCACGCCGACCGCCATGTCATGCTTTTCGTTCCCAAGGCCCAGACCTCGCAGTGGGAGCTGCAATTGGTCACTCTGGCACCTGTCGGCAATATCCTCGAAGCCGACCCCGCCACCCGCCGGGCGCTCGACCAGGGCATCTGGATCGCCATCCGTGTGCTGGGGGGGCTGGGGGCCCGCATGGTTACGACGATCGAATATGCCAAACGATTTGACGGCGGCCCCACCGGCCAACATCTGCTCTACAGTTTTTTACCGCGGCTGCCTGAATCTCCCGGGGCTTTCAGCGAAGCGCAACTGCGCTGGATCCTCGGGCACTATCCCGAGGATTTTGCCGCTGCCTGCCGGGCCCGAAAACCGGCGGGCATTAGCTGATCGTTCGTTCGTGTCAATATCTTGGCATCCCATCGTGTTTTAAAGTTCACGCCGAGTCTTCTTTTGGGTTCACGCTTGATCGGCGCGAATGACCCCGGCCGGGGCCGCACACCTCCCCAATTCCGCTGGTGCGGGGGGTTTCCGGGCTGTTGCCGTCCCTCATCAGCGTCTTGGTTGGATTCGGCAGGAGACGCGGGCCTAATAGGCATTATTATTGCATATTCTGTCTGACCTAACAATGACGTTCACTCTAACCGCGCCATTGATTGCGCTCCGCAGCGACGACCGCCGCCAGACTGGACAGCATGCCGATCCGACTCAAAATTGCCGATTCAAGCCAGGACAGGGCGACCGTCTATCGTCTTCGCCACCGCATTTTCGTTGAGGAAGAACAGCGTTTCGTCCACGAGGGCAACCACATCATCGATCAGTACGACAGCTTCGACGAAACCACTAATATTCTGGCGCTGCGAGAAGACCACCCGATCGCCAGTATCCGGGTGATCATGGAAAACGCCGTCGGCAGCCCGACGGATGACTTTTACGATTTCCAACCCTACCGTGCCAAGCTGGAGGGCAGGGTCGCCTACATCGGCTGGCTTTGCTGCGAGCAACGCTATCGACGCCATCCCGGTCTCGTGATCGGCCTCATCAAAATGTGTTTCCGCGAGATGCGCAAATGCGGGGCCCGTCACGTACTGGCCACCCTGCATCCGCCGGTGATGCCCATGCTGGAGCGTATCGTGGGGGCAAGCGCCATCGGCCCCGAGTTTCACAGCCCGGAACTCAATGTCGCCATGCTTCCGATCCATGTCGACCTGGAAAAACTTCCGCCGGGCGGACGGGAGACCTTTGCCGATCCCTCACGGCAGATCCTGGAAGACTCCAATGAGCGCCGAATCTACCGGCGCAACGAGGTCATCATCCAGAAAGGGACGGTCGGTGACGAAGCCTTCCTGATCATGCGCGGTTCGGTGCGCTCCTCGAACGACGGGCCCATGTTCGGGCCGGGCCAGATCATCGGAGAGCTTTCCTTGCTTGACGGTGGCCCCCGGACGGCCACCCTCAGGGCCCACTCCAACGAGGTGGATGTCATGGTTTGGACCCGCGAAGAACTGCTGCGTCAATTGCGCGCCAGCCAGGAAAAGGCGCTCCAGGTCCTCGAACTCCTGGGGGCCCGGCTGCGCCACCAGATCGAGGCGCGTGCGCACACGGCACCCCCTGTTTCGCTGGCCGCCCGCATCCTGCTCGACACGTCGCGCCGTGGACGTCTCCCGGTCAAGGCCGACTGGCTCAGCCGCCAGTGCGGCATCGGGGGCGAGAATTTTCGCAAAATGCTCCAACGATGGGAACGGCAAGCCTGGATTCATATCGATCAGCCCGACGGTCGTGTGTTTGTCGACGACTACCAGAGCCTGGATTCTCAGGTGGGAATGCCATGACGGCGTCTGAGACGCCGGCGGGCGATCTGCGCGCCCGGATAAAGCAGTTAGGCTTTCAGAACCGGCACCATTATCTGGAAGTGGCCTTAGGGCGCAACCGGGGGCTTGTCTCGACCGCCGAGCAGGAGCGTCTTCTCGATGCCCGGATCGCCATCCCCGGCCTGGGGGGGGTCGGGGGGGGGCACCTCATCACCCTGACCCGCATGGGATTCGGCGGCTTTCGCCTGGCCGAATTCGATCATTTCGAACCGGCCAACGTCAATCGTCAATACGGTGCGAGGCTCGACCATTTCGGGCAGCCCAAGCTCGACGCCATGGTGGCGGAAGCACGTCAGATCAATCCCTATCTGGATCTGGCCCTATTTCCCGACGGCGTCAACGAGCAGAATGTGTCCGCCTTTCTCGAGGGGGCGGACATCGTCGTGGACGGCATCGATTTTTTTGCTTTCGATATCCGCCGATTGATCTTCAACCGCGCGCGCGCGATGGGCATTCCCGTGGTGACGGCCGGCCCGGTGGGATTCAGTGCCGCCATGCTGGTCTTCATGCCCGACCAGGGCATGTCCTTCGACGAATACTTCGCTATCCGGGACGACATGTCGCTGGAGGAAAAACTATTGGCCTTTCTGGTCGGGTTGGCGCCCCGTGCGGCCCAGAGAGACTATATCGATCCGAACCGTATTGACTTGTACGCACGGCAGGGCCCGTCCGTTGCGGCCGCTTGCCAGCTGTGTGCCGCGGTGGCCGCCACCGAAGCCGTCCGCATCGTGTTGAAGCGCCCGGGCGTTCGCCCGGTGCCGGCGTATTTCCAGTATGACCCGCTGGTGCGCAAGTTCCACCGGGGTCGGCTGCGAGCCGGCAATCGCCATCCCTGGCAACGTTTCAAGCTCAATCGGCTCAAATCCCGCTGGCTGAACGGCAAGGGGCCGCTACACGCCACATGGACGGCGGCCCCCCTGATTCAATCCAGACCGCGCGTCCTCTTACCGCCGGTTCGCGATTACATTCTCCAGGCCGCCGTGCATGCACCTTCCGGCGACAATTGCCAGCCCTGGCGGTTTCTTGCCGATCGGCGCCGGATAAGACTCTCCATGCGCCCGGAAGTCGATCGGTCGCTTTTCAACGTCGGGCAATATGCGACGCTGATCGCCTGCGGGGCCGCCCTCGAGAACATGGGCCTGGCGGCCACGCGCTACGGTTTCGAAACCCGCGTCGACTCCTTTCCCCAACCGGACGATCCCTTGCAGGTGGCGGATATTCATTTTCAGGCCAACGGAATCGAGGAGGATCCGCTCCAGCGCTATATTCCGGAACGTCACACCAACCGCAGCGTCTACGATGAACGCACGATCCCCCACGGCACGCTGGACGAACTGCGGGCGCAGGGCCAGTCTTTAGCGGGTGTTGAGCTCGAATTGATTGAAGATCGCGAACGCCGGCGGGAAGTCGCCCGGCTGGTATGGGAGGCGGACCGGATTCGACTGGAGAATCGGCGGCTGCACGCCCATTTCATGCACATGGTGCGTTTCTCCGCCGCGGATGCGCTGAGCCAACGCGATGGGCTGCCGCTTGACAATCTGGAGGCCGGCAAGGGCGGCAACCTGTTCCTGCGGCTGACCCGTCCCTGGCCGGTGATGAAGCTCTGCAACCAGCTGGGGGCTTCGCGGATGATTGCGCGGATTTCCTTCAACGCCATCATCCAGGCCTCCGCGGTGGGCCTCGTCAGGTGCCGGGACAGCCGCCCTCAAAGTTTCCTCGATGGGGGGCGCGTCCTGCAGCGCATCTGGCTGGCCGCCACCCGCGCCGGTCTTGATTTCCAACCCATGACCGCCATCACGCTCTTTCGGCTGCGCTGGCAGTTGGGTGCCCAGGCGGCTTTTCCGCATCGCCAACGCGAGCGCCTTGAAAAGCTCTGGCCGGTCTACGACGAGCTGCTCGGAAACGAAGGCTTCCCGGATCAGGGCCACGTCATGCTTTTTCGCATCGGCTACGGCCGGCGGGTGACCTGTCGGACCCTGCGCCGTCCCCTTGACGTCTTCCTTCAGTGAATCATCAGCGGCCTGCGCACACCTCCAGCAGGTCCGGAACCCCTTGCAATATTCAGGCGCAGCCTTTAGTCTTCCGCCTGATGCGTCATCGCATGATGACAGCCGAACCCCCAACCGGCGCCGGGCGACCATGGACGGATTGCAGGAAAAACTGGCGATTCTCCCTCAAATAACCCATGCGCTTGAGGCTTATCACCCGCAGGCGGTCGTGCTTTTTGGATCTCTGGCCAGTCACCTCCAGGGGATGCCCCTAAACCATGCACCGGGCGATATCGACATCCTGGTCGTGGGGAACAATGTGCCGGCCATGATCGCGACCCAATATGCCGCGTTCCCGCTTGAACTTCTGCGGTTTCGCGTCCATGCGTTCGTGGCCATCGCCCGGTCGCTGCGCTACGACCCCAAGCCGCTGGCACTGACGCGGCTTTACAGCAACCAACTGGCCCACCAGCACGCGCGCAGCGTTATCGCCGCATGTCTTCTCCTGGGGCCGGGTTACCGCGCGTTCGGCATCGAGCAGATCGAAATCGACGGCCTGGAAGACGAACGCGACTACTCGGTTCACCGCGTACTGTCTGGGGAACGCTGGTGGCGCCGGATATCGCGTTTCGCCCGCGAGCGACGCGGCCCCGTCA
>CAYMAR010000201.1:0-7367 GCA_964388465.1 uncultured Desulfobacteraceae bacterium
CGCTGTCCGCCGCCCCGGCGATCGTGCCGCCGGTGGCCAGAATGACGATGCGCGCACGGGGCGGCGCCGGGCGGTTGGGTTTCCTGGTGGTCATCGGTAAATATTCCTGGATTATTTTGGAGAAAGGCTTCAGTCCGTGGCCGCCGGTTCGGCGGTCATGGGCTGATCGCCGTCCTGCCAGGCCGACAGGTCGATTTCACCCTCGCTCTTGGCCACCACGCAGGTCACGGCCAGATCGCCGGTAACGTTGCAGGCCGTGCGCCCCATGTCCAACAGCGCATCGATGCCGAAGATCATGGCGTAGGCCATGGCCACCGGCGATCCCGGCGCCACTTCGAGGCCCACCGATTCGAGCACCATCAGAAGCATGATGGCCCCGGCGCCTGGCACCCCGGCCGTGCCGATGGAGGCCAGAAGCGAGGTGGCCACAATGGTCAGCTGCTGCCCGAAATCCAGCGGGGCGCCGATGGCAAAGCCCACGAAGATGGCGCAGACGCCCTGGTAGATGGCCGTCCCGTCCATGTTGATCGTGGCCCCCAGGGGCAGCGAAAAGGAATACACTCCCTGAGCGACGCCCATCTTGTCGTCGGCCGTGTCCATGCTCACCGGCAGGGTGCCCCCGCTGCTGCGGGTGACGAAGGCCGTGACGACGGCCGTCCTGGCCTTGCTGAAGAAGGCCAGCGGCGACAGCTTGAAAATCAAAAGCAGGCCCCCGTAGACCACCAGCATGTGGCCGATGAACCCTGTATAGACCGCCAGGGTGGTCCATCCTAAAGGGCCGAAAGCTTCCGGGCCCTGCTTGCCAAAGACGTCGGCAATCAAAGCAAAAACGCCGATGGGCGCGTACTGCAGGATCCAGTGCACCACCATGTACATGATCTCGGCGCCGCCGTTGAAAAACCGGAAGACGGTCTCGCCGGAGCGCTTGATGGTTTCATCGGTGCTGTTGCGGGCATAGGCCAGGCCGATGCCGAAGAGGAGGCAGTAGAAGATGACCTGGAGCACCTTGCCTTCGGCGATGGCAGCGAAAGGATTGATCGGGACCACGTTCAGCAGGGTTTCCACCAGAGAGGGTGCCGTGACGTCGGCCTTGAGCCCCCCGGCGGCCGCCGACGCCGTGATCTCCATGCCCTGTCCGGGCTGGAAGAGGTTGCCGCACAGCAGGCCGAAGCTAACGGCGAACCCGGTGGTGACCAGGTAAATCACCATGGCCTTGGCCCCCACCCGGCCCAATTGGGTGGGATGGACGCTGGCCGCCCCGACAGTCAGCGTGAACAGGATGACCGGCATGACGATCATCTTTAGCAGCCGGATGAAGATCTCCCCCAAAGGACTGACCCAGGCCATGGCAGGACCGAAGACCAGGCCACAGATCGCCCCCAGGATCAATCCGGCCAAGACCCGCACCAGAAGATTGGATTGAAAGTACCAGCGAAACAGTATCATCGGGCGCCCCCCCTATCGGTAGTGTGCACGCGAACGGCGGCCAGCCGCCGGGAACGACTTATTCATAGTTGTCGCCCTGCCCCGGAGACATCCGGCGGCGCTGTTCGATCAAGGCCTTTTTGTTGAGGATAAACCGGTTGCGCAGAAATCGAGCCCGGGTCAGTTTTTCTGGCGGGCGTACCTTTTCGGAAGCCCAGGCCATGCTTTCGAAATATTCGTGGAAGAGGAGATCCAGGGTGCCATCGGCTTTAATCTGGTCCACGAACAGGTTGAGCCAGTTTAAGAATTCCGGATCCCCCGGGCGAATGGCAAAGGCGTAAAACTCCTGGGTGACCGGTTCGAGCAGGGCCGCAATCCGGGTGTAGGATTCGACATGGGTGTTGCGCCAGACCTTGACGAAGGGCGAATCCGCCACCATAGCGTCCACCTCGCCCGCGAGGATGGCATCGGCCGCGGCCGCGGCGGTGGGATACAGGCGTATGGCGCCTGCCGGGAACAATTCTCGGGCAAAGGCTTCATGGGTCGTACCGGCTTTGACCCCCAACCGCAGGCCGTCGATCGAAATCAAATCAAAATAGGATGTGGCCTCGGAGGGCGCCATTTCGCGGCGCACCAGCGCCGCCTGGCTGACTTCGAAATAGGGGGCCGTAAAGTTGACGACCAACCCCCGCTCAACCGTACGCGTCATGGCGGCCATGATGATATCAGCCTTCCCGGCTAACAGGCCGGGAATCTGCTGATCGTAGCTGTCCGGCTGGATGAAGCGCACCGTGACCTTCAGATATTCCGCCAGCAGGCGGGCCAGATCCACGTCCAGACCTGCGGTTTGCCCGTCGATCTCCATGGCGAAGGGCGGATACCCCTTGTTCAAGGATACCACCAGCTCGCCCTTGGCCTGAATCCGCTCGATTTCACCCGCCCACACCACCGGCAAACAAGCCAATGTAACCAGGCCGACAACGATAAGACATCTTACCCGTTTCATGCGCATCTCCCTTAGGCGGTCGCATTACGTCCACCGAGGACGATTTAATCGTTTGTTTGATTATAAGGATGAGGTTGGTCGGGCCGGGGCCTAAAAATAGTGATAACAGCGGAACCGCGGGACTGCAAGTTACATTGGGAGCGGGTAATAACCGGCCAGGAAGCGAGAACGCCGCCCGGGGCGTCAAGATGCCCCTTGAAATACCATTGGTGGCCGTACCCAAGGGGTAGATTGGCGTCCCGGGCAAGGCCGCAGCCGGCCCGACGCCCGCAGGCGTAGCACACGCTACGTCGAGGACCGGCGGGAGGCGAGAACGCCGCCTGGGGCGTCAATATGCCCCTTGGGTGCGGCCACCTACCAGCCCCAGGTAAGATAATTATGAATCGAATCCGCCGCCTTGCGGCCCGCCCCCATGGCCAGAATGACGGTGGCCGCGCCGGTGACGATGTCCCCCCCGGCCCAGACCCCCTTCATGCTGGTCTTGCCGGTGTCGGGGTCGGCCTCGATGTACTCCCACTTGTTGAGCTTCAGGTCCGGTGTGGACTGGGTCAGGAGCGGATTGGCGCCGGAGCCCACGGCCACGATGGCCAGGTCGCAGTCCATCGCGAACTCGGAGCCCTTCACCGGCACCGGCCGGCGCCGGCCGGAATCGTCCGGTTCGCCCAATTCCATGCGCAGGCACTCCATGCCGGTGAGCCGACCTTTTTCGTCCCCGATGTATTTCGTGGGGTTGGTCAGCAGGAAGAATTCGATACCCTCCTCCTCGGCGTGATGAATTTCTTCGACCCGGGCCGGCATCTCCTCGCGCGAACGGCGGTAGACGATCTTGACACTTTCCGCCCCCAGACGCATGGCCGTGCGGGCCGAGTCCATGGCCACGTTGCCCGCACCCAGCACCACCACGTTCTTGCCGCGGGGAATCGGCGTGTCCACCTTGGGGAAGAGATAGGCCTTCATCAGGTTGGCGCGCGTGAGGTATTCGTTGGCCGAGAGGATCCCGATGAGGTTCTCGCCGGGGATGTTCAGAAAGCGCGGCAGACCGGCCCCGACTCCGAGATAGACCGCCTCGTAGCCTTCGTCGAAAAGCTCCTCGATACTCACCGTGCGGCCGACCACCTGGTTGCAGTCCACCTGCACGCCCAGGCGCGCCAGAAAGTTGATCTCCTGGGCCACGATATCCTTGGGCAGGCGGAACTCGGGGATGCCGTAAACCAGCACGCCGCCGGGTTTGTGAAAAGCCTCCAGGATGGTGACCGCATGGCCCTTTTGAATCAGGTCGCCGGCCACGGTCAGCCCCGAGGGCCCGGAGCCCACCACGGCCACCTTCTTGCCGGTGGACGGCGCCAGCGGCGGCAGTGCACCGCTGCCGTTGAGACGTTCGTAATCCGCGGCAAAGCGCTCCAGGTTGCCGATGGCCACGGGATCGCCTTTCTTGGCCAGGATGCAGACCCCTTCGCACTGGATTTCCTGGGGACAGACCCGCCCGCACACCGCCGGCAGGGCGTTCTTGCCCCAGATGTTGCGGATCGCGCCGGTAAAATCCCCCTCCTTGATCAGATGAATGAACCCGGGGATGTCGACCCCCACCGGGCAGCCCTGGACGCAGGCGGGCTTGCGGCACTGCAGGCAGCGCGCGGCTTCCTCCTGAGCCATCTCGGGGGTGTACCCCAGGGGGACTTCATCGAAATTGCACCGCCGGACATCGGGTTCCTGCTCCGGCATGGAAACGCGGGGAATGGTTTTTTTCTTGCCTTTGCTGGCCTTGACTGCACTCATTTTTCATCTTCCTTACATCGCTGTAAAATCTACCCGCCGGGCGGGGAGGGTCGTTCGGGTCATCGGTTGCGGCGCGGGCAGGGTCAGGGCCGGATGCGGCAGTTTCCGTCCATGCAGGCCTGTTCGTCTTCGCAGTAGGCCTGCAGCCGCTGCATGAGTTCGTCATAGTCCACCTGGTGGCCGTCGAACTCCGGTCCGTCCACGCAGGCGAACTTGTTCTCGCCGGCGATGCTCACCCGGCAGCCGCCGCACATCCCGGTGCCGTCCACCATGATGGGGTTGAGGCTCACGATCGTCGGCACGTTCTTTTCCTTGGTGATCAGGGAGACGAACTTCATCATGGGCACCGGCCCGATGGCCACCACCTGTTTGACGTCCTCCGTCTCCAGGACCTCCTTGAGAACATCGGTGACGAAGCCGTGGTGGCCGTAGGAGCCGTCGTCCGTACACACCCGCAGCTCGTGGGAGGCCGCCCGCATCTGGTCCTCCAGAATGAGCAGATCCTTGGAGCGGGCGCCGATGATGCAGATCACGTGGTTGCCGACCTCTTTGAGGGCGCGGGTGATGGGGTGCATAACGGCCACGCCGGTCCCGCCGCCGACACACACCACCGTGCCCATCTTCTCAAGATGCGTCGGTTTGCCCAGGGGCCCGATGACATCCTGGTAGCCGTCGCCCAGCTGCAGGGTCTTGAATAGAGCGGTGGATTTGCCCACCACCATGTAAATCACCGTGATCGTGCCCTTGTCCGGATCCGTCTCGGCCATGGTCAGCGGAATCCGCTCACCGTCTTCGTTGGCTTTAAGTATCACGAACTGCCCCGGTTTGGCCTTGCGGGCAATCGCCGGTGCTTCGATCTCGTTCAGGATCACGGTGCCTTCCGACATTTCTTCCCGTCTGACAATTTTGAACATGGTGCCTCCGTTACGCATGATGCCCCGTTTAGGGGGGTGCTGACAAGCCGCGTGTGTGGGCCGGACCCGGCGCGGTCGTGAAAACCGCGCCCACCAGGCATCCGGCCGAAGCTTAAAAACCAAACTTAATGACTACCCCAATCTATTGAGCTTTGACAATAAAATTCCGAACCGGCCGGACTTGCGGTTCCCGTTCGCGGGTGCTATGAGCCCTTGCGGTCGTGTTCATTTATTGCAAGGCGTGCCCCCATGCGGTTGTTCGACAGCCATTGCCATCTCGACGACACCAGCTACGACCCGGACCGCCGGGAGGTGCTGGCGCGGGCCCGGTCCGCCGGTGTGGCGGCCATGATGGTGGTGGGCATCGACATCCCCCGTTCGCGCCGGGCCCTCGCCCTGGCCGAGACCCATGACGGGGTGTTTGCCTCCGTGGGGGTTCACCCCCACGATGCCGAAGGATGCTCGGAAGCCGTTCTGGCCGAACTCCGGCGCCTGGCGGCGCACCCCCGGGTGCGGGCCTGGGGGGAGACGGGTCTCGACTTCAACCGCATGTATTCGCCCCGTGACGTCCAGGAGAGATGGTTTCGGCCTCAGATCGAAATCGCCTGCGAGGCGGACCTGCCGCTCATTTTTCACGAGCGTGACAGCGGGGGGCGCTTTCTGGAAATACTCCGGGAACAGGCTCCCGCGGGCCTGCGGGGCGTGGTCCATTGTTTCAGCGGCAGCCCGGCCGAACTGGAGGCCTACCTCGCGCTGGGCCTTCATATCGGCATCACCGGCATCGTCACGATGAAAACCCGCGGCCGCGACCTGCGCGGCATGATCGCGCAGATTCCTGAAAACCGCCTGCTGGTGGAGACCGACGCCCCCTACCTGACCCCGGCACCCGAGCGCAACCGCCACCGGCGCAACGAGCCGGCCTTCGTGCGGACCACCCTGCTCAAGGTGGCCCAAGTCCGGGGGGCGGACCCGAAAAACCTGGCCGCGGTGATCTGGGACAACACCTGCCGCCTCTACGGCATCGACCCCGCCGCTTGCCAAGGGGGCAGCTGACCCGATTCAGGGAGACCCTTCATGTGCGGACGTTTCGTCGGCTATCGCCCCGTCGAGGTGCTCCGGGAGCATTTCCCCATCGACCGCACCGCGGCCGAGGTCACCGCCAACTACAACGTGGCCCCGTCCCAGGAAGTCCTGGCCGTGATCCGGCGGGAGGACACGAACTGGCTGGAGCGCTTGCATTGGGGGCTGGTGCCCTTCTGGGCCAAAGACACCGCCATAGGCAATCGCCTGATCAACGCGCTCGCCGAAACCGTGGCCGCCAAGCCGAGTTTCCGCCACGCCTTTCGCAACCGGCGCTGTCTGATCCCAGCGGACGGCTTTTACGAGTGGACCGGGCCCAAAGGCCGCAGGTAGCCCGTCTTCATCACCCTGCCCGGAGAGGCGCCATTCGCTTTCGCCGGGTTGTGGGAAAGCTGGCGGCCCGCGGATGACGCTCACGCGGCCTATCGCTCCTGCACCATCATTACCACCGCCGCGAGCCGTTCGGTGCAGCCGATCCACCACCGCATGCCGGCGGTCCTGAAACCGGAGGCCTACGCGGCCTGGCTGGACCCGCGGACCTCCGACACCCGGACGCTCGCCGATCTGCTCGCAAACCGGATCCAGACGGTTTTCACCAGCCGCCCGGTATCCACAACCGTCAACGCCGCCCGCAACAACAGCCCGGACTTGATCGATCCGCTTTTCGATCAGCCCCCCGGCGCCTCCGAAGACTGAGCCGGAGGACCGGGGCCACCCGGACGCTAACGGCCGATGAACCCTGGTTGGGCCAAAAAGCGGTTGGCGACAGATATTGGCAGCATCCCCCAAAACCGTCCGGACACCGCCACTTGCCAGCGCGGTCCCGGAAGCAGACAAGGAGGTTTCCCATGACAGACAATGTGGTCATTGCGCTCTCCTGCGGCACCGACAACCCCAACCGCTCGGCCCGGGCCTTCCACCTGGCCACCATCGCCCACAAAGAGGGCAAGAACGTCACCGTCTTCCTGCTGGACGAAGGCGTCTACCTCGGCAAAAAGGGGCTGGCCGACAATCTCAAGGCCGCCACGGGCGACGTGGCCGACGACCTGATCGCCTATCTCCAGGCGCATGAGGTCCCCATCCTGGTCTGCACGCCTTGCGCCAAGGCCCGCCGAATCACCGAGGACGATCTCATCGACGGCGCGCGCCTGGGCACCGCCGTGGAG
>CAYMAR010000202.1:0-7325 GCA_964388465.1 uncultured Desulfobacteraceae bacterium
CGAGCATGCCTCCCCGGGTCAAGTCGGCCAGGGCCGGATGCTGTCGGCGGAAGCGCGCCAGGTTTTCGAAGACTTCGCGCGTGAGCGTATAGACCACCTCGTCCGGCACCCGGGCCGAGGTGCACAGGATGGCGCGGACGCCGACGGTGGGGATCTCGGCCCCCGCCGCCAGCGCCGGGTAATAACGCGGCACCGCGATGGTGGTGCGGAAGTAGTGCGCCTGTTCGGCCACAAAGCGATCGAGGGCGGCCGCGCCAATGGGAACGAGCCGCACTTTGCGCCGGCCGGCGACGGCTTCCTGGATCGTGGCGCTGGGATGCCCAACCGTGGTGAAAAAAGCATCGATGTAGCCGTCCTGCAGGAGCGCCGGGGCCTCGAAGGCGTTGACCTCTTCGGCGGTAATGTCCCGCCGGGGGTCGATTCCCGCCGCCTTCAGAAGGTCGATGGCATTCTGATGCTGACCGGAACCCGGGTTGCCCAGGTTGACCCGCCGGCCCCGCAGATCCGCGATTGCGGCGATGCCGGCATCCTCGGCCGCCACCAGGCTCACCGCTTCCTGATGGAGGCTGAACACGGCGCGCAGGTCGTCCTGCGGGCCCTTGGGCACCCATTCCGCCATCCCGTGGACCGCCTGATACTGCTTGTCAGCCTGCGCCAGGCCGAATTCCATGTAACCGGCCGTGATCGCATTCAGATTGAACACCGAACCCGGCGTGGCTTCGGCTGCCGCCCGCAGATCGTGCCCGCTGCGTTGACCGTTGACGATCCGGGCAATCGCGACCGCGGCCGGGAAATAGACGCCGGAAAAATCACCACTGCCGATGGTCACGAAAACCGCCTCGGCTTTCAGCACCGCCGGCGTTCGGAGACCCAATGCACCAACCAGCAGTAAAACAAATCCTATGGTGCGTAGCATGCGCGGCATCGCCACCTCATTTGTCGATCAGGGTCCACGACGGTCGTTCGATCGTCAAGCGCGCCACTGAAAGGGCCACGCGACCCGGAGGGCATTCCGTCGGGTCCTCACTCCAAGCGGCCCGAACCGAGATTGAAGATCCGGGGTTCCTCCCAACCGACGGATCTGACCTGCTGAAGCGAAATCGGCCCCGCTTCAAGCATCAGCACGAGGCGCAGCCCGTCGGTAAAGTAAGGGTCGCCGGTCAGGTTCGTGCGGGGCCGCGAGGGCCTGGCGCGGCCCACGCCCTTGACGAATCCGATTCGGGCCAGGTTCTGCGAGAAGAGCAGATCCTCGGCCAGGGCGTGGCGCGCCTCGTCGATGTCGGGGTCGATCTTGTGGGTCACCGGCGGCCAGGCCTGCGTGGTGAAGCGCACACCGATGTCCCGGCTGACCTGGCCGACGAAGACCGGCTTGCCCCGATAGCGGAACGGGCTGCACCACAGGCGCAGGTGATTGCGCTCGTGGATGTCGCGGCGCGGCTTCTGGCGGGCGAAATCCTGCGAGCGGCCAAAAAAATAAAGCGGACTGACCGGCGAGTAGCGATAACGCGAGCCGAAAAAGAAGGATCTGATGGTCTTCCACACGGCCGTCGTATAGGTCTCTTCGGCCGGCAGCCAGCCGCGGCGGGCGAAGGCGGCGGCCACATCCTGGAAATCGCCCACGATCACGAGGTTGATGGGATCGCCCGATGCACCGCCGCCCTTGTCGGAGGTGCAGCACGGCAGGTTGGCGAGCGCCGCCCGCAATCCTGCCGTATCCAGTTCGACGATCTCGTGCGGCGGATAGAGACGGTCGAAGTCCACCATCTTGTAGTCGACGCGCATGTCCGGAATCGCGATGAAAAACGTAAAGAACTTGATTTCTTCCTCGGCAATCAGATCGACCTGCACGACCTTCTCGCCTTCATCGAGATTCGTAAAAACGAACCCGGAGACGGCCGTGTGAGGATGAACCGGATTCCGGAAATTCATCGCCCGGAAGAAATGCGCCCGGCCATGGCGATGGGTCCGGTCCAGAACGCCCGTGGTGGCGTAGACCGCCTCGAGCGGGGAGAAGTAGTTGGGATCGACGGCGGTGGACACGAGATAAAACGTCTTGGCACTGTGGTTTTCGACCTTGACCCAGACGGGCTGAATCTCCCGTTGCACCAGATCGACACCGAAAAGGGCCCGGGCTTCCGCGGCCGTCGGGACGGCCGCGGTCACCCGCACATCGTCATCCGACTTCGATTGCGCACGGTCACGGAAGCGAACTTCGTTGAGGACCCCGGGCTCGGTGGCCACCGGCGCACGAAGCCCCCCACAGCCGACCCATAATGATAACGCCGCCACCGCCGCCGTAAAAAGACGGATACGGGCCAGACGCGGCCGAGGACGGATGCCGTTGCTATCATGTCTTGAAGCCGGTCGCATCGATCATCCAATCGTCACTTGTCTGGGTTTACCGACTGAAAGAATTTGCGGCCAAAGGCGCGGTCGGTGAATCAAAAAATCCGGTGCATTTTCAGAATTGATCATGACGCGCGCCGCGCATACCCTGTTTCGAAAACAATTCATACGTCAGATTCCAATCGCAGTCCATCTAAACTGGTGTAAAATACTTATTTTGGACCGCTCCCTGTCAAGCCACGAAGAACCGCTGCGGCCTTCACCGGGGCGGCCTGCCGGGAGAAGGCCAGCCCGGTACGGATGCGGATTTCGCCACGGGTTAAACGACGCGGATATTCTTCCAGCGTCCCTGCCGATAGCGCCAGAAGGACACCCCAAAAAGCGTCAGCACGTAAAGGGTCAGGTTGATCCAGCAGGCGTAGAGGCCCCAATCCGTTAAGGTGACGATGGCGCTCAGCGGCAGCACCATGACGAAGAGCGTGGCCAGGCCGATGCTCACCATGATGAAACGCGTGTCGCCCGCCCCCTTCAGGGTTCCGATGAAAGTGAAGTACAGCGCATCGAAGGCGATGAAAAGCGCCATGATCCGCAGAACCACCATTCCCTGGTCCAACAGCTGCAGTCGGGCGGCACCGTCGACAGACCCCATGCCGAAAAGACCGAGCAGCTTGTGCGGAAAGATGAAAAACACCCCTCCCAGCAGCAGCGTGTAGGTCAGCAGGACATGGATGGTTTGCCGCGTGAAGCGTCGGGCGGCGGCCGCGTCGTTGCGCCCCAGGGCCTGGCCCACGAGGGTCGACAGGCCCATCGAAAACCCAAAGGCCGGCATGAAAGCGATGGACTGGATCGAAAGGGCGATGTTGCTCACGGCCAGCGCCGTCTTTCCCAGACGGCCCACCATGAAGACGAAAAACGTAAAGGCCAGCACGTCCAGCGTGAACTGAAGGGCGGCCGGTCCGCCCTTGCGGATGATGCGCGCAAACAGTTCGGCATCAAAGGCGCGCTGGGAAAAAACCCCGTAGCGCCACTCGTGGCCACGCTCGAAGAGGAGCCCCGCAAATAGCAGGGCGATCACGGCCCAGGCGCAGACCGTGGCGATGCCGGCGCCGCGAATGCCGAGTTCCGGAAGGATCCACACGCCGTTGATCAGCGCGTAGTCCAGGGGGATGTTGACAACCATCCCGACGCAGTTGATCAAAAGCACCGGACGGGTTTGCCCCCGGCCGGTGAAAAAGCCGGCCAGGCAGGTTCCCAGCACGTTGACGCCCCCGCCCAGGCAGAGAATCCGGAAATAGACGCGCTCCAGCGCCTGGACTTCGGGCGGGTGCCCGCCCCACTGGAAAATTCTGGCGGCCCCCAGGGAAACACCGATCAGGATGACGGCCGCGAGCATGGAAAAATAGATCCCCTGCCAGAGACAGCGGCCGATCTGATGATCGGCGCCCGCCCCGGTGTACTGGGCCACGAAAACATTCAGGTAGCCGGTAACACCCGTGAAAAGCGTCAGCACCAGGAAGGCGGCGATCCCTGCGGGCAGGGCGGCGGCGATGGCCTCCACGGCGTAATGGGCCAGAAACACCCGGTCGGTAAACTCCATGACCGTGGTGGCCGCCATGGAAAACACCAGGGGCAAACTGACGCGGAACAATCGCCGGTAGCTGTTCAAGCCGGGCATACCCTGCGCTTTCCCGTCGGTTGCGGCCCGGCCCGGTCTGCGCTCATGACCGTTTGACCGCGGGCCCTGTCCGTCGTCGCCGGAGGTTTTTTCGGGCGCGCAAGCCGCATGGAGAGCAAGATATCTTTCATGGACGGGCCGAAGGCTTTGGTTTCTCCGCCGGCAGGAGCAGGCAGGTCAGCAAACAAAGCCCCGCGGCCACCGTCACCGCGAGAAAAACGTCGGCAACCCCTTCCTGGACGGCCGACTGGACCAGGCGGCGCAGGGCATCGGGCATGGCCGCCTGCACTTCGGGCTGCAGCAGGCTTTCGATCGTTCCGGCGCCACCCTCGGCGAGGCTTGCCGGCCATTGCCCGTCCCCGCCGGAGGCCTGCAGCATTTCCGTCAGCCGGGCCAGGCGCGGGGTAAAAAAACTGCCGCCGACACCCACCCCCACGGCCCCGCCCAGGGTGCGGGCGAACTGGTTGGAGGACGTGGCCACACCCAGGTCCTGTGGTGCGACGCACGACTGCACCACCATAAGGGTGGACAGCGACACCCACCCCATACCGATGCCAATCGAAAAAAAGATGCCAAAGAGAAAGACGGATCCGGTCGCCGGCCCCAGGGTCAGGGTCATGGCACTCCCGGCCAGGAGCACGACCGCACCGGCAAGCGCGGTGGCCTTGCGCCCGACGCGGTCGATGAACTGCCCCAGGGCGATGGAACCCAGCGACCAGCCCAGGCTGAGCGCCAGCATGGCCAGGCCGACCTCCATGGGCGTGTGCCCCTGGACGCTCTGGATGAACAGGGGCGCAAAGGCAAACATGGAAAAGATGGCAAAACTGCTCAGGAAGACGGCCGCGTTGCCGGTACTGAAACCGCGGCGGCGGAAAAACGCGATGGACAGAATCGGGTCCCGTGCCCGCTGCTCGATCACGATAAAGGCGCTCGTGCTGGCCACGGACAGGAACAACAAGCCCAGGATCGGGCCCGAAAGCCAGGCATGACCGCGCCCGCCCAGCAGAAGGGCGAAAAGCAAGGCCAGGATGGCCGTGGTGAGGGTGGTCACACCGGCCCAGTCAAGCGAGACGTTTTCCCGGCGGGAGCGCAATTCGACGAGGCTGAACCCAATCACCCCGATAGCGATCAGGCCAAGCGGCAGGTTGATAAAAAATATCCAGCGCCAGGAAAAATAGGTGACGATGAACCCGCCCAGCGAAGGGCCCAGAACGCTGGCAATGCCCCAGACCGAACTGGCCAGAGAAAGCGTACGGCCCCGGGCCTCCGGGGGCGACACATCCGCCAGCACGACATAAACCAGCGCGAAGATCCCGCCGGCGCCAACGCCCTGGAACACCCGGGCTGCAATCAGGAGGACCATGCGGTTGACACAGCCGGCGGCGAGCGAAGACGCGGTAAAAAGCGCAATGGCCGCTATGAACAGGTTGCGGTTGGGAAACAGGTCGGCCAATTTGCCGAAAATCGGCAGGGATACGGCCCGGGCCAGAAAATAGGACGAATAAACCCAGCTGTAGAGCGACAACCCACCCAGTTCGGAGACGATCGTCGGCATGGCGGCCGACATGACCAGGGCATCCATAGCGCCCAGAAAAAGCGCCAGGAGGGCCGCCGCAATCACGGCCCGGCGCTGCGTTGGCGGAATCTTCAAATGCGTCTGTCCTTCCCATCCCATGCGCGGGGTAAGCGGATCCGCCCGGTCCGGGCCGTCTTGAATCCATTGAAGTGCCCCTGCCATTGCGCCCAGAGGCGTCCCGCCCGGCCCGGTTGAGTCGACGGTTGCGGCCGACCCGGCACGCGATCGGCAGTAGGGGGCAAAGCAAGTCCGCACGATGAACGCGGGCTATCCTATGGCCTTCTTGCCCTTGGGATCAACCCGAAAAGATCAGGGGCCTGCGTCCAGCCACGGGCGAAAGGAAACGCGGCGTGGGGCGGGATGCCGCCCGCTGACGATTTTTCAACCGAGCCGCCCCCGCGGCAGGCAACGACCCTATTTTTTCCAATCATACACCCGCCTTCACGGAGCTATCATTTTAAAGTACTTAAATTATTACAAAAAATGCGTTTTCATGTCAGGATACAATGAATGCAGGAAATCGCCTACAAAATCAACGCGCGCTATTCCGATTTGGATTCAAAGGACCGCCAAAGCTGTCGCCAACGTGCAGGTCAAATCCTTCACTTTCCGAATTTTAGACACGTCCGTCACCCTAATGGGGCTGTATCATAGTTTTTTTCGGAAGATTTTCACGCCTTGGCATCCGATTTGTAGTGCAAGCCAACTGTCGGCGGCGTTTCGACGGGATTTCCGGATCGGCAGCGGGGACGGCGGCGCTTTGGAAGCGTTGGGGCCTAAAGGCTGAAGCCATCGTGTCCTAACGCTCCAACCGGACCTCGAAACGGTTCCGACCAGCCGGCCCGGTATCGACAAGCACTCACCCCTCATCTGACAAGCAAAGGAGAATTCCGATGAAGACCGGCACCAAACGTTTCATCAAGCCGCTAGCGATGGTTTTAGCCTCGTTGCTGCTAACCACGACGACCGTAATGGCGGCACCGGTTTTTGAAACCACCGACTATATCAACGGGATTGAGGGCCTGACCTACAGTTTCGATACCGGGCCGAGCCCGAGCCAATTCGAGGCGACATTGAGCGACCTGAGTTTCGGGCCGCTGGCATTCGATTTTCTGGGGCTCTCGATATCGACGGCCTCCCAGACCCTGGGAGCCATCCAGGCGCCGGGCACGTTTGCTTTCAGCGGAATGCCCGAGACCACCTACTATGCCAATATCTTTGGCGTCGGGGCCGGCGATTTCGACACCGGGCTCTTCGGTGTGCAGGTCGACGCGGTCCCCCTGCCCCCTTCCCTGCTTATGATTTTCTCGGGCTTGCTCCTGATCGTCGTCGTCCGGCGGCGGTCCGCAGTTGCCGCCGAAAGCGCTTTGTAGGATAAGGCGTGATCGTCATGTCCAGTGGGCGGCGGAATGGTTCACCGCCGGATCGGACGCTTGCAGCGGCCCTATCGGCGGGAAATCGAGCATGGTTCGTTCGGCCTCAACGGAAGGCATTGGCCGGAGCCGCCGATCGACGGCCGCTTCGTTCTTTTCGGCCCGCCTCGACGTGATTGGGTGGGCCGGAAGTCGCCACGGCTTCCGGCATCGGGCCACACCGGCGGGAACGGCCGGCCGGCCCTGTTCAAATCCGTCGACGGCGCCCTCAGGCCACGGTGCCGTCATTCCAGCCCCATAACGTGTAATAGTGCGCCCGTGCGCAGGCGAAGTCCGCCGGGTCGATCCGGCGCCC
>CAYMAR010000203.1:0-7238 GCA_964388465.1 uncultured Desulfobacteraceae bacterium
GATGCCCGAAAAGTGGTTGTAGGGCAGCGCGTCGGCGGCGACCTGTCCGGTCAGATCCATGGCCATGGCCACGTTGAGCGACACCATGCGGTGGTGCCCGGAAATGATGCTGGGGTTGTTGACATAGTCGGAGGGGGAAAACTCGATTCCCGGGTTGTCGTCCAGAAATTCGTAGAGTTCGCTGGAACCGATGGCCGTACTGGCCACGAGTTTGCCCTCGTTGAGCCCCTTGCGCTGGTTGTTGATGACGCCCTGGGAAACGAGATGCATGATCGTGTCGGTCACGAACTGCGAGTGGATCCCGAGATCGTTTTTCTCCGCCAGCGCCAATGCGGTGGCCTGGCCGGTGGTCCCCGGGCTGATCTGCAGGGTGGAGCCGTCGTCGATCAGCCGGGCCATGAAACGGCCGATCCGGTTGGCCCGCTCGCTGTCCGGCGGTTCGGGGACGGTGATCAGCGCCTCTTCATGCTCTACGATGACATCCGCCTGGTTGACGTGAATGAAGCTGTGCCCCAAAACCCTCGGCATTCGGGGGTTGACCTGCACGATGAGTAAATCGGCGACCTGGGCGGCAGCAAGCGAGATGTCCACCGAGACGCCCAGACTCATCCAGCCGAAGTCGTCGGGCGGCGAGGCCTGGACGAGGGCCACGTGAATCGGCAGTTTGCGGCTCTTGAACAGGCGCGGAATGGCCGATTGGTTCATCGGCGTGACAAAACGCTTGTTGCGGGCGATGGTCTCAGGTCGCCCCGAACCCAAATACAGGGACCGAATGTTGAGACTCTGGTCTTGACTTTTCTCGGCGATCATGGTCAGGGGCGTGGTCTCCATCGACATCAGGCGCACCACCTCCAACCCCGTGAGGGCACGCGCATGCTGCGACAACGCCCGCACCAGCACCTGAGGTTCGCCGCAGGCCGATCCGATGAAAACCCGCTGGCCGGGGCGAATCAGCTTGATCGCCCTTTCGGGCGCCTGACGAATCTCCACATAACGATCGGCCCAATACTGCCTGGATTTCATGACGATTTCTCCCGGTTAAGGATGGCGTGTGCGCCTAGTCCCATGATCCACACGGTTGCCTGGGCGGCAGTGTCTCTCCAGGCCTTCGGAAAGCGAATGGCAGCGACAGCGTGCCTTTCGGTGCGCAATCACTCGTAACCCATACATGTCCAATAAGCAAGACCGCGCGGGACGATCGACGGTTCGCCTGCCGTCTTCGATCGCCGGCCACAGCGATCGGCGATCAAGCCGCTTGTCGCCGAAGGCCCTACGGCACCGCCGGGCCGAAGACAGACCAAAGCCTTTGGGCGGCAGCTAGCGCTTGACCCCGCGACCCGGCTCCGCTATCCAGGTTTTATCCGGCAGGGCGCATTGGCCCCCGCAGGCCGGATCCGGGCCAAGATACGCGGCGCGGCCTACCCGCTCACCATCGCCGGGGGCCTTTCCGCCTCAGCCTTGCCGGAAGGCTCGCGGGGGAGCACCAGGCGCCCTTGTCGCCAGCGACGGTTCGCCGCCTGAAAGACCGGGACCTGTTCAGCATGTTCAAGTTCATTCACACCGCCGATATCCACCTGGACAGCCCCCTGCACCGGCTGGCGACCTACGACGGCGCCCCGGTCGAGGAAATGCGCCAGGCCTCCCGGCGGGCCTTCGAAAACCTGATCGACCTGGCCCTGAGCGAGTCCGTGGATTTCGTCCTGATCGCCGGCGATCTGTTCGACGGCGACTGGAAGGACTACAATACCGGCCTCTATTTCGTCTCCCAGATGCAGCGACTCGGGGGCGCGAATATTCGCGTGTACCTCGTGTCGGGCAACCACGACGCCGCCGGCCGCATGACGCGCACCCTGCCGTACCCGGACAACGTCCAGGTATTGGATCACCGCCAGCCCCAGACATGCACCCTGGACCACCTCCAGGTGGCCGTTCACGGACAGAGTTTTGCCCAAACGGCCGTCGCGGAAAACCTGGTCCGCCGCTACCCGGGGCCGATTCCCGGCTGGTTCAATATCGGTTTGCTGCACACCAGTCTGACCGGACGTGAAGGGCACGAAAACTACGCCCCCTGCACCCTGGCCGATCTGGAAAGCCGCGGCTACGACTACTGGGCCTTGGGCCATGTCCATCAGTTTGAACGCGTGGCCGCCACCCCGCCGGTGATATTTCCGGGCTGCATCCAGGGGCGCAGCGTCAGGGAGACCGGCGAAAAGGGCAGCGTGCTTGTGACGGTGATGGACGGTCGGGTGACCGCATTGACCCGCTGCCCGCACGACGTGATCCGCTGGGCACAACTCGAGGTGGGTCTCGAAGCGGCGGAAACGACGTCGGCCGTTCAGGATTATCTGAAGAAGGGGCTGGAGGCCCTGGTCGCGGATAACGCCCCCCTGCCGGTTGTCGTGCGGGTGATTTTTACGGGACAGACGCCGGTCCACACCGACATCAACGGCGATTTCGAATATTGGACCCAGGCCGTCCGCTCGACGGCCGTATCCCAATTCGGGGAGCGCGTCTGGATTGAGAAGGTCAAGATCCGGACCCAGCCGCCGCCGGCCAAGGGATCGGCCGCCGCGGATCCCGGCCCGCTGCGCGAAATGAACCGACTGGTGAACGCGCTGCTGGCCAGCGACGAAGACTTGATTGCCCTGGGGGAGGTGCTGGCGCCCCTGTGGCGCAAACTGCCCGCCGACTATCGTCAAAGCGACGATGCGCTCGATCCGCAGGACCCCGCGTGCTGGCGTGAGATCGTCCGCCAGGTGCAGGACCTGCTGATCAAGGGGCTTAAAAAGGATCGGCCGCGCGCATGAAAATCGAGCGTTTGCACCTGATCGCCTACGGCCCCTTCACCGACACGGCACTGGACTTTTCGCAGCCGCACGGTGCCCTGCACCTGGTCTTCGGCCCCAACGAGGCCGGCAAAAGCTCGGCGTTGCGGGCCCTGCGCAGCCTGCTCTTCGGCATACCGATCCGCACCAGCGACAACTTCCGGCACCCGCATCCCAAGCTTCGCGTCGGCGCCCGCCTGACGCACAGCGACGGGCGGAAGATCGCTTTCGTCCGGCGCAAGGGGCAAGGCAAAACCCTGCGTACCGAGGACGATCAGGCGGTGCTCGACGAAAGCGTCCTGCATCCGTTCCTGGGCGGCGTCGACCGCGATTTTTTCGAGCAGATGTTCGCCATCGATCATGACGACCTGGTTCAAGGCGGCGAAGAAATCGTCACCGGTGGCGGCCGTGTCGGCCAGGCATTGTTCGCCGCCGGCGCCGGCCTGAGCCGGCTTCAGACCCTCCAGCGGGATCTGGCCGGTCAATGTGAAGCGCTGTTTAAATCCACGGGCAAGAAACCCCGCATCAACCAGACACTGGCGCTCATCAGGCAAACCCGCCAGAGCGAGAGGGCCGCCCGATTGCAGGCCCGGACATGGCGGGCCCACCATGCGGCCCTTACCGACGCCCGCCAGCGCCTCGAGGCCCTCGATGAAATCCTGACCGCCAAACGCCAGCAGCAGGGCTGGCTGGAGCGTATCGAGACGGCCCTGCCACTGATGGCCCGCCGCCGGGAGATCGATGATCGCCTGCGCCGTTACGCCGGTCTTCCGGAACTGCCGGAGGATTTCAGTACCCAGCGCCGTGAGACCGAATACCGCCTCAAAACAGCCGGCAACGATTTGAGCCGGCTAAAGTCACAGGCCGAGTCCCTCCGACGGCAAATGGACCGCATCGAGGTGCGGGACGACGTTTTGGACCAGGGGCCCCTCGTAGAGGCCCTGCAGCACGAACTCGGCAGCTATGTCAAGGCCCAGGAGGACCGCCCCGGCCTGGAGGCCCGCATGCGGCTGCTCTACCAGCAGGCGGATGCCACCCTCGCCGGTATCGACACAGCCGGGCTGCAGACCGATCCCGAACTGCCGCCCGCGTGGGTCGCCGAGATCCAGGACTTGGGGCAGACGCACGAGCGCCTGCAAACCCGGCGGGAGGCGGCCCACGCGCGCGGCCGTGAACTCGACGGTGAATTCAAGGCCCTCGAGGAGCAGCAAAAAGCCCTTGCAGCGCTGCCCGATACCGCAACCTTGAAGACCGCGCTCCAGAGGGCGATCGATGCCGGCCCTCTGGAAAAACAGCTGGCCGCACGCGACCAAGACCTTGCCGCACGGGAAGAAGAACTGGAGCGCCGTCTCCGGCGCCAAACCGTCTGGCGCGGTGATTTGAAAGCCCTCGTGGCACTGCCTCTGCCCGCATTGGAAAGCATCGACCATTTCGAAGCCCGTCTGGACGACCTGCGGCGCGCCCAGGAAAAATTACAGGCCGACAGGGAGAAAAGACAGGAGGAGCTCGCACGCATCGACATCGAGTGCCATGACCTGTCCCTCCACGGGAATCTGCCCACGGAACGCGACCTGGCGGCGGCACGCCACCTGCGGGAGGTCGGTTGGCAGCTCGTGCGTCGCCGCCTGGAAGGCCTCGCGGTGGACCCGTCCGAAGAGAAACGTTTCACGGCCGACATGGCCGAGGCCCCTGCCCTGCCCGAGGCCTTTGAAGCCAGCATCCGCCGGGCCGATCAAGTCGTTGACCGCCTCCGGCGTGAAGCCGAACAAATCAGCCGTAGAAACCTTCTGGAAACCCGTCGGACGCAAGCCGCCCAAGATTTACAGCGCGTCGCCGAAAGCATTGAATCCACCTGCAGCGCCCGCTCCGATCTGCAAGACCAATGGCGGCAGATTTGGGCACCGGCGCGAATCGAACCCGCCGCCCCCCGGGAAATGCGAGCCTGGTTGACCGCCATCCTTGCCATTCGGGAGAAATGGGATGCCCTTCAAGCCGAAACCGCCCGCTCCGCCGGCATCCGGGCCGAAGTCGAAGCCCATAAAGCCGAGATCCGCCGGGCCCTGCGCCATGCCGGTCACGCCAGCGAGCGGTCCGCCTCGCTGGCGGATCTCGTTGCTGTGGCCGGGCGGTACGCGACCCAGCAGGACGAACGCCGGATGCAGCATGAAGCGCTCGCTCAGGAACGCCTGCGCCTCGACCAGATGCGCGCGCGCTGGCGCGAGGAAACGGGCCGGTTGGAGGAAGAGCTTACCGCCTGGCGCGCGACCTGGTCCCGGAAGATTTCCCGGGTCGGACTCGCAGGCGATGCCGCCCCCCGGGTCGTTGCCGCCGTGATCGAAAGCATTCGCGAATCCCGGTCCCAGCGCGGCGAGGCCGATATTCTCCGGAAGCGCATCCAGGGCATCGACCGCGATGCCGACGCGTTTCGACAACGGGTGCGTGGTCTGGCGGCGACCCTTCGGCCGCGACATGCGGACGAGCCTCCGGATCGGACCGCCCGGCACCTATACGCCTGCTTGACCGCTGCGCGTGAGGCCCAAACCGCCCGCCGCAGCCTCGATAAGCAGCTGAACACAACCGCCGAAGATTTAAACCAGGCCCGTAAACGCTTGGATGACGCCACGGTATTGTTGCAGACCCTGTGCCGGGAGGCGCGCTGCGATCAGCCGGAAATGCTTCCCGAAGTCGAGCACCAGGATCAGCAGCGCCGCCGGCTGCGCGAAGAAAAACACACCCTTGAAGACCGCCTGCGCCAGCTGAGCGCGGGCGCCACGGTCGATGCATTTATCAACCAGTCCGCCGCCCTGGATGCCGACCGAATTAAAACGGACCGACAGCAGCTGACCCGGGAGATCGAATCTCTCGAGGCGGAGCGCGCCGAGCGCCACCAGGCCGTCGGGACCGCGCGCGCCGAACTCAGGCGCATGGATGGCCGCGCCGCGGCCGCCGAACACGCCGAGACCGCCCAGCGCCTCCTGGCCGCGCTGGAAACGGATGTTGAACAATACGCCCGTCTCAAATTGGCGTCGACGATTCTGGCCCGCACCATCGAAGCGTATCGCCAGAAGCATCAGGGCCCGCTGATCCGGAGGGCCAGTGAACTTTTCGCGCGGATGACGGGCGGGGCCTTTGGCGGCGTGCGCACGGAATACGACGGGCAGGGCCAGCCCGTGCTTGTGGGCATCCGCTCCGACGGCGGCGATCAAGTCACCGTGGAGGGATTGAGCGACGGCACCGCCGACCAGCTCTACCTGGCCTTGCGTTTGGCCAGCATCGAGCAGTACCTCGATCTCAGCGAGCCGCTGCCCTTTGTGATGGACGACATTCTTCTGCGTTTCGACGACGAGCGGTCCGCGGCCACTCTCAAGATTCTGGCCGACCTGGCGGCACGGACCCAGGTCATTTTTTTCACCCATCATCAGCACATGGTGGAACTGGCCCGCCAGAGCATCGACGCCCCGATGCTCTGCGTGCATCATCTGTAGAAGGACCGGACGCCCGGCCGCACCCCCCGGGAGCGATTGACATACGCGCCCGGGGGGCTTTAATGAAGTGAATTCGACCGGCAGACACATTTCATGACATGCTGGTTTTGCCTGCCGACACCCCGCAGCCGAACAGACACCAACAGGGAGATCAATCCATGCACCATGCCATCGTCATGCATACCACCGGCGGACCGGACGTCCTGCAATGGGAACCCTACGAACCCGGGGAACCCGGCCCGGATGAAGTGCGCTTGAAGCACGAGGCTATCGGACTGAATTTTATCGATGTGTATCACCGTTCGGGCCTTTACCCCATCGGCGGTTTGCCGGCCATCCCCGGCATGGAGGGGGCCGGTCGGGTTGCGTCCGTGGGGGACGCTGTGAGCGAATTCCAACCCGGTGACCGTGTCGCCTATGCCGGCCTGCCCCCCGGCGCCTATGCCGAGGTCCGCTGCATTCCTGCGCATCGCCTCGTCAAGCTGCCCGACAACATCGATTGCCGGACGGCGGCCGCCATGATGCTCAAGGGTATGACCGCACGCTACCTTTTGCACGGCTGCTATCCGGTTCAAGCGGGCGATACCATTTTGATTCACGCCGCCGCCGGCGGCGTCGGCCTGCTGGTCTGCCAGTGGGCGCGCCACAAGGGTGCCCGGGTGATCGGCACGGTGGGATCGGCGGCCAAGGCCGACCTGGCCCGCGCCAACGGATGCGACCACCCCGTGCGCTACCAGGAAGAAAACTTTGTCGAACGGGTACAGGCGATTACCGCGGGGCGAGGGGTCGACGTGGTCTACGACTCGGTCGGCCAGGCCACCTTTATGCGCTCGCTGGACTGTCTGCGTCCCATGGGAATGCTGGTGTCTTTTGGCCAGTCGTCCGGGCCGGTCGACCCCATCGATCCCGGCCTCCTGGCGGCCAAGGG
>CAYMAR010000204.1:0-7232 GCA_964388465.1 uncultured Desulfobacteraceae bacterium
GACGTGGACCTGTCTTTTCCAGCCAAGGACGCCCAGGACATGGTCAACGCCATGCAGGCCCAGGAAGGAAAACTATACGAAGAGGTGCACGTCAAGCTCCTGACCGATGCCGAGGCCAGCAGACAGGAAGTGCTCAAGGGACTGAACTGGGTTCTCAAGGAGACCACCAGCAAGGACATGGCCATTGTCTTTCTGGCCGGACACGGGGTCAACGACGACTATGGAGATTTCAACTTCCTGCCCCACGGGTTTGACCCCGACGATCTGCTGAGCACTGCCGTGCCCTTTTCCATGATCAAGAAGACCATTGAAAATCTTGCAGGCAAGACTTTGCTGTTCATGGACAGCTGCCACTCGGGCAACGTGCTCGGCCAGCGACGCGGCCTGGACATCAACGCTGTTGTCAACGAACTGACCAGCGCGGAAAACGGGGCCGTGGTCTTCACCTCCTCCACTGGCAACCAGTATTCGCTGGAAAGCCCGGACTGGGGCAATGGAGCCTTCACCAAGGCCCTCATCGAAGCGCACTCAAAGGGCGGCGTGGGCTGCGCCTGACGGAGACGGCGGCCGCGCCTGTTCCCAAGCTCAATATCCGGCAGAAGCTTGCCCTGAGCGACGGCCCCCATGAAATCGAGATCCGGGCCCGGGACGCCGACGGGCTCGAGACCACCGAAACCATCCGGTTCAGCTGCATCCGCGAGCGGGGTACGATCTGGGCCGTGGTGGTGGGGATCAACGCCTATCCCGGCGCACGCAACCTGAAATATGCGGTCAACGACGCCCGCGGGTTTGCGGCCTACCTCACCGAACAGGTCGGCGTGCCGCCGGACCACGTTTTCCTGCTGACCGACGCCGAAGCGACCAAGACGCGCATCGAGAGCCTGTTGGGCACCCAGCTCAAGCGACGTGCCGCGGAAGACGACTCGGTGATCATCTTCTATGCCGGCCACGGGGCCGTGGAGACCGACCCCGCCAACCCGGACGGCGACGGGTTCGAGAAATACCTCCTGCCCCACGACGCCCGGCTGGACGACCTCTACGCCTCATCCATCTCCATGAACGATATCCGCACCATCTTCCAGCGCATCCGGGCCCGGCGCCTGATCTTCATCGCCGACACCTGCTACAGCGGTGCGGCCGGCGGGCGTACCCTGCTGACCGCCAAGAGCCGGGCCAACCTCTCGGATCGCTTCATGGAGCGCATCTCGCAGGGCAAGGGCCGGGTGATCATCAGCTCCGCCTCGGCCAACGAGATCAGCAAGGAAGACGATCGATTGGGTCACGGCATCTTCTCCTACTACCTGCTGGAGGGCCTGCGCGGCAAAGCGGACCAGGACGCCGACGGTATCATCACCGTGGACGAGTTGTTCGCCTATGTTTCCCGCACCGTTCCCCGCGCCTCGGGCCAGGACCAGCACCCGGTCAAAAAGGGGGAGATGGAGGGGGAGCTGGTGATCGGGCGGGCGCGCTGACGGAGGGCGCCT
Source organism: uncultured Desulfobacteraceae bacterium (assembly GCA_964388465.1). Classification (GTDB taxonomy): domain Bacteria; phylum Desulfobacterota; class Desulfobacteria; order Desulfobacterales; family UBA5852; genus JABZFP01. Next base: position 1,485 of record CAYMAR010000204.1, read on the forward strand.
CACCCCTGCTTCTCCGTCAGGTAGCGCCAGAAGCGGCGCGGCAGCCGGCCGAGGTGCAGTTTGGGGTTGTCGCGCTGGGGGATGTTGACGGCCGCGAAATACCGCTGCCACAGTCTTTGGCAATGCTTTTCATTGTCCCCGGCCAGGCCCGTGCGGGTTTGCAGTTCCGCGGCCGCGACCTGCAGGCGGCGTGTGCGCCGGCCGTCGAAGTGCAGGCCGTAGTCCCGCCGGGTGTCGTAGATGATCCACTCCTGGTCGGCGTAGCGGGCCTCGAAATGCCGCCGCACCAGGGGCAGCACGTCGTAGCGGGGGGCGGTCAGGGCCAGATACCGCCCGTCGGCGGTCTGCTGAAAGCGGACAAACCCCTTCAAGCGGTGGGCCTCGCGGCGGACCTTTTGCGAAAGACGCCCGATTTCGATCTGAGCGCCGATATCGGCGGTCTGCGATCCGGCCCCTGCGGCCTGGACCGCGTCGCGCACGTACTGGGCGATGAGCGTCTCCACCCCGGGCCGGCCCGAGAGGAACGCGTCCAGGACGCTGCGGCGCCCCTTTGCTCCCAGGTGGGTCTTAAGTCCCCGCCACACGCGGTGGGCCTTGTGCGGATCGGTGGCGATGGAAACGCGCGCATCGAAGAGCCCGGGCTGACTCCGGGCGGCGGGTTCGATGGCCGACGGCGGCCGCTCGTCCTTATAGCTCTCGAAAATGGCGGTCAGGAGGCCGTCGAAGGTCCCGTCCGTCACGAAAACCGCCGGCGTGGCGTCCGCCCCGGCGAGGCCGCTGTCCACCCGTGGCGCGACCGCCTTAGGATCCGGCGCTTGCGCGCTTCCCCACTGGCGGGCCGGCAGCCCGTCGCAGGAGATGAACGGCACGGCCCGCTTGAGCACTACCCCCATCTGCCGGAGGTGTTCGAAGCGGATGCGGCCCCGCCGCCGCAGGCCCACGATCCGGTGCGCCGATTTGATCCCGATCCCCGGCACCCGCAGGATCATCTCGCGATCCGCCGTGTTTAGGTCCACCGGGAAAAGCGCCGGGTTGCGCAGGGCAAAGGCCAGCTTGGGGTCGATGGAAAGATCCAGATGGGGATCGTCCCGGCCGATGACCTCGCCCAGCGCGAACCCGTAGAGCCGCATCAGCCAGTCGGCCTGGTAGAGTCGGTTTTCGCGTTTGAGCGGCGGCTGCGTCACCGCCGGCAGCCCCGCGGCGGAACGCTCCAGGGGTACGTAGGCCGAGTAGTAGACCCGCTTCAGGGCCTGCCGCCGGTAGAGCCGGTCGGACAGGTGCAGGATTTCGTAGTCCGTTTCCGGGCTGGCTCCGATAATCAGCTGGGTGCTCTGGCCGGCCGGAGCAAAGGCGGGCACGTGCCGCAGCCGGCGGCGGTCCTCCTGCGTGGCCGCGATCGTCTCGTGGATCGTGTTCATGGGGTCGAGTACGCCGGCGTAGGTCTTGTCGACCGTCAGGCGCTGCAGGCTTTCCTCGGAGGGCAGCTCGATGTTGACGCTCAGGCGGTCGGCGTGCCGGCCGGCCTGCCGGATCAGGCGGCGGCTGGCAAAAGGCACGCATTTCAGGTGGATGTAGCCGTTGAATCCCCGGCCGCGCAGGTCGTGCACCGTGCGCACCAGGCGCTCCATGGTGTCGTCCGGGCTGCGGGCGACGCCCGAGCTCAGGAAAAGCCCCTCGATGTAGTTGCGCCGGTAGAAGTCGATGGTGAGGTCGACGACCTCGTTCGGGGTGAAGGCCGCCCGGGGGACGTCGTTGCCGGCGCGGTTGACGCAGTAGGCGCAGTCGTAGATGCAGACGTTGGTGAACAGGATTTTGAGCAGCGATACGCAGCGGCCGTCCTCGGTGTAGGTGTGGCAGATCCCGGACGGGGCGGCATTGCCCAGGCGTTTTTTGGTATTCCGGCGGCGGCTGCCGCTGGAGGCGCAGGAGACGTCGTATTTGGCGGCATCCGCCAGGATGGTCAGCTTGTCTTCGAGGGTCATCGCGGGTCCACAAAACGGCAGCGGATTTAAAAATCCTATATTAGTCACCGCGCCAGGCCGAAGCAAACGCCGAACCCGTCTCCCGGCCAGGCTGGGGTGTCTTGGCGCCGCGCCCACCCCGACAGTTCCTTTGCTACTTCGTGTCCTGGCCACCTGGTGATCCACGCTGAAGATCCGGTCCGGGCCATTTCGCCCGCCCGGTCACATTTTATTACGATTCTTATCTCCATCGCCAACCTTACACAAAGGCGGTATGCCACGAGCGCCGTTCAGGTCAAATACGACAGGTCCCGCGAGAGGATGCCGCCCGGTGATGTCATCACCTTCGGAGGCAAGGGTCTTTTTCGGAGATCAGCCCTTTCTTCGGCGCCGAACGGGTGGCGGCCGGGTTGGAAAAAGCCGCTGCGGTGGACATTGTGAACGCCTCCGAGGTGGCGCCGATCGATTTGTAGCGCTGGAAGAACGACGCGGGCGAGTACTACCGGTTTAAGAGGGGTCCTGAAGAGAAGATCTCCCGCCTCACCACCGCCTCGCCGTTCGACGGGAACGTCTATTCGGCGGTTGGAAGCAATCATGCGCGCAGGCAAGGCCGCAAACCCGGCGCTCAGGCGGGATCGAAAAGCGTCTTGGGGCGGGTTTTACGCCGCAGGGCCAAGCGCCGGCCACAATGATTTGTTTTTGCGCCGGGCGCTCAAGCGCCGATTCGGGCGCGCGTCATGATGTAGATGTGCTCGTCCGCGCGGTCATCCGCGCGGTCGCCGGCGTAGGTGATGCGCATGTCCGCGTCGGTGTAGACCTCGCGCAGGAAGCCGCCGCCAAAAAACCAGCGCACGATGAAGCCCGGCACGATGGTGGTCCCGGCGGGAAGCTCCCCGGCTTCGGCCAGGGCGGCCAGCTCCCAGAGCGGGATGTCATCCGGGCGGCCCTTGTTGCCCGGAAAGCGGGTGAAACGCACCTTGAGCATGTCGGGGTAGCCCGGCACGGGCTGAAATTCCCCGCGCAAGAGCGCGATCCGGTTCTTACCCCGCACCGGGTTGACGTTGTAGTAGTATCCGTCCCGGAAGACCACCTGGTAGATCTCGTCCACTGTAATCTTGGGATCCACCGTGCCGCGGTCGCCGCCGCGGTAGTCATAGGGTCCCCAGACCTGGTACCAGGGGCCGGCCAGCAGGTCCAGCCGCGCCGCCACCGGGGGCTGCGGGGCGGCGGCCAGCAGCTCCGCCACCAGCTTCTCCAGCGCTTCTTGCCGGCTGAAATCCGGGTCGCCCTGCCCCGCGAAGCTTTGCGCCAGGGCCAGGATGTCGGCCTTGATGGCCGCCACCGGCCGCGCGGCGATGACGCTCGCGGCCGAGGCGGCCACAAGCAATCCGGTCATGACGAGGGTTTGAAAAAAGGCCAGCGTACGCATCTTCCTGCTAACTCCTGGTTCTCGGTTTTTGAAATGGAAAGATAGCCACAACGGCGGGGGCTGGCAACCTATTCGCGGGACCCGCTCCGGGCGTCACCCGAGGGCGATACAGGCCGTATCGGCCGGGGCAGCGCACCGGCAAACCGCCGGACGGCCGGTGCAGCCAATTGGGCTAAGAGGGGGGAAATTCATTCATAATTTTTTTGACGGCCCGCTCGATAACCGCCGTTCGCTTCTCGGGCGTGGTGGCCTTATCCAGGTCGGTTTTAAACGTTCCCCGCCAAACCATGTGGTTGGTCTCCGGGCGGACAAATTGAATCACCATGGTGCCCTCGTCGTATTTCCAGGTTACGGGGCCGCTCCCCGAGACCGGCTGCGTGGTGGCGAACCGCCGGTCTCCGATGATCGGATCGCTAATTTGCTGGGTTTCGACCTGGCGCGTCTTGCGGAGAACGACCAGGACCAGGAAATCGGGATTTGCTTCCACCGGCCGCAGCCCTTTCGCCTGCAGGTCCGTATCGACCAGTCGGCGGATAAGGCCCAGATCGCCCGGATCGGTCCCTTCCTGCCCGCGCAGGGCCCACCAGTTGTAGGTTTCCAGCGCTGAAAAATCCGTGCTGCTCTTGTAGTTCGTATCCACGCTCTCGAGCAGGCGCGCACATCCCGAGAACGCCAGCAGCAGCGCCAGAGCGAATCCGGCCCTGTAGAGATTTTTGGTCATCGAGGTCTCCTTTTACTTTTACTTTCAGCCCACGCCGAACGCCCGAAGGCGACCGGTTACGATAGCGTGCGGGAACGCCCCCCGGGGAAATCGCGGCGATGATGTTGTGCTGCCCCGCACGGCCGTCAACAACTTCGAAAAGGTCACCTATGATCAGCAGTGGGCCGGCACCCGCCTGGCCAAGCCGCGGGCAGCTAACGCTTGTTGAGGAAGTCTCCGATGCGGGCGTAAACCGCCTGGCAGGTTTCCCTGATCAGATCCTCCAGGTTCAGAAACGCGTGAATCATGTCGTCCAGATGCCATTGCGCGGCCTCGACGCCGACCTGATGCAGTTTTTCCACATAGGCCCGGCCCTCGTCGCGCAGCGGGCAGAACTCGGCCGTGATCACCAGGGTGGCGGGGAGCCGCTCGCCGAAATCCATGTAAAGCGGCGATGCCGCCCGGCGATTGGTGCCGGCCGGCAAGTAATGGTCGAAGTACCACGCGATGCGAGACCGCTCCAGAAGGTATCCCGTCGCGTTCTGCGCGATGGACGGCCACGGCATGGTGTAGTCCAGGCTGGGGTAGATCAGCACCTGGCGCTGGATATTGATACCGGCATCGAACTGGGCCCGGTGCGCCACACTGGCGCTCAGGGCCCCGCCCCCGCTGTCCCCGGCCAGCGCGAGATTTTCGCTGAATTTAAGCCCCCGTTCCCGCAGCACCGGCCACAGGTGTTTGACGGTGTTGTATCCGTCGGCGACGCCCGCCGGGTAGGGGCATTCCGGGGCCCGGCGGTAGTCGGCCGCCACCACGATATGCCGCGCGGCCCGCGCCAGCTTGCGGCAGATCGGGTCGTAGACAGTCACGCTGCCGGCCATGTGCCCGCCCCCGTGAAGAAAGACCAGGACCGGCAGGGCCTCGGCCGGTTCGGGATGATAGATGCGCACGGGCACGTCATAGGGGTGGGCGGCGATTATATCGTCCTGCACCCAGGCGATATCAGGTATGTCGGTCACCAGCGCCCGGGTCAGGCCGGCCAGGCCCTCGCGCGCATTGGTCGGCGTGGCCTTGAACCCCGTGGCCACCAGATCCGCCATCTGCCGGTTGAAGTTGTCCAGCCAGGGCTGGAGGTCGGGGGATAGCTGCCTTTGGGTTGGCATGCGGTTTTCCAATGATCCAATTCGGGTTCAGTGGGATTAATTCGGGTTACAGTGATCGGTATTTATACAGGAGAAGATATGCACATTGGCCGTCTCTGGCAAATCCCGCCCCTACCCGCGAATGTGCTTTACAGGACACGCACCTACGGAAATCTTTACACGTTCCGCATGAGGTGGTATGTGAGCGATATCCTATTTTAAACATAAGCGTTTTCCAAACGGTGGATCCGTTTCGAGGTCAAGGCGCCGGTTTTCAAAAAAGCGGAGCATACACGATCATATGTGAGCATTTTGAGAAAGCCGGGATTCCCACCCTTCTTGCCGCAATGGCCCAGCTCGATGATCACGGCGCCAAGATGCGGCGCCGCCCATACGGGCGATCCTTTCTGAACGTAGTGCTGTCTTCCAGCGGCGGACTCACCTCAACTGGAGACGCCAAGCATGCGCACATGGACCAACCAGGCCATCCGTAAAATCGAGGCCGATTTCCAGCGG
>CAYMAR010000205.1:0-5220 GCA_964388465.1 uncultured Desulfobacteraceae bacterium
TGCGATCCTCCGCCGTAACAGTCGAAATTGGGGATGCCGCGCGCCAACTGTCTCCCGGCGGCCCCGAGCAGTTCCGACTCGCCCACGTGGGTACCCACTTGGCAGTTGACCCCGGCCTGTGCGGCCATCTGCGCGATGACCTTCGCACGCAGCAGCCCGCCGCATTTTGAAATTTTGATGTTGAAAATGTCGCAGGCTTTTTCCGCCAGCAATGTCTCGGCATCCTTCGGGCTGATCAGCGATTCATCGACGACCACGGCCAGCCCGCTTTCCTGCCGGAGCTGGCGGATGCCTTCAATATCACTGGCGGGCAACGGCTGCTCGATGGCGACCGGATTGAATGGCCGAATCTGATCCACGACTTCAAGCACCTGCTCCCGCGTCAGCTTGCCGTTAACCTCCAGCCGAATCTCGGCCGCCTCCCCCGCCAGGCGTCGCAATTGCTTCATGCGTCTGAAATTGGCCTCGAAATCGGTCCCCAGGAGCACTTTGAAAATCGGCTGGTCGAAATGCGCGAACAAAATCGGAAAAAACTTCTCGACAACCGCAGGGTCAACAAAAGGAACGGATACCGAAAATCGAAGCGCCTGACGATATTGCTTGGGAAAGAGTTGTGAGACCTCCAGGCGGCCGGCACGCCTGAGCACGTCGATGAGGGCCAGGTCGGCCGCCCCCAGCGCGGAATGATAAGCCTTGTGGCCACGGGCTCGACAGGCGGCCTCCAGCTTCGCGAGCAGCTGCTCGACTTCCTCGAGGGTATCGAATGCGTTGGCAAACAGAAGCGGTGCGAACTCACGCTCCCACAAAGCGAGGACCGATTCAATGCTTTCCCCGGTGACATAATGCCGCGGCGCACTCTCCCCCCACCCGCAGCCGTGCGCGCCGCAGTCGAGGCGCACGATCACGGAATCGGCCCGAAGCCGTTTGATCTGAGGGGAATGGAAAGGGATCCTGAAGGCTTCGTTGTAGTGGTAGCACCGGATTCGCTGGACGATCATCATCAGGCCTGTAGCAAACGCCGACGGCTTGGCGACGCCGGACGTCGGTTAATCTTGCCCCGGGCTGGACTTGGTGGCCGCCAGGGCGGTGCGTTCCGCGGCCAGTTCCTTCAACAGGGCCCTCAGCGTCCAGGCTTCCGACGTCGGCGTCAGGGTCGCCCACAACGGCCAGGGCATACCCGCGGAGCGGTAGCTTTCCATAAACTTGTGGAGTTCGGCCTCGGAAATGCCCGCCATAATGACGGCAGCCGGCATGCGGCTGGGTTTGTCTCGTCCGGTCCCGCTCTCGAGCGCGAAGAGCTCGTTCAGGCCGGTTTCGAGATCATCCGTGGCCGCGAACACCACAGACAAGGTCGCGATCCCGGCCGCTTCGATCCGTTCGAGAATGGCGGACTGGCCCTCCGGGGTGAAACCGCACACGAGCAGCGCCCGCGGACCGTAGAGACGATTGGCGCTGCGCGCCACGCGGCTGAATGTGTTGGTTTCGTTCATAACCCTCCTAACCGCCGAAAATGGGCGGCTGCCGCACGGGGCGTTGACCGCCAAAGATTTTTTATGCCACAAAGGAATGGTTTTCACAATGATCGTCTGCCCCCGATCCGGGCTCGCAGCCGACAGCACGCACGGCCGGGCCGGCACCGGGCGCTGAAGGGATGGGTGTCCATGGAAGAGAAGATCATCCGACTTGAGAAACAAGCCGTCGTCGATCGGGAGGCGCTGGGCCGGTTGTTGATGCTGGTGCCGGCCCGTCATCGGGAAGACGAGCGGTTGGTTCGGTTCCTGGCTTTCCGGCTCAAAGTGGACGGATTTGAAAAGGCCAGCGCCTTTGTCTCGCGCAAGCTGATGGAAGCCGAACGCTGCACGTTCCGCGGCTTGTTGTACGATTTTTTGAAGGACGACGAGGAGAGCGACGCCTGCAAGGATCGACCGGCGCCGTGAGAATGGCCGCGGCGGAAATTCGGCCGGATGGCTTGACCTTGCATCCTGTCGGACCGGCAATGATCAGGGCATGATCGGCTCAAGGCGGCAGCAGCATCGGTGCCGCCACCTCCCGGGCCTTGTCTTCGCCGCAAAGCAGCGCCACCAGGCGAAGGGCAAATTCAAGCGCGGTGCCCGGACCGCGGCTGGTCACGCAGCGTCCGTCGACCACCACGCGCTCATCGACACGGGTCTGGTCTTCAAGCTGCTCGACAAAAGCGGGATGCGCCGTGGCGCGGCAGCCCCTTAAAAGGGCATGCGCCGCAAGAACCACGGCCGGCGCCGCACAAATCGCCCCCAGCCAGCCGCCGGCCGCCCGCTGGGCCTTGAGAATTTCCGCCAGCACGTCTGAATCGCGCAAATTTTCCGCTCCCGGGATGCCGCCGGGCAGCACCACCATGTCGTACGGCTTCCCCTGGCATTCATCAATCAGGCAGTCGGCCACGAGCTTCACCCCGCGCGAGGCCGTGATCTGCAGCGCCCCGACCGAGGCCACCGTCACGGCCAGGCCCGCGCGGCGCAAGACGTCGATGATACAGACCGCTTCGATCTCCTCCGTGCCGTCGGCGATGGGAACGAGCACCCGGGGTGCGGCAACGTTCGGCATGGTTTGCGCCTCCGTCGAAGTCAGCTGGCCGGCTGATACGGGTCCAGATCCTGGGTGTAAGCCGTGAGCACCTTGAAACCCTCTTTTTCGAGACAGACCGCCGCCTTGTCGCCGTCGACCGCCGGCACCCGCACCACCAGGTAGTACACGCCGGGGTGTGTCTTTTCAGGCCAGGTGAAAAGGCTGCGGATGTTGATGCCCTCGGCCCGCAGGCTCTGGGAAATATCCGAGATCACCCCGATGCGATCCTTGACCAGGATGGTCAACCGCGAGCTGTCGGTTTCGATGCCCACCGCCTCGAGCAGAACCCGCATGACGTCCCGCGAGGTGATGATGCCCACCAGTTCGTTGTCTTCGAGCACCGGCAGGGCGTTGATCCGATGCTGGTTCATGAGCAGCGCCGCCCGCTCGATGGTGGTGGCCGGGGTGATCGTCAGCGTCTGCCGGGTCATAATGTCCGCTACCGTCACCTGATCCAGCAGGTACATCAGTTCGTTTTTGCTGAGCGTCGTGGCCGAGGACGCCCAGCTTCGCTTCAAATCGCGGTCCGAAACGATCCCCCGGAGTTCGTTTTCACTGTCCACGATCAGGAGATGGTTGATCTTTTTCTGCTCCAGAATTTCCTGGGCGGCGACCAGACTCGTCTCCGGTGCGACCGTGGCCAGATCCGTCCCCATCACAGTCCCGACATACATTGCGCCTCCTTCGGATTTGACATGACCATGGAAGAATAAAGGTGCTGCGCGTTGCCAACCGGGCGACACCTGACCGAACTTAGGCGATCCCTTCGGGGGTGTCAACTTCAGGTCCGGGGAGCCCGAGCGTTGCGCTCGACGCCAGCGTGGTGGCCAGCCCGATCAGCATAATGGCCCGTCCAAACTCACCGGCATCGCCCATCCATCCAAGAAAAAGCGGGACGATACCGCCGCCGATCAGAAAGGCCATCGGAATCGTAACGGCGATCGTGATGTTCTGACTGCGGCGGGAACTGATTCGGGAAAGCAGGCTGAAGCCCGCCGGGAAAAAACAAACGGCCAAAACGGGCTGGCAGAAGACGGCCGCCATCAGGCCGGGGCCGCGCAATACCCCGAGGCCCATAATCAGCAAACCGGACAGCAGAAAAACCACCCGGATGGTGGTGCGCGGTCCGAATCGATCCGCCGCCCACCCGCCGAACCCGGCCGCCGCCAGAGACCCCACCCGGGAAAAAGCCAACAGACTGTTGGCCCACTGACGCTCCATCCCGTGATCGCTGACGAGAAACAGCGGCAGCATCGAGTAAAGGCCCAGGGTCCCGGAAATGCCAATGCCGAAAGAGAGCATCATCAGCCAAGCGGCGGGTTTGGCGGCGATGGCCGCCATCACCCGGCGGTCCGGAATTTCGCCGCAATAGTCGGCACCCCAGCCGCGCCACTTGAAAATGCCGGCCAAGGCAAGCGCGGCGAAGCCCAGTACCATCAGACCCGTGCGCCATTCCACGACACCCAGGGCGGCCTCCACCATCAGGGGCGCCAGCAGAAAGGCCGTGTTGGGGGCCAGTTCGTGGATGGCCAGGGCCTTGCCCCAGTGGCGGGCGGCGACACGGTCGGTGATCGAGGCGATACCCGATGGCAGATAGATGCCGGCCGCCAACCCCAAAACCAAGAGGCCGCCGTAAATCCCGATCAAATTCGGCGCCCAGGCGATGGCCGTCAAGGCCAGCCCCACCCCGGCACACGAGAGGACGATCACCCGGCGGTGGGGCATGCGTCCGGCCAGATGCCCCGAGCCGAGCAGGGCCATAAAATAGCCGCAGGAAAGCACCAGGAAAAAACGTCCGGCCCCGCTGTGATCCAGGTGCAGGTCGCCACGAATGACCGGCAGAAGGGGCGCCATGATGATCCGTGCGATGAAATTCAGGAAAAATATGGCCGTCAGCAGCAGGATGGGCGCCAGCGCCGACCGGAAGTCACCGGGCCCCTCAGTTGCTCGTGGTCTCTGGCAAGACTTGGCTCGCTTTAGCATGCCCGTTCATCGCCTTGTGCCGAGGTCAACGACATGGAAGCGTCGTCGCCCCGGCCGGGGCGACGACTTTCGGGACCGGCCGGTTCACCCCCCTTGTTCACAAAAACCGGAAGCCCCCCAAAAAGACCGGGCCAGACGCAGTTGACCCTGGACATTGTTCAGCCGCACATCCTGTTCGTTTTCAATCTGGCTCACCTCACCCGGCAGCAGCGGACCGATATATTCCGCCAGATCCCTTGAGCCGCCGCCGGTAAGCAGCAGGCTGTCGATGTCCCAGGCGGCGGATAGCAAATATCCGATATTGTCGGCCAACTGTTCCGCCAGTCGGCTGAATGCCTCACGGCGCACCCGTTCGATCTTGTAGTGTTGCCCATCGATGTGGATCGAACCCAGGCGCACCGCCTGATAGAGTTGGTCGAAGCTGGGGCTTCGGCCGGTTTCCGCCTTCAGTTTGTGCGCAATCTGCTCAAAACCGCGGCTGATGCCCAGGGCGATGGTCCCGCTGTAGCGGTTGCTGAAACGCATGCGGTCCATGGTGATTACGTTGGTTGTGCGGAAGCCGATATCGACCACAATCGTTTTCTGGTCCTTGAACTTGTCCGCGCGCATCCGCCCTTCCGCATTCATGATCAA
>CAYMAR010000205.1:5320-7219 GCA_964388465.1 uncultured Desulfobacteraceae bacterium
GCGCCACCGGGGATGTTGCCGGCGGACGGCCGTTCTCCGCCAGGATGGAGGGCATGATGACGGCCCGTTGACCGTCAAACCCTTTGGTGAATCCGAAACCAAGATCCACGCCGACAAGCTTGATGCGGCTTTTCACGCGCCACCCGCCTTGGATTCCGGCCGGCCAAACCCGTCGGGGCGGCCGCCGGCGGCGCCTGCCTCGAGAAAAGTGAAACCGCCAGCTTTCATCTGCGCCGCCTCGTCGTATTCGATTGCGGGAAAGTCCCGGCGCGGCCTTGGGGTGCGCGCGAGGGCAATGGTCGTCAGAATCCCAGGTCTTCGTTGATCAGCACGATCCGCACCCGCCCCTGGGGATAGCTTTTCTCGGTGATCGTCCAGGTATTGCAGATGCGCTGGGGGCTCTTGCAGTCATGGCACACCCCGGTCGCGGCGCAGGGTGTTTTCATGTCCAGACGCATGCTGTTGATCGGGGCGGCGTAGCCCTTGATGCGCTCCCAAGCGGCTTCCAGGTCCGCCACCACTTTATTCCGCCCCGCCAGCACGACGACGCTGCGGGGACCGAAAGTCAACGCCGCGATCCGGTTGCCGATCATGTCCAGGTTGATCAGATGACCGCTCTCGGTAATGGCGTTGGTACCGGTGATAAATAGGTCCACCAAAAGCGCTTGCCGCCGCCGCTCCAGTTTTTCGTCGTTGTTCAGCGCCGTGTCGTAAGTATCCAGCACCGTCATGCCCGCGTGGGCTTTGAGCCGATCGTAGAGGCCGGTTTCCACGAACGTTTTGGATCCGCCCCAGGAAAGGGTTTGGGGCGCGATCTGGGGCAGCAGCGTATCCGACACCAAGGCCGAGGCCGCTTCCCGGTCGGCCGCGATATGGACTTCAAAATGATTCTTTTCGAGGTTGGCCTTGACGGCCTCCAGACGAAGATTCCAAAATGACGTGATCGGATCCCGCATGTCCTGCTCCCGTGTGTGGTTGTCGATTGGCTTGCACCCCCGCTTTCTATGAATTATCTACCCTTAGGGGTCAACCTGAAAATGGGGAGGGCAATATGCAGCAGCGCCGATTGGGGACCAGCCCGCTTAGGATTTCAGCGCTGATCATGGGGACCTGGCAGGCCGGCCGCCAGATGTGGACGGACATCGACGACGCCGACTCCGTCCGCGCCATCCGCAGCGCCATCGATCACGGCGTCACGACGATCGACACCGCTTCCGTCTACGGCAACGGCCATTCCGAACGCATCGTGGCCCGCGCGGTGGGCGCCGATCGCAGCCGGGTGGTGCTCGCCACCAAGGTGTTCGCCAATGAAATGAAATACGATCAGGTCATGGCCGCCTGTGAGCGCTCGCTGACGAATCTGGCCACAGATTATATCGATCTCTATCAGATCCACTGGCCCTCCGGGGCGTTCGGCAGCGACCCGGTGCCAATCGAGGAAACCATGCGGTCACTGGTGCGGCTCAAAGAGCAGGGCAAGATCAGGGCGATCGGCGTGTCCAACTTCTCGGCCGCGCAGTTGGCCGAGGCGCTGGCCTATGGTGAAATCGCGAGCCTGCAACCGCCTTACTCGCTTTTCTGGCGCCAGGTGGAAACGGACGCCCGCCCCCTGTGCCTGGAACGCGGCCTGACGATTCTGGCCTACTCCCCCATGGCCCAGGGATTGCTGACCGGTAAATTCGATCCGGGCCACCATTTCAAGCGCGGCGATCACCGCGCCAAAAATCGCCTGTTCCAGCCGGACAACCTTGAGCGCGCCCACGCGGCCCTGGCCGAATTGGCGCCCATCGCCCGCCGCTACGAGGCCACCCTGGGGCAACTGGCCCTTGCCTGGGTCATGGCCCAGCCCGGTACCTGCGCCATCGCCGGGGCCCGGAACGCGGCGCAAGCGGCGCAGAA
>CAYMAR010000206.1:0-7115 GCA_964388465.1 uncultured Desulfobacteraceae bacterium
TGGATCATCCGGGCCTCGTCCGCATAGACGGCCTTGCAGTTGGCCAGGTCGTCCAACGGCCCGCCCCAGACGAACGGCTCGACCCAGCGGTGGCGGTCCTGCGTGTACTGACCCACGGCCATCATCCGGTTCCAGGTCTCGATGTCCACGGCCCAATTGCCGCCCTTGCCCTGGATCTGCGTCGCCAGCATGGACCAGAGATAGCCGACCTCGCCGGCGGGGCGCTTGGCCCACGACAGCTCGTCGAGCATTTCCTTGATCCGACCGGACATGAAGAATGCCTCTTTCGACTTGTGTCCCTTGTCCTTGAAACGCGGGATCGGGCCGATCCAGTCGAACATCCTGGCTTCCATGGCGAGCTGATCGTAGATGCCGCCGTTCCACCAGGGCACGCCTCTGGGGGCAAGCGTGTGGTACTCGGTGCGGTACGGCACGTCGAAGCGCCGGGCGAACATCGCGTGCTTCGGAATCTGCACGCCGTTACCGTGCCCCATTGCGCAGAAGGCGACGCTGACGCGGTTCTCACTCAGATACGGCAGGTAATGAGCGGTGCCGTAGCCCATGTCCGACCACAGGGTCATCGGCACGTCGGGCGAGGCGGCCCGCAGCGGATCGACGGCGCCCGCGATCGCCCGGGTCTGGCCCCAGTCGCGGTACTCCATCCAGTCCAGCCAGATCGGCCGCGTGTCGATGACATAGGCGTTGATGATGTCGCCCGTCAGCTCGAAGTAGGGTCGCGGTGGGCGCACCTCGTCCCAGTGGTTGAAGTGCACGCCCCAGCGTTCCGCCACCTGCTCGAGGGTCCAGCCCTTGTACTCGGTCAGGAACTCGCGGAACTCGAGCATGGCCCAGCGGCTGTAGTCCAGGCGATATTCCGGCTGCTCGTTGAGGCCCGCTTCGATCGATATCTGGTTCGGCATCCAGCAGACGAGCGCGGGGTGCTTTCCATAGCGCGCCGCCAGAAGCTGCGCCAGGCGCGGCCGGTGGGCGCGTGCCTTCTCGCCATGGTTGGCGACGTGCATCGAGCCGTAGTAGCGGCCGGGAACGACGCTGTCCCGCCGGCCGTGATGATAGAGCTGCACTTCGTCGCGCAGCCACACCGGCGTGGCACCCGCTTGGTCGTGAAAACCGAACCATACACCGACGCCCAGGTCGTACTTCAGGGCGTAGCCGAAGATGTCGTCGATCCGCTTGAATGAGTAGACGCCGGGCAACGGTTCGAGCGACCGCCAGCCCTGCCAGGCCTTGATGCAGTCATAGCCCGCCGCCTTGATCTCGCGCGCCGTGCGCTCGAAGGCCGGCATATTGACGTGTGCAACGTCGCCAACGCTGAAGAGCATATGCCCGGGGCCGACCAGCTCGTCGTAGGATTTCCGTTTCAGGCCAGCCGGGGCCGGGAGCGGCTCGATCCGCCCCGTCTCGAAGAGCTTGTCGTCGCGAACGCCGAGCAACTCGCGCTCGAGACCGACCAGCGATCCATCTTTCCAGAGCGACACGTCCATCACATACGGCCCCTGCTCGCCGGCCTTCCATTGAAAGGTCGCCTCTGTCTTTGCGCCGGTCTTGGCCGGCCTGGCGGGAAGCGTCGCGATCTTGTTCAACTGCCAGTCGCGGATGTCGCAGCGCAGCTCGTAGTCGCCCTGCGGCAGGCCGGCCCCATCCAGGCTCACGCTTACAACCGCGGGTTCGCCGAGATTGAAGATGCGGCGGTCGGCATAGGGGATATCGGGATCGCGCATGCCCTGCGGCTCAATGCGCATGCGTTCGCTCGCGTCCAACGGTTTCGCTTCGGATTTCGGGCCGAACGCCTCGATTTCGAAGACGATCACATCACCGCCGCCACCGCCGCCGGCGCTGCGCCAGGTCGATTCATGCACCACCAGCCGCAGGCCGCTGGTGGTCACCTCGAAGCCGTCCCATTCCATCGGCCGATTCCCGGCGCCCTTTTGGTCGAATGCCTGTAGCGTGACCCATGCCTGGCCGTCCCAGCTCTGCACCTCGCCGCGGTACTGCTGCGGCGGGGCCCAGGTCTCCGGCCCGATCGCGATCCGTACCTTGTTGATCGTCACCGGACGGTCGTACGGGAAATGCAGCTCGATCTCGCACGGCGAGTACGTGCCCCAGCGCTGCTCGCACTTGCCGTCGGCCACTGTTTCGAGCCCCTCCAATTCCCACCCGCCCGCGGGTCGGGCGATGACCGTCGAGTTCAATGCGTAGTTGGTCTCCTCAACCGCGTGCGTCGCCGCGGTCAGTGCCATTGCCAGTGTCAGTGCCAGTGCCAGTTGCTTCCTATTTCTCATGTGTTTGTCTCCTTGTTGTTGTTTGATGCGTCTCATTTGTTTGTCTCCTTGTTGTTGATATTCTCGACCACAAAAAATCCGATGATCCGTACGGGCGCCTGGCCCGCGCCTTCAGCCGGGGCGGCGACGCGGAATTCGAGGCTTCGGGCGTAGAGCGGCAAGCCGTAGGCGCCGAAAAACTGGCGACGCTGAACATTGTTGCGGTCGTTGTCATCCACCACGACCGGCTCCTTTTGGAGCGGCAGCGGCGTCCACTTGCCGACACCGTCGAGGCGCACCTCCAGGCGTGCCGTCGGCCCTTCATCCAAAAGCGCCCCGCGTGTGCCGCAGTGCCGCCAGATGCCGACGATCCGGCCCGTGTCCGGGGCGAACCGGCCGGACGCGCCCGTTGCGGCGGCTTCGATATAGCGTACGCGTCCCGAGGCAGCCTCGGTGAAGCCGGTGAGCTTTGCAGCAGCCGATGCGGATACGAGTCGCGGCACCTCCCAGGCGTCCGGCAGGACCGGCTCAGGCAGAGGGTGCGCACGCACCGTCCGGTCCTTGTCGGCCAGTTCCCGGTAGAGCTTGTATTGCCGGTCCAGTTCGGCGCGGATGACCTCGCCGTGCACGGCGTAGCCCCCGGCATTGGGGTGGATGGGATCGCCCATGAAAGCGGACCAGGGCTCGCCGGCGATGACGCGCCGGGCGATTTGCGTGCCCGGCTCGGCCAGGGCGCAGCCGTAATGGGCGGCCACCTGCCGGTGAAAGGCGACCGAGACCGGAACACCGCCCCGGCGATAGGCCTCCATCCCGCTCTGGTGAATGCTGTGGTTGAGCATCAAGTCCACTTCGGGACGCTGCCGGCGCAGGTTGCGGACATAGCCTTCGAGCGACTGCCGGGTGATCTTTCCCGGTTCCCCCCAGCCCGAATCCGCGGCGGTGTTGGCAGCGCCGAACTCGGCGACGACCAGGTCGGGCTCGTGCGCGAACAGCTTGTCGTCCATGCGGAAGAGCTGCACCTCGCTGCCGATCGAAGAGATGATGCCGCGCTTCACGTCGATCGTCGCCTCCGGAAAAGTCTTCGCGAACCAGTCATGCACATGGGCCGAGTAGCCGCTCTCGAAACGCTGTCCGTTGGATACGGAATTGCCGATGATGACGATCGTCAGCTTCTTCGCGGTCAGGCATTTGGTGAAGGTATTGCGCAATGTCAGGCCGTGGGCTTTGGCCGGGGAATCGAGCGGATTCACAAACACCAGTGGCTGCCCGGCGCTCGGGACCGTGGCCAGAGCCAGGGAGAACCCGGCGCTGCCGGCGTGTGTCTTGATGACCAGGTGGTTCCTGCCGGCCGCGAGCGGCAGGTCGAACCAGATTCCCTCGGTGACATGCCCGTGGCCGGCGGCGACGCTGTGGATGAGCTTGCCGTTCAGCCAGATCCTGCCGAAGTAGTCCAGCTTCAGGCGACAAGGGACCGTTTGCGCCCGGGCCGCGTCGACCACCGTCCAGGCATAGGCGACGCCACGGTCGCGGTAGCCGGTCAGTTTGGCGAAATCGAGCTTTGCGTCTTTGCCCTGGCCTCTGGTCCAGGCGGTTGGCGTGTCACGGGCAGTGTCCGGCGCGGTGCGGTTTGGCGACACGCCCATGTCCCGCTCGGGCCAGAATATCCGTTGCAGATCCGGTGGCGGCATGTCGGCGCCGGGGCTCAAGGCAGCGCTGATGTCGCCGAACGGCCCGATCCAGGCCCACTTGCCGGCGGAGACGCCGCCACGCAGCGCCTGCGCTTCCCGCACCAGTTTCTGCGCGGTCGTCGCGTCGAGCCGTGCCTGGCTCAGTGTCTCCGGTGTACAGGCGCTCTGTGGGGCTCGCTCGGCAGAAGCGTTCTTCTCGCCGCCGACCAGCACGTAGCCGAGGGCGACGCCATTGTCGCGCGCGCCGCCGTCGCGCGGGATGACCACGTGCAGAAGGTGTTCGCCCGGCGCCAGGCCCTCACCGAGAATCGTGTGCGCATAGCCACTGCGGTAGCCGGTGTCGACTTGCACCGGCGCCGCGCCGTCCACCGATGCCTGGAAAATGCCGTTGCGCGCGTCGAGTGTGTAGAAAAGCCCCACCGTCGTTCCGCGGAAGGGAATGGTGAGCACCTCGCCTTCCGTGCGGCCAACCGTGACGCCGCGGAAGAAACGGTCCCACCAGCCGGGCACGGACGCCTCGCGCCGCCAGGCGCCCGCGGCCGGAACGGGTTCCAGACGCCCGTCGAGAATCAGCGGCTTGTCCGATAGTACGGCCGGCAGAGGCTGTGGCGCGGATGGCGCCGCACGTCCGGCGCGTTCAGCAAACGGACGAAGCGCGGCGGCAACCGTCTCGCGATAGAAATTGTGGCCGGCACTGTTGGGGTGGCCGCCGTCGGGCAATAGGTCTTCCCACGCGAGGTCCTTTGCCGCGAGGTGTTTCTGCATGGCGGCCTGCATGTCCACCGTCAGTAATCCGTAGTGCTCGGCCACCTTGCGCTGGGGCGGAATGAACTCGCGACCGCGTTGCGCCGCCTCGATCATGACGATGGCGGGCGGCTTCTCCAGGTTTTTCAACCGCCGGATCACGCTTTCGACCGACCAGACCGTGTGCGCCCCACCGTTGCCGTCGTTGACCGCAAATTCGAACATGACCAGATCCGGCTGATGCGCGATCACGTCGCGTTCCAGGCGGAAGATAGCCAGTTGGCTGCCCGTGCCGCTCATGCCGGCATTGTGCACGCTGATCCTGCTCCGCGGGAAGGTCTCCCGCAGCCACGGCCCCACCCAGCCGGCGCCGACCTGGGTGATGGATCCGCCAATGGCCACCACCCGCAACGGCTCGCCGGCCTGCGCCCGGGCGAACGCCCCCAGCAAGTCGTCGCCGGTCGCGCCCCCGGCCGCACCACAACCGCACGCGGTCAGTAACATTGCGGTTGCGGCGAGAAAGCGTATCCAACTGTTTTTCATGTAGTTGGTTGTCATATCAACTCCTTTTTCTTGCCATTCTGGGTTTGACAAGACCACGGGGTCCGCTCATCCCATGCCCGCAGGAGTTGGTCGAGTTCACCGGCCGGTTCTGACAGGTACTCGGTGTCGGCCAGGTTGTTCATCTGGTAGGGGTCGCTGACCATGTTGTAGTATTGCCGGGGTTTGTCGGCGAGTTCGTGTTCATGATTCGCGAAGGGCAGAAAATAGGTATAGTCCAGCGTGCGCACCGTAGCCCCGTCGGTGTATTCTACATAGGCTTCGGGCCGGGCGTCACAGGCTTCACCGCGGCAGAGGGCGGAGAGGTCACGGCCATGGAAATGGGTCGGCGCGTCCAGCCCGCACATGGACAGCAGCGTTGGCGCCAGGTCAACGAGGCTGGCGACATGGCTCCCGGTCACCCCGCTGGTCGTGTCGGGGCCGCGCACAATCATGGGAATGCGGATCGACTCCTCGTTTGGCGTGCCCTTCTGTACCAGCCCCAGGCTCCCCAGGTTCTCGCCATGGTCGCTGGTAAAGACCACGATGGTGTTCTCCGCCAGGCCCGTGCGCTCGAGTACATGGAGCATGCGTCCCACGGTGTCGTCCACCCAGGTGACAAGACCGTAGTACTCGGCGGTGAGGTGGCGCAATGAGTATCCCTCGGGCAGGCGGGTCGTTTCCGGCAGCATATAGGTATAGTAGCGGAAGTCCCAGCGGTAGATATTGAACCACATCTCCTGATCCTTGAGCGGGGTGTCCAAATCCACATTGGGTCGGATCGGCGCCTCGGCCGGGTTGTACATCTTGAGGTACCGCTCCGGCGCATCGCCAAAGGGGCAGTGCGGCGGAGAGATGTTGTAGTACATAAAGAAAGGCTTGTCGCCCTCGCCGCGGGTGTTGAGAAACTGCTCAAGACGGTCGGCCTCGTAGTCGACGCTATAGCCGGGAGGCACGAACTCGACACCGCCGTTCTCGGTAAAAGCCTGCCCGGTATGGCAGTGGTTGACCCGCGGGATGATGTAGCTGTCAAAGCCCACGTCACTCGGCCAGGAATGAATGTGCCACTTGCCGATGGTGGCGGTCTCGTAGCCGGCAGTGCGTAGGACTTCCGGCAAGGTTTCTTCCTTCAGGTGCGGCCGCCCGTCAAAGGGATATTGGGGGAAGAAGCTCCGTCCTTCGCCACGCACGACAATGTTGCTGCTTCCCCCCGTGCAGGTGCGATTGTACTGTCCCGAGATCAGGACTGAACGAGCCGGCAGACAGATCGGGTAGTTGGTGACAGCTTGTTCGAAGCGCATTCCTTCACTTGCAAGCCGATCGATGTTGGGCGTGCGAACAAAGTCGTTGCCGTAGCACCCCGTCGCGTAGGCGGGAAGCTGGTCACACGTGCAGATAATGATGTTGGGTTGGTTGTTCATCTTTAGCATATTGTTCTGTCCTATTTTTCTGCCTGACATCTTTCTGCCCTATCCTCCGTGTCATTCCCTGCTGCCGTCGGGGCGATGGTACGGGCTTTCCCCAGGTAGCCCGCTTGACCCGATGCCCCAGGCATTGTCGTAGGGATGAAGGTTCAGCGTCCGCCACGGGAAGAACGGTTTGTCACGCGGCACCGCGCCGGTGACAAACGGCACCAGCAAGTCGTCGCCGGTCGCGGCATGGGCGGTGACACACGCCAAGGACAACATGGCGAATGCCAGAAAGGAGCGATGGTGGATTTGTTGATGAAGCATGATTCTGATCTTCCGTTCTCAGGGATGTCCGTATTCCTTTACTGTTTCGACAAACGCAACGACGTTGTCCCAGGGTACCTCCGGGCGGATCATGTGCGCCGTTGAACAGAGATAGCCGCCACCGCCGGCAC
>CAYMAR010000207.1:0-4851 GCA_964388465.1 uncultured Desulfobacteraceae bacterium
TTGCGCCCCTCGTCCTTGGAGGCATACATGGCGGTATCGGCCCGTTTGACAAAGGCCGTGATGTCTTCGGTGGGGACATACTGGGTGACACCGACACTGATGGTGACGAAAACCGACGCACCGGAGCGCGGGGTGAATTTTTCTTTTTCAACCGTATCCTTGATGCGGTAGGCGACGGTTTCGGCTTCCTCTCCGGTGGTTTCAGGCAGGATCACCGTGAATTCCTCGCCCCCGTAACGGTAGGCCGTATCCAGCTTGCGCAGACAGGATTCGATGATCTGGGCCAGACGCACCAGCACCTTGTCGCCCTCGAGATGGCCGAAATTGTCGTTGTAATTCTTGAAATGGTCGATGTCCAGAAGCAACAGGGACAGCGGCGGGTTGTAGCGGTTGGAACGATCGACTTCCAAGGTCAGCTGGTTATAGAAATGGCGCGAGTTGTAGAGCTTGGTCAGGCCGTCGGTGGTGGCCAGTTTCTGGAGCTGTTCAAGCATCTTGACCCGCTCCTGGGTCAGCTGGCGCTCCTTCAATACCCGTTTGAGCCTCAGGAGCAGTTCGGCGAAACGAACCGGTTTGAAGAGAAAATCGCTGGCCCCCTTGCTGATGGCCTCCTCATAGGAGTAGTCGGCGCTGTATCCGGTGATCACGATCACGTCGGCGTCGTAGTTCTTCTTAATCCGATCGGTGAGTTCCAGCCCGTCCATGCCGGGCAGCGAGATGTCGGTGATGACCACATCGGCATCCTTGGCGGTGAGGATGTCCAGCGCATCCTCTGCGCTGGCCGCTGCCGTGGCCTCGTAGCCCGACATCCCGATAAACTCGTGCATGGTATCCCGAATGCCAGCATCGTCGTCCACAATCAAGATACGGGTTTCTTCCATTAGGGCGTGGTTCCTCGCAGGCGGTCCGTTGTATCCGTCGGCTTGTCGCCGGAGCAGCGGGTTGACAGGGTAAAAAGTGATCTGGTAATAGGAGCATTCCTTATTATTTGCAGAATATTAACTATAATATGCAACAATTAACCGTGTCAACCGGCATTTGGCTTCCAAGCTTCCCGCCTCTCCGTTCGCTGCCCGGTCACATTCGGCCGCCTGCGTACCGTTGATACCAATTGACAAGTCGGCTGTGCCAAGCAGTCCGGCGCATTGCCGACGCGCCGGCACAGCGCGGCCGGCTGTGGTCTGAAAATGAAACATATACGCAATTTCAGCATCATTGCCCACATCGATCATGGGAAATCGACCCTGTCGGATCGACTGATCCAGGTTACCGACATTGTCTCTGACCGGGATTTCAAGGACCAGATTCTGGACAGCATGGATATCGAAAGGGAGCGCGGCATCACCATCAAAAGCCAGACGGTCTGCCTGCCCTACCGCGGCGCCGACGGTCGC
The DNA here is from genome assembly GCA_964388465.1 of uncultured Desulfobacteraceae bacterium. GTDB lineage: Bacteria > Desulfobacterota > Desulfobacteria > Desulfobacterales > UBA5852 > JABZFP01. The sequence continues at coordinate 1,395 of CAYMAR010000207.1, forward strand.
GACTACCGTCTGAACCTGATCGACACGCCGGGCCATGTCGATTTCTCCTACGAGGTCTCCCGGGCCCTGGCCTCCTGTGAGGGGGCTCTTCTGCTCATCGATGCCAGCCAGGGTGTCGAGGCTCAGACCCTGGCCAATCTCTATCTGGCGCTGGAGCACGACCTGGAAATCATCCCGGTGATCAACAAGATCGACCTGCCCTCGGCCGACATCGACCGGGTGCGCCGCCAGATCGAGGAGGATTTGGGATTGGACCCGGCCGAGGCCATCCTGGCCTCGGCCAAGGAGGGCACCGGTATCGAGGATGTCCTCGAGGGCGTCGTCCGCAAGCTGGAACCGCCGGAAGGCGACGCCGAAGCCCCGCTCAAGGCGCTGATCTTCGATTCTCACTACGATGCCTACCGCGGCACCATCGTCCATTTCCGCGTTTTCGACGGCCGCATCAAGGCCGGCGATACGATCCGATTCATGTCCAACGGCGCCACCTACAAGGTCGAGGAAGTCGGTGTTTTCCAAATCGTGCGCCGCCCGACCAAGTCCCTCGCGGCCGGAGAGGTGGGCTATCTGATCGCCGGCATCAAGACGGTCAGCGACACCCGCTGCGGTGATACGATCACGCTCAAGCAACGCCCGTGCGATGCGGCCATGCCCGGCTTCAAGGAAGCCAAGCCGGTGGTGTTTTCGTCCATTTACCCTGTGGCTTCGGACGGCTACCCGGACCTGGTGGCGGGCCTCGAAAAACTAAAGCTCAACGACGCCTCCCTTATCTACGAAAAAGACACCTCGGTGGCGCTGGGCTTCGGCTTCCGCTGCGGATTCCTGGGACTGCTGCACCTGGAGGTGGTCCAGGAACGGCTCGAGCGGGAGTTTGATCTCTCCCTGATCCTGACGGCCCCGTCGGTCCAGTACGAGATCGTGATGAACGACGGCAGCACCGAGGTCATCGACAACCCCGCCCTCTACCCCGATCCCACCACGATCGCGGAATCGCGCGAACCGTTCATCAAGGCGGCCATCATCGTGCCCGACCGCTACATGGGCGCGGTCATGAAGCTCTGTCTCGACCGCCGCGGGATCAACAAGAACTACCAGTACCTGACCAACAGCCGGCTGGAAATGATCTTCGAGATGCCTCTGGCCGAAGTGATCTACGACTTCTACGACAAGCTCAAATCCGTCACCCAGGGCTACGGCTCCTTCGACTACGAGATCATTGCCTACCGGGCCACCGACCTGGTCAAGCTGGACATCCTGATCAACGGCGAGAAGGTCGACGCCCTCTCGCAGCTCGTGCACCGCGAGCGGGCGGTCGAACGGGCGCGCACGGCCTGCACCAAACTGCGCGACGAGATCCCGCGGCAGATGTACAAGATCGCCATCCAGGGGGCCATCGGGGGCACCATCATCGCCCGCAAGACCATCTCCCCCTTCCGCAAGGACGTCACGGCCAAATGCTACGGCGGCGATGTTTCCCGCAAACGCAAACTGCTCGAGAAACAGAAGAAAGGCAAAAAGCGCATGAAGATGGTGGGGCAGGTCATGATCCCCCAGTCGGCCTTTCTTTCCGTCCTCAAAACCGAAAGCGACTGACGGAGGGCGCATGGGCCGCACCATTGTCGAGAAAATCTTCGATACCCATCGCATCGACACCCCTTTCGAGGACGTGCATGTCATCCGCCTGGACGTGGTGGCCTGTCACGAAATCACGACCCCGATCGCCATCAACGACCTCGTGGCCCGGGGCAAGGACCGCGTGTTCGACCCCCGGTGCATCAAGGCCGTCATCGACCACGTGACCCCGGCCAAGGATTCGAAAACCGCCGCCCAGGGCAAGATCCTGCGTGACTGGGCACGGCGCCACGGGATCCGCGATTTCTTCGATATCGGCCGCAACGGCGTCTGCCACGCCCTGTTTCCCGAAAAGGGTTTCATCCGCCCCGGCTACACCGCCATCATGGGGGATTCGCACACCTGCACCTACGGGGCCTTCGGCGCCTTCGCCGCCGGGGTGGGCACCACCGACCTTGAGGTGGGGATCCTCAAGGGCGTGTGCGCCTTTCGCTATCCCGAGACCCTGCGGATCAACCTGAACGGGCGCCTGCCCGAAGGCGTGTTTGCCAAGGACGTGATTCTCGCGGTCATCGCCCGCCTCGGGGTGGACGGCGCCACCGACAAGGTGATCGAATTCGGGGGGCCGGTGACGGCGGCCATGACCATGGAAGAGCGCATGACGCTGTGCAACATGGCCATCGAAGCCGGCGGCACCTGCGGCATCTGCGCGCCCGATGCCACGACCGTGGATTACCTGTGGCCGTTCGTGCAGGACGACTATTCGGACCGGGAAGCGGCGCTGGCCGCTTTCAGCGTCTACCAGCCCGATGCCGACGCCGCCTACGCCGAAGTGATCGCGCACGACGTAAGCGGCCTGGAGCCCATGGTGACCTTCGGCCACAAGCCCGACCAGGTCAAGCCGGTGGCGGCGATGACCGCCCAGAGGATCGACCAGGTCTATATCGGCTCCTGCACCAACGGCCGTATCGAAGACCTGCGCGTGGCCGCAGCGGTGCTCAAGGGGCGCATCATCGCCCCGACCGTGCGGGGCATCGTCTCACCGGCCACGCCCAAAGTCTACCGGCAGGCAATGGCGGAGGGGCTGCTCGCAATCTTCATGGACGCCGGTTTCTGCGTCACCAACCCCACCTGCGGGGCCTGTCTGGGCATGAGCAACGGGGTCCTGGCCGAAGGCGAGGTCTGCGCGGCCACCACCAACCGCAACTTCAACGGCCGCATGGGCATCGGCGGTATGGTACACCTGGTCAGCCCGGCCACGGCGGCCGCCAGTGCCGTCGCCGGTCACATCGCCAATTCCGACCTCTACCCGGCAGGAGGCGCGGCTTTATGAAGACCTTCAGCGGCAACGTGCTCTTTCTGGATCGCGCCGACATCAACACCGATGAAATCATCCCGGCCAAATACCTGACCGAAATCACCAAAGAAGCCCTGGGGCCGCATCTGCTCGAAGATCTGTGTCTGGACGGTTTCACGCCCGGAAAGAGCGCGCAGGACAAGCAGGTCGTGATCACGCGCGCCAATTTCGGCTGCGGCTCCTCCCGCGAGCACGCGCCCTGGGCGCTGGAGGCCAATGGCATCCACGTGGTGATTGCGGCCAGTTTCGCCCGCATTTTCCGGCAGAACATGTTCAACTGCGGCCTGCTGGCGATCGAACTGCCTGCGAACCGGATCGCCGACCTGTTCGACCGATTTGCGGCGCACCCCACCCGCCTGCGCATGGACCTGGAAAACAGTGCCTTCACGTTGGAGGCCGAGGGTCGGCAGGCGCGCTGCCCCTTCGACATCGCCCCTTTCGACCGCGCGCTGGTGGAAGCCGGCGGCTGGGTGGAATACGCCGACCAGCACTATTAGCGAATGTCCACCCATAGAAGGCATCTTTCGGCCC
>CAYMAR010000207.1:4951-7113 GCA_964388465.1 uncultured Desulfobacteraceae bacterium
ATCCCCTCCACCCGGCATTCGACCACGTTGCCCGCCTGCAGCGTTATGGGCGGATCCCTGAAAATCCCGACGCCGGCCGGGGTGCCGGTGGAGATCACGTCGCCCGGCAGCAGGGTGATGTCCGCGCTGATGTAGTTCAGCAGATAGGGGATAGCGAAGATCAGATCGCGGGTGTTGCCGCTCTGCATGGTTTTACCGTCCACCGTGGCCGTCAGCTGGAGGTTGGCGACATCCCCGATTTCATCGGGCGTCACCAAGACCGGTCCCATGGGGGCGAAGGTGTCGAACGACTTGCCCCGGAACCACTGACCGTCGCCGAACTGGGCTTCGCGCCCGGACACGTCGTTCATCACCGTGTAGCCGGCGATGTATTCGAAAGCCTCCTCCTCGCGGATGCGCTTGCCTTCCCGGCCGATGACGAGCGCCAGCTCCACCTCCCAGTCCACTTGGCCGCCGCTTCGCGGCAGCATCACCGGATCGCGGGGGCCGGTGAGGGCCGAGGGCGCCTTGGCGAACAGAAGCGGTTTCGCGGGAGGCTCGAAATGCCCCTCGCGGGCGTGTTCGGCGTAGTTCTTTCCCAGGCAGATCAGCTTGGAAGGGCTTGCAATCGGGGGACCCAGGCGAACATCCCGCTCTTCGCCGGGATCCTCCAGACCGCGGATCCGCTCCAGCCAGCCCTCGCGAAAAAAAGCGCCGCCCACGTCGGGGATTTGCGGAAAATGCCGTCGCAAAGCGACGACGCGACCGTCCTGCCACAACCCGGGGACCTCACGCCCCGGTTCTCCAAAACGAATTAAGCGCATGGCGTTTCTATTCCTTCCCCGCCGCCTGGCGGCGGCCTTCTTTCAGGCCGTCTTCATAGTTCTTGCGGGCATACCATTCGACCTGGCGAATCATCCCCCGGATCATACTGACCTCGCGCGCACGCAGCTGCAGCCGCGTAAAAAACCGCCGCAGGCGATTCATCCAGTAGTCCGGGTTCTCGGGGTTGATATAGGAAATGCGCACGAGAATGTCCCGCAGCTTCGCGTACATGCCGTCCAGCTCGTGACGCGTGGCCAACCGCGGGGCGAACCCCCCGTCCTCAGTGGTGCGGGCGGTGAACACCTCGTAGCACATCACCATCACGGCCTGGGCCAGGTTGAGGGAGGCAAACGCATCGGTGGGAATGTTAACCAGGGCGTGGCAAAGCCGGATCTCCTGATTGGTCAGCCCGCGGTCTTCGGGGCCGAAGACCAGAGCCACCGCGTTTTCGCGGGAAATCGCAATCAGGCGTTGGGCCATGACGGGCGGTGAGACCACGGACTGCCGCTCGCCGCCCAGCCGCGCGGTGGTGCCGACCACGTAGCCGCAATCGGCCACGGCCTCATCCAGGCGGTCGAAACGGGTGATGGCGTCGACCACATCGCCGGCCACATGGGTGGCCATCATGCGGACGCGCGCCTCGATGAAGTTTTCCGGAGCGACCACCACCAAACGGCGCAGACCCATGTTGCACATGGCCCGGGCGGCGGCACCGATGTTCTCCGGGAAGCGGGGCCGGTGCAGAACGATCCGCACATTCTCAAGATGGACGCGTTCGGGACTCACCCCACGAGTTCAAAGCAGTTGAAGAAGTAGCCGATTTCAAAAGCCGCTGTTTCGGGGGCATCCGACCCGTGGACCACGTTTTTTTCGATGTCGGTGGCAAAGTCGGCCCGGATGGTGCCGGGCGCGGCCTCCTTGTAGTTGGTCGCGCCCATCAGCTGGCGGTAGCGCGCGATGGCGTCCGCGCCCTCCAGCACCATGACGACACAGGGGCCGGAAGACATGAATGTGGTCAAACTGCCGAAAAAGGGACGTTCGCGATGCACGGCATAGAAGCCTTCCGCCTGGGAACGGGTCATATGAATCATCTTCATGGCCGCGATCCTGAGATCGTTGGCCTCCAGCCGTTTGACCACTTCGCCGATAAGCCCGCGGCTGACGCCGTCCGGCTTGACGATGGACAATGTTCTTTCCATGGATTTATTCCTTTCCGTATGCAAAGCGCGCCTTTGGAATGACAAAATCAAACGGTTTCGTAAAAAGCACGCAACAAAACAACGACGCCCCGCGGCATCGCCCGTCCCCCGGGCAAGCAGCCGGGGCGGCAGCTGAAACCGCCGCCGATTCCGAACCTT
>CAYMAR010000208.1:0-7088 GCA_964388465.1 uncultured Desulfobacteraceae bacterium
GAAGGGTAGCGATCGAAACCAGGAGAAAGGATGCCCCTTATGACCATGCCGTCGGCTCAAGTCGTCGCCATCGGACGGTTTGAACTCAAGACCATGCCGGTGCGGCCCCCCGCGGAAGAAGAAGTTCTGATCCGGGTGGCCGTGACCGGGCTTTGCCGCACCGACCTCAAGATCGTGCGCGTGGGCCATCGCGACCTGGTGCTGCCCCGCGTGCCCGGCGAGGAAGTGGTCGGCACGGTCGAGGCTCTCGGCGGCCGTGTCGCAAATCTGAACCCTGGGGATCGGGTCTATGTCTACCCGGGCATATGGTGTGGGCGCTGTCCGGCCTGCCGGACCGGGGCCGAGAACCTCTGCCGCGAAATGCAGATCATGGGTTTTCATCGCGATGGCGGGTTCGGGCCCCATGTCACCGTCCCGGCCCGTAGCGTCATGCCCTTGCCCGACGGGCTGGCTTTCGACGAGGCTGTCCTGGCCGAGCCGCTCTCCTGTGTTCTGAACGCGCTCGAGCTTGGGCGCGTTCAGACCGGGGAGACCATCGGTATCTGGGGTGCCGGTCCGGCCGGGACACTGCTGGCGCGGGCGGCGCGGGCGTTCGGTGCCCGGCCCCTAAACATTGAACCGGACCGTCGACGAAGGGAATTGATCGGCGGGCGGGAGACGGCCGGCGAGACGCCCTTCGATCTCGCCGTCGTGGCCGTGGGCGACCGCGAGGCCTACCGGGCGGCGCTGGCCCACCTGGCCCCGCGGGGCCGCCTGGTGGTGTTCTCCGGCCTGCCGCTCGCGGACGATCGCCTGCCCGTGAGCTTCAACCAGCTGCACTACGCTGAGCAGACCCTGGTGGGTGCCTACGGTTGCAGTTATCGTCACGGACAGGCCGCCCTGAAGCTGATCGCCGACGGCCGCGTGCCGGTCGGCGACATGATCTCTCATCGCCTGCCCCTGAAACGACTGGACGAGGCCCTGAGGCTCGTGGAGGAAAGGGCCGGCATGAAAATCCTTCTCGACCCCTGGCAGGAGGACTGACGCCGCATGCACGCCGAGGAATCGATCAAGCGCTTTGGCTGTTACATTCAGAAACTAATCAACCGGGAGGATCTGAGCCGCACCGAAAGCTACACGCTTTTCTGCCAGATCCTGAATGACGAACAGCCCGATCTGCAGCAGGGCGCCTTTCTGGCCGCCCTGGCGGCCAAGGGAGAAACCCCGGAAGAAATTGCCGGGGCCTGGCAGGCGATCTTCGAGCGCGACACGGTGCGGACCGAAGACGATCTGGGTGTCCCGCTGGTGGAGAACTCGGGCACCGGCATGGATGCCCTCAAGACCTTCAACGTCAGCTCGGCCGCCGCGGTGGTGGCCGCGGCCGGCGGGGTGCGCATGGCCCGCCACGGTGCGCGCGCCCTGACCTCCAGCTGCGGCACCGTGGATCTGCTCGAGGCGCTGGGTCTCGACGTCGAATGCGACGTGGCTACCGTGGCCCGCAGCATCCGCACGACCGGCATCGGGCTTTTCAACGGTATGAGTCCCGCCACCCATCCCCGGTCCCTGGCGCGGATTCTCTCCCAGATCCGCTTCGGCTCGACCCTCAACATCGCCGCCTCGCTGGCCAGCCCCTGTCGTCCGACCCACGGTCTGCGCGGCGTCTACAGCGAAGATCTGATCGCGCCGGCGGCCACGGTCATGAAGGCCATCGGCTACCGGCGGGCGCTGGTCGTCCATGGCCTGGACGCCGACGGCCGCCGGGGCATGGACGAACTCTCGAATCTGGGCGTCAGCCGGGTGCGCGAAATCCACACCGACGGCTCGGAGTCCACATTCACCCTGGAGCCGGAAGATGTGGGTCTGCCGCGACGGGCATATGCGGAGATTGCCGCCAGCGGCGACCGATCGCGGGAGGCCGTGCGTTTTCTGCAGACGGTCGGGGGCGTTGAAAAGGGCGGCTGCGAGGAAATCACCTGCCTGAACGCGGGCGCGCTGTTTTATCTCGTGGACCAGACGCCCCGCCTGGCCGAGGGTGTCCGGCGCGCCCGCGCCCTGATCCGCGAAGGCCAGGCCCTACGGAAAATGGTCCACTGGGCGGCCACCCAGGCCGATCCCGCCGGCGAGGGTCTCCGGCGCTTGCAGGCCGTGGCCGACCAAGCCGGACTGGGTCCGGCGGTGCGCGCCGCCCTCTGACAGACCAACGGCGGCGGGGCACTCAGGGTGTTGCACCGATCAGATCCCTGCGCCGCGCCGCCGGGGGCGCCGCTGCAAAGATCAAATCGCGGTTCATTGACGGCGGCTGAAAAAGTCGATGACGAAGGTGATGTGACTGCGCATGGCGTTGTAGGCGTCTTCGGGGTCGCGGCGGCGGATGGCATCGAAGATGGCCTTGTGCTGCTGGATGATCGTTTCGATGTTCTCCGGGACCTGATACAGATGCAGCAGATTCTCGCGAATACCCATGTGCAGGAAATCGGAGACATTCTTCATGATGTAGATCTGCAGCGGGTTTTTGGTGGCGGCCGCAATGGCCATGTGGAAGGCCAGATCGCCCTCGGTTCCCAGTCCACCGGAGTTGATATCGCGTTCCATCTCGGCGAGGGCCTTTGCGATGGCCTCGAGTTCGTCCGCATCGATGCGCTGGGCGGCCAGGGAGGCGGCGGTGCATTCGATTCCCATGCGCATTTCCAGCAAATCGATGAGGCTCGCATCCTGGGTCTCCATGACCGTAGCCAATGGAATTTGAACCGCTTCGTCGATCGGGCGCACAAAGGTCCCCTGACCCTGGCGCTGTTCCAGAAAACGCAGGGTCACCAGCTTGTTGATGGCTTCGCGGACGGAATTGCGGCTGACATTGAGGGCTTCGGCCAACTGGCGCTCGGTCATGATTTTCTGGCCGGGCTGGTAGTCGCCGCGGAAAATCAGCTCCCGCAGCTGGTCGAAGACCTGATCGGAGATCCGTTTGGGTTGGATCGGTTTGAGTTCTATCTTCATGGGGCAAGGGCCTCGGCTACCTGTTCGACAGGATGGCGGACAGCGACCGCCGCACTGGCCTGAGAGAGCATGTCGACGATTGGAATCATGCCGGCCGTGACCGGTACGTCGCATTCGTCGGTTTTGAATTCCTGGACAAGCTTATCAGCGATCATTTCGGCCACCCTCGATAGAAAAAAGGCAGATGCCGGTTTAAGGCCAATTCGCGCACCAACAGGCGGCCGGCGCGCGCCGGGCATGTCCACGCGCCCAAACGGCGGCCCCGATGCCGGACGTTGGGTGAGTGCGGGCACTCGGGGCGGGGCCGACAGCACATGTCGATGGCCCGGTTGGGGCCCCCGATATGATCGTGGGCGAATCGGACGCCGGCGGTGCCGGCCATCGCTCCGCGCCCGTTTGGCCATCGGGGCCGGCGCGGGGCCGGTCATCCGGATCAAGAGGCCCCGAAAAAGATCGCCGGCAGCCAGGTCGTCAAGGCCGGGAACATCACCAGGATCGCCAACCCGATGAGCTGCAGGATCACGAAGGGCATGATGCCTCGGTAAATGTGCATCATGGTATATCCCTGCGGGGCCACGCCGGCGAAGTAAAAAAGAGCGTAGCCGAACGGCGGCGTGACGAAAGAGGTCTGCAGGTTGACGCACATGAGCAGCGAGAACCACAGCGGGTTGAACTCCAGTTCCAGAACGATGGGCATGAAGATGGGTACGGTGATCAGCAGGATCGCGGCCCAGTCGATGAACATGCCCATGAGGAAGACGATGACCATCATGATGGCCAGCACCACCCAGCGGTTGAGCCCGGAGCCGATCATCAGGTCGGCCACCACGTCGCCGCCGCCCATGCTCAGAAAAACGGTGCTGAAGAATTTGCCGCCGATAAAGAGCATCATCACCATGGCGGTGGTCTTCATGGTGGCGTAGGCCGATTCGCGGATGACCGTCCAGTTCATCTTCTTGTTGAAGACCGCCAGCAGCGCCGCCCCGGCGGCGCCCAGCCCCGCGGCTTCCGTGGGCGTGGCGATACCGGCCAGAATGGTGCCCATCACGGCCAGGATCAGCGCCAGAGGCGGGATCAGGGACTTGAGGGTCATGCCCCACTTCTGCGCCGCACTCCAACTTTTGGCCTCATCCTTGGAAATCGGCGGGCCCAATTCGGGGTTGAGATTGCAGCGGATGAAAATGTAGAGAAAATAAAGGCTGGCCAGAAGGAGGCCCGGGAAGATGGCACCGGCAAAGAGGTTGCCCACCGAGGTTTCCTTCAGCCCCGTCAATCCGCCGTAGACCACCATCATGATGCTGGGCGGGATGAGGATGCCCAGGGTTCCGGCCGCGCAGATGATGCCGCTGGTCATCTCTTTCTGGTAGCCTTTGTTCAGCAGGGCCGGCGTGGCCAGAAGACCCATGGCCACCACGGACGCGCCGATAATCCCGGTGGTCGCGGCAAACACCGTACAGACGACGACGACCGCCAGCCCCAGTCCGCCCTTGAGCCCGCCCAGCACGATGAATAGGGCGTCGAACAGCTGCTCGGCCACCTTGGAGCGGTCCAGCAGCTGGGCCATGAGGATGAACAGGGGAATCGCCACCAGGACATAGTTGTTCATCAACCCCCATGTGTTGTTGGCAAACATGTCGAACAGTGCGGCGACGTTCCAGCCATTGTCGATCAGTCCGAAGAGCACGGCGACACCGCCCAGGCAGTAGGCCAGCGGCAGCCCCGTGACAATCGTGGCGATCAACACCACGAACATGGCAACGGTCATAAATTCGAGACTCATAGGATGCTCCGTCTTTTTCGGCCGTGATTTAGGTCGCCGATTTTTCGGTGAGGGTTTTTACGCTTTTGAGCATGGTGGAAAGCCCCTGGACCACCAGGAGCAGAAAACTCAAGGCCATGACAATTTTATAGGGCCATATCCGGGGCGCCCAACTCGTGGAGTTGAGCTCGTTGGTGATCGTGGCCGTGTGGGCGAACTTGATGGCACCCCAGGTCATCAGGCCGTAGACCGGCATGAAAATCAGCAGATAACCGGCGATCATGATGACGGCCTGCACCTTGGCGGGAAGTCGTGAGGTGACGATGTCCACCCGGACGTGCCCCTGGGCATGCTCCATATACGACAGCCCCAGCATGTAGTGCATGCCGTAAAAGAAGGCCGTGGCCTCGAATCCCCACACGGTGGGGGCGTTGAAGGCATAGCGCATGAGAACTTCGTACAGGACGATAAAGAGCAGCGGCACGATCAGAAACGAGGTGAGTTGCCCCTGCTTTTCGACCAGGAAGTCAATGCCTTTGATGATCGTGTTCAGCATTTCCTTCGACTCCTACGGCTTGGATTGGTGGATTGATGCGAGGCCCGGCGACACGGTGCGCCGCCCGGGCCTCTTGCGTGCGTGAACGGTCAGCCGGCCGTCCGCTACTCGGTGGTGCGTCCGCCGATGAAGGTTTCGTACGGCCAGGGCGTCACCCCGCTGCGGGCGTCGCGCCAGTCGGCGAAGGACTCGATGAAGGCTTCCTGGGAATCCATCACCTTTTTGACATCGGGGTGTTTGGTTTTCAGATCATCGATGTAGGCCTTGGTGGTCTTGCGGAATTCGATGATGGCTTCTTTATCCATCTTGACGATTTCCACTTTTTCCTTGAAGCGGCGGATGGCTTCGGCATTCAGCGCGTTGATCCAGTTGTAGGACCACAGCTGGGTTTCCTTGGCGGCGATGTCCAGGATCCAGCGGTAGTGCTCGGGCAGTTTGTCATAGGCGTCCTTGTTGAAGAACAGGGCGCACTGGATGCCGGGCTGGTGGACGCCGGGCTGGATGGCGTATTTGGTGATTTCGTCAAACCCCATGGGGTAGTTGATGGCCGGGGAGGAGAACTCGGCCGCGTCGATGACGCCGCGCTCCAGGGCCAGATAGACCTCGCCACCGGGCAGGGGGCTGACCGAGGCGCCCAGGTTGTTCATGATGTCCATATACCAGCCGGGGGTGCGCACGCGCATGCCTTTATAGTCTTCCATCTTGGTGGCGCGCTTGTTGGAGAAGAGGCCCATTTCCTGGCCGCACTGGCCGCCGGGCAGTGCGACGAGGTTGAACTTGCCGTAAAGCTCGTTCATCATTTCGGCGCCGCCCTTCTCATACAGCCAGATGTTGTAGCCCTCGCCGTCCAGACCGAAGGGTACCGAGGCAAAGGCCACGAAGGCCTCGTTCTTGCCTTTCCAGTAGCCGGGCCAGTCATGTCCGGCCTGGGCGGAGCCCTTGCTCACCGCGTCGAAACTCTGCATGGCCGGCACCAGCTCCCCGGCCGAAAAAGGTTTGATATCGAACTGGCCGGCGGTGAGCAGGCGCACCGTATCGCAAAAATGGGTGGCGATGTCATAGAAAAGCAGGCCTTTGGACCAGGGCATGACCATTTTCCAGCGGACTTTTTCGGTGGACGGATCGAACTTCACGCGTTTGGCCATTTCGTGCCGCGGGTCGCTTCCGAATTTCTCGCGCTTGGCGTGCGCGGCGCTGGTCAGCAGACACAAGGTCAGCACAAGGCTTAGGACGATAATAAAGGATTTTTTCATGACGGGAACTCCCTCCTAATAGAATTTAGGTTCATATTCTCTTGGCGGATTGCAACAACGGTGGAACAGCCGCGGCCGGCTCAGACTGGTTACTCACCTCCTTTCGTCGGGGCCGTCACTAAACCGAATTGAACGCTTGAATCAGATCAATTGTTCTATGGTCCTACCAATGAAAAGGATTTTTAGTTTAGTGATGGGGCAAAGTCAATAAGAATTTTGCAAGCTCCAGACATTGAATCGCATTCAGTTCCAATCGATGGCTCACCGGGGCGTGCACCCCCGGTCGCACACAACGGTTCGGCGACCAGAAAAAATCGAGAGGGAAATCGAACTTGTGTCGCTGGCGGCCGGGAGGCATTGGTAGGTGCGGTGACGCTGCCGCTATCGGCCGACGAACCGGCGTCTTGTGGAAAATGATACCCGCCGCAGCGGGCTGGCCAAAGGGATAGGTCATACCTTTTCCGATTGGACCACGGGTTCATCGGTCCATATGCCCTGCAATTAAAGGACCACACCCACCGAAGGAATCCAGCGGCGCGCAATTGAA
>CAYMAR010000209.1:0-4914 GCA_964388465.1 uncultured Desulfobacteraceae bacterium
TCGGCGTAGCTGCGGTTGAAATTGACCAGGCGGTAGCCCCGGTCGAGGACCGCGATTTCGCAGGGCACGTTTTCAAACAAGTTTTGATATTCATTGCGCTGGCGTCGCAGGTCGGCCTGGCTGCGGGCGATCTCGTCGCCCATCTGGTTGACGGCCACGGCCAACTGGTTGATTTCGTCCTCACCGTCGACCGGCACCTTGGTGCTGTAATCTCCTTTGGCGATGCGCTGGGTCTCCGCGATCAAACGGCGAATCGGCCGATTGACGAAGCGCAGGACCACCACCATGATGCTGGCGGCGGTCACCAGGAAGACACCGAGGGCCAGCAGGAGAATCCCGCGCTTGAAACGCAGCATTTCCGCCTGCACTTTCTCCAGCGAAAGGATGACATCCAGGGCGCCCAATACCTTCTTGTCCGGCGGGTGAACATGGCAGGCGTCCGACGAACAACCCGGTTCGTTGAGAATCGGGGTGATCACCCCGATCACCTGCTGGCCGGACGGCCCGCTGAAGAAACGTGTGCCCTGCTCGGGTTCCAGGGTTTCCAGAGGGGGGTCCCAGCGATGGCAGACGTCGCAGGCCTCCGCCTTGATATTGGTCTTCTGGTCGACTTCCTGCAGCTGGTTGGAAAATTTGATCTGACCGGCCTTGTTGTAGATGCGGATCGTCTCGATTTCGCGCTGGCGGGCAATGTTGACGATGATTTGGTTGATGTCGTCGCGGGCGTTGGTCATCATGGCGTAGTGTGTGCCCAGCTTGATGGTGTTCCCGAAGCGGGCGGTCTCGTTCAGGATTTGCTGGGTAAGCTTGTTGCCCTGGTAGCGGATGTTGAAATAGGCCCAGATCGCGATGCTCGCCAGCAGCATCAGGCCCACGGCGATGATGAGCTTGAACACCAGCGTTTCTCGCATTTTTCTGACCATTTGCAGCATGGCGTTGACGTCCCTTTTTAGGGCCTTTTCCGGATGTCCATCCGGCTGGGGCCGCTCGCGGGTGGGGATACGCCGCCCCAACACGAAACCCGGTCATGCGCTGTGAGGCGGTGCAAGGCGCCGTTTCCATCCTGCCGCAGCAACCGGGTCGGGGTTGAATACCGGATCAGCTTGTCCAGTGCGATTCATTCATCAGCGGATGACGGCACGGCGGCGTCCTTTCCTCAATTATTCTGAAACGAACTCCATTGCGCTACAAGCCGACTTCGGCCAGGTCGGGGCCCAGGTATTCCCTTTCGTTTTCACCCAGGACGCCCAGGGACAGACAGATCAAGGTCCACAGGTGGACGGTGTGATAGGGCGCTTCAAAATGCTCGGCCAGGTCGTGAATCTGGGCGTGGCAGTTGTGGCAGGCGGCAATGCAGTAATCGGCGCCGGTGGCCAGGATCTGATCCAGTTTCAGGCGGCCGTATTCGCGTCGGGCCTCGTTGTAACCCGACTGCAGAAAACCGCCCCCGCCCCCGCAGCAGTAGTTATTGGATTTGTTGGGCAGCATATCGATGAAATTCTCTTCCCCGACAAGGGTTTTGACCACGAACCGCAGGTCATCGGCAACCGCATCGCCGTAACTTTTGCGGACGATCTGGCAGGGGTCCTGGGCGGTGAATTTGATTTTCAGGTCCTTGTTCCAATCGCTGTTGACCTTGAGCTTACCCTCCCGAATCCAGCGGGCGTAGTATTGATAGATGCTGGCAATTTCCATGTCGGTGGCGATGTTGAATTTTTGCAGTCCGGCCCGGACCGCGTAGGTCACGTGCCCTCATTCGGTATTGAGATAGACCTTGCACCCCAGGGCATGGGCCTGACGGATACTGGTGGCCACCGTTTTCTCCCAGCTTTCGTCATCGGCCAGGAACATGCAGTAGTTCTCTCCCCCCCAGCCCTTGCTGCCGTATGTCCAATCCGCACCCACATGGTGCAGGATTTTCCAGAGGGGCACCATCTCATCCGGCTCGGTCACGGGTTCCCGGGAGTTCTGGTTGAGAAAAAAATGCGCGCCCTGCTTGTCGATGGGGGCCTGCAGGTCCTCGAAACCGGGCTGACCTTCGCGGACTTCTTCGGCAACGTCTTCGACGACGAACTGAAAATCTTCCGGCGAGGCGCCCATGGCGCTGCAGCTTTCATTGCGCAGGGCCATGTCGCAGGAGCCCAAAATACCCTTGGGCCGCTCCTCACGCGGCCAGGCCGCACGGGCCTGATAGACCAGGGCCGGAATGTCGATCTGCATGGGGCAGACGTAAATGCAGCGCTGGCACATGCTGCACATCCAGACCCAGGGAGTGCTCGTAAGTTCCTCGTCCAGCCCCAGGGCGGCCATGCGCAGAAATTTGCGCGGGTCCATGCCGTGCAGACCACTGGCCGGACACCCCGAGGCGCAGGCCCCGCAGGTCAGGCAGAGGTCCAGATTCCCGCCGTCCGGCAGCAAAGCCTTCACGCGGTCCATGAAGGCACTGGGCCGTTCAGGTGCAATTTGAATGGCTGCTTCGCCCATAGCAGTCTCCTTTGGTGATCGATTCGAATTGTGCCGGCACCATGAATCCTGTGGTGTCAGGCGTTGACGACGCTTTGGCGTCTGGGTTGAAAATCGGCCTTGACGGCCAGGTTCAATTCCAGCCCCAGCGTGCGGTCCGAAAGACCCATGGCCAGTCCGAGCAACTGGGGCAGGTACAGAATCGTCATTGCGCCCGGACCGCCGTAGCGCTGGCGAATCTTATCCTGGTAGGCTTCCAGGTTCATCTGGCACATGGGGCAGACCGTCACGATGGCATCGGCCCCCTGGGCGGCCTTCAGAATCGCGTGGACGAGTTCCAGGGCCACCTCCATTTTGGTATTCATGTGGGAAGCCCCGCAGCATTTGGCCCCCATCTGCCAGGGATGGACAGCCGCCCCCGTGGCGCGGATCAGTGGCTCCATGCTCCGGGGCGCCTCGGGATCGTCGAATACGGGGTAAGGCCGCAGGCACTGGCAGCCGTAGTAGGGCGCGATGGTCAGATGGGAGAGATCCACCGTAACCTTTTCCCGGATGGCGTCCGCTCCGATATCGGTGGAGAGCACATCCAGCAGGTGGCGCACCCCGGCCGTTCCCTTGACCGCCAGATCCTTTTCCGCCAGCACGGTATTGACCCGCTCGTGGGCGCCGGGGTCCTGCCGCATGGTTTCCGCCGCTTTTTTCAAGTTGAGATAGCAGGCGCTGCAGGGAACCATCACGTCCTGCCGGTCGCCCATCTCTTCGGCAATGGCCAGATTGATGGCCGGCAACGCCAAGGAGAGGAGTTCGGAGCATGCGCCGGCGGCACTGGCGCCGCAGCAGGTCCACTCCTCGAGTTCGGTGAGCGGGATGCCCATGACCTCCATCACGGCGCGGGTGGACATATCGTACTCGCGCGCCGTGCCCGTCAGCGAGCAGCCGGGATAATAAAGATAGCTCATGCGGATGCCTCCATGCGTTCAGCTTTCTGAAAGATCATTTCCAGCGACCGTTTTCCGGGGGCGGCAAACGGGTATTCAATGCCCATTTTGCCCCTGCGGAACAATTTGAAGCCCAGTCCGGTATAGCGCAGCGGCAGCAGCGGTTGGCTGGGTGTCATGGCCAGGAAATAGCGCGAAATGAATTCGGTTTCGCGAATGCGGCCATGACGGCGGATGGTATTCATGAAATGACCGTAAAAGGCGGTGCTGGGTTTATAGCGGGCCATCTGTTCCCTGTAGGCCACTTGTTTCAGGTCGTGCATGGCGTCGGTCAATGGCAGGCCGCGCGGGCAGCGCAGGGCGCAGCTGTAACAGGCGGAACACAGGGTGAAGGTCCGGCTGGCGAATATCGCCTCGGTCTCGCCCATCAGCACCATGCGCCAGAGCCGGCGGGGGGTGAGATCCATGGCGAACTCGTTCGGACAGGAAGCGGTGCAGGTACCGCACTGAATGCACGACTTGATTTTTTCACGGATGGCGTTCAGCGCCGTCACGTCGGGGACGGCCTCATCCTGGCGGTCGGGGGGGGCGGCCGTGGTTTTCATAGCATTTCCTTTTCGTTAGGGTCCTTGAATCAATTCAAGGCCGCGTCGATCACATCCATCACCTGGTTGGCGTCGAATCCTTCGACATAAGCCGCATCGTTGGGACATACGGCCGCGCAGGCCCCGCATCCCTGGCACATGACCGGATTGACCAGGATGCGTTCGCCCTCAGGGTCCAGCATGCGGGCATTGTAGGGACAGGCCTCGATGCAGCGTTCGCAAAGGGCGCAGAGGCTTTCGTGCACCCGGGCGATAATGCTGCCCGAAGCCACCCGTTCACTGGCGACGATCCGCAGGGCCCGTTCGGCCGCCGCTTCCGCGGTGGCAATCGACTCCTCGATGTTGCGAGGGGAAAGACAGATCCCGCAGGCAAAAACCCCTTCTTTGAGAGCGTCCACCGGCCGCCACTTGGATTCCGCCTCCTGAAAAAAGGCATCCTGATCCCTTTCCACGCCATAGGCCTGGGCCAGATCCGCAGGCAGGGACGGCACGATGCCGGTGGCCAGCACCAATCGGTCGGCCGCTATTTCGACCGGCCGATCGAGAAACGGCTCACGGCCGGTTACTTTGAGCCGTCGGCCGTCGGCTTCATCCACCGCAACCTGTGGTTTGTTTTCGAGGTCATAGGGGATGAACGTCACGCCGGATTTGCGGGCCTGGGTGAAATGGGTTTCCAGGAAACCGGTGCTCATCATGTCACGGTAAAAAACGACGATGCGCAGGTTCGGGTTGGCGGCCTTCAGGGCCTGCACGTGTTTCAGGGTGGTCGGGCAGCACACCCGGCTGCAATAGTTGCGGGGTTCCTCCCGCGAGTCCACGCACTGGATCATCACAACGGTTTTCAGACCGGTCGGATCGAGGGTGCCGTCGTGAAGCTGGGTTTCCAGGGTTTTCTGGGTGATGATATT
>CAYMAR010000209.1:5014-7083 GCA_964388465.1 uncultured Desulfobacteraceae bacterium
TGGTCGGCGATGGACAGGGCGGCCGTCATGCCGGCGATGCCGCCGCCGACCACCAGGGCGCGTTGAAAAACGGGAACCGTGGGCACCGGTGCCGTCGACATGTGCCGGAGACGGGCCACGCCCATGGTTAAAATCCGTTCTATCACTGCGGCCGGCGGCTCGGCCGGGGAAGCCGTTTCGCCATCTTCCGGACGGATGGTGCCGGCGCGGATGTCCACCACCTCGATGAGGCGCGGGTCCAACGCCACCTCGCGGCCCAGGGCTTTCAACTTGCGGGCATAGACATAGGGCAGGCAGGCGCCGATCAAAACCCGATTGGGCCGATGCCGCCGGATCAGTGCCACGAGTTGATCCCAGCCTTCGGCCGTGCAGGTGTGCTCGAGGAAATGCACCTGGTCCACCGAAGGATCACACCGCAGCCGGTCTGCCAGGGACGCCGGGTCAAGCCCTCGGGTAACGGCATCGCCGCAAGTGCAGACAGTCACCAGGATGCGCGGGAGCTGCCGGGAAACATCCTCGAAAACGGGTGCCGGGTCATCCTTGAGGCCGATGCCGCCCCCGGCGCTGTGGATGGCCTGGGAGGCGGCCAGCGCCGCGGCACTGGCCTGGATCACGGATTCACTGATATCCCTCAGGCCTGAAAACGAGCCGGAAGCCACGATGCCGGCCCGTTCGGTGCGGGTCAGGGAAAACGGTTCCGTCGCGGGAAAGCCCCACGGATTTTCACCGATGCCCAGGGTTTCCAGAAGGGCATGGGCACCCTCGGCCGGGCGCTGCCCCACGCTCAACACCACCAGATCGACATGGTCCACCTGCACCGCGCCGTCCATCGGCACCCAGCGGATCTGAAGATCGCCCGCGGCCTGGTCCGGAACCACCGTGTGCACGCGCCCCCGCTTGAAATGGACACCGGCCGCCGCGGAGCGGTCGCGGTAGCGCTGGAAGGATTTACCGAAGGTGCGCATGTCCATGAAATAAATCGAGGTGTCCAGGGATACGCCGCCGCGGGCGGCCCGTTCGCGGGCCACCATGGCCTCCTTGATGGCGTACATGCAGCAGATGGTGGAGCAAAAATCCGCATCGTTTTGCCTATCACGGGATCCGACGCATTGGAGCCAGGCAATCCGGGTGATGAGCCGGCCGTCGGAAGGCCGCACCAGTTGGCCGCCGGAAGGCCCGGTGCCGCTGAGCAGGCGTTCGAATTCGATACTCGTGACCACATCCGGCAGCGTGCCGTAGCCGTAAGTGTCTTTGCCTTCGGCCGGGTTGTAATAGCTGGTGCCCCCGCTCATGACGATGGCGCCCACTTCCAGTTCGGGACCGGCCGGGACACTCAGGCTCTGGTAGATCTGGATGACCTTGGGAATCAGGGCGTCGGGATCGAAGGGCTTGATCAGATAGTCCAGGGCCCCGATTTTCATGGCTTCCACGGCGGTTTCCACGGTGGCATAGGCTGTCATCATGACCACCGGAAGGTCGGGAAAAAGCTCTTTGGCCTTCTGGAGGACTTCCACGCCGTCCATGCCGGGCATCTTGATATCCAGCAGCATGAGCTGATATTCATCCGCTTTGATTTCCTTCAGGGCTTCGGGGCCGCTTTCGGCCATGCGGACCCGAAACCCGCCTTCGACTTCGAGCCACTCCTTGAGGGAGTCCCGCACGATGAGTTCGTCATCCACCACTAGAATGTTGAAATTTTTGCGGCCTTCGTCCATCAGGGTGATGGCACCGGTGGGACAGGCTTCCTGGCAGGCGCCGCACTGGGTGCATACGCTGGTGTCGATCCGGTAGGCATTGGGAATGACGTGGGGCACCGGCAGATAAATGGCTTTGCGCGTGGACAGGCCGGCATTAAAACGGTCGGCCGTATCCACCGGGCAGACGTCGACGCATTGGCCGCAGCCGATACAAAGATCGGGATTGACCGGATTGCTCTCCTGGCGCAGGGTGACTTTGAACTGTCCGGGCTCGCCTTCCACGGACGCCAGCTCGGTGGCCAAATGGATATCGATGTTTTCATGGAACAGGCCCTTGCGCAGGCAAAACTGCGCGCCGGCGTCCCGTTCCAC
>CAYMAR010000210.1:0-7077 GCA_964388465.1 uncultured Desulfobacteraceae bacterium
ATACGCGCTGCATCACCCCGAATATCCGCTGCATCGCTTCGCTCTGACCGATGATACCGGCGGGGGCACTTTGGGGCACGATTGAAATACTCCAGGATTAGGGGAATAGAGCTAACGCCGTGCCGGCGTTGCGCATGCACGGTGTCGCTCGTAAAGGGGCTTAGGGTCGTTGGGGCCATCGATGGGCGGCGATTTGAACGCCGGTACGGCTGACATCCCATTGCCCCCGATGTCTCTGATTTGCCTTGTGCAAGTATAAAAGGCGGCCATCTTGGTGTCAATAACAAGTCTTTTCGATGGCTTGCAATCGGCGCACTGGTGTCCGCCCGGATGCGGGGCTATTTGAAGAGCGTCTGCAGGCGCTGGGTAATCCAGCGGGCCGGGGCGCCCGTGACTGCCCAGCCGACCACCACGATCATGATAAACAGGACGTAGCGCCCCATTCCCGTGCGGTCCACCGGCAAAAGGCGCGGCGTCAGAATGACGGCGAACACGGTCCCGGCCAAAATGCGGTAGGTGTCGGGCGTCAACAGGAAATAGGCTAAAAAAAAGCCCGGCCCGCGGCGTTTACGCTTGGGGGGGGGAGAGGAATCTTGTTGCGAAGTCAAAAGTGGGATCTCCTTTGGTGACGGTCCGACGACAAGGGCGACGTCGACCATCCCGCATGGGGCGTGCGATGCGCACGCCTGATGCCGCGGGATTGGCGCGCCATGATTTCAGACCTGTTCGACGCCGTCCGATAAAAGATTTGCGGCGAACGCATTATCACTGCTTGCGAAGACTTCGTCGGCAGAACGCGACGGCAACATCCTTGGCGTTTTCGTATCGGCTGCCATTCATCAACGAATGCTGGCGAATCATGCCGTTGATCATGGAAATCAGAACGTAAACGGTTTCCCGAACCGGCACAGCAACAAATTCGCCGGAAGCAATCCCGCGTTCGAGGCATCCGGCCAGATAGTTTTTATACCAGTCAAAAATCCCCCGCATGCGGTTGGAGCACACATGATCCGCATCCTTGATGCGCGCCGGACAGGAACTCATGACCAGGCGAATGCGGCGCGGCATTTCCGCCACCGCTTTCTGGGAAGCCGCGATCAGGTTTTCAATTTGGGTGAATTCGTCGGCGGTCTCTGCCGGCAGGGATTCCAGCCGGGTCATGTATTCGTCGAAAGCATCGTTCAGGATATGGGTAAACAGTTCCTCTTTACCCTTGAAATGATAGTAGATCAGGGGCTCGGTCACGCCGGCTTCCCGTGAGATCTGCAGCGTGGTCGTGCCGTCATAGCCCTGCTCGGCAAAAAGGCGCACCGCCGTTTCGATCAAATTCTTTTTCTTGCCCATACGCGAGTTCCCCAAGGCCGTAAGGACCGCCATCCGGACCGCCCTGATCCGAAAGCGGCCCCCTGCTTTCAGTGCAACTTAAGGATTTAAGTGGACATTAAAGCATATGTGCGCTAAATGCAAGTCGTAAAATGCGGCGTTTGCCTCTGGTCCGCGGAGCCGCTGCTGCGTTTTAGCAAATGTCCCTGATGAACCGCAAATCCAAACCTTAACCAGCAGAGGCCCTGCCATTGACGTCGCCATCTGCCCCTCGCGCCCCTGAGGCCGACGGCTCCCGCGCTCTCGTTGTCAATCTGCTCATCACCGGCCTCTGCCGTCTGGTTTTGAATACCGCCCGCCGGTTTGCCTATCCGTTCGCACCCGAGATCGGCCGAGGGCTGGGGGTGCCCATCACCCACGTCTCGGCGATGCTGGCCGTCAACCAGTTCTCAGGGGTGCTCGGCCTCTTGGCCGGCCCCCTTGCGGATCGCTACGGATTTCGTGCGGCCATGCTGTCGGGGATGATGCTCCTGACCGCCGGCATGCTTGCGGCGGCCGTGAATACGACCTACCTAACGGTGCTGGGCGCCCTTTTTCTGGCCGGTCTGGCGAAAAACGTCTTCGACCCGGCCATCCAGGCCTACGTCGGGGAACACGTCCCCTACCGGCGGCGCGGGCTCGTCGTCGGCCTGATCGAGACCAGCTGGGCCGGCAGCACGCTCGTTGGGGTCCCGCTGGTGGGGATCCTGATCGCGAACTACGGCTGGCAGCAGCCATTTCCGGCCTTGGGGCTCTTAGGGCTGCTCGGCATTGCCGCCATTCGCTGGGGGCTCCCGGCCGACCGCCGGCACGGCGGTAAGGCCATGACCGCCGTCGATCTGATCACGGCCTGGGGTCAACTGGCGCAAAGCCGTGCGGCACGAGCCGTTCTGGCCCTGGGGTTTCTCGTCAGCATGGCCAATGACGCCTTGTTCGTCATCATCGGGGCCTGGTTGGAAATCCGGTTCAATCTCAGTGTCGCCGCAATTGGATTCGGCACCATTGTCATCGGGCTCTCCGAGCTGTGCGGTGAGTTCCTGACCGTGGCCATCGCCGATCGCATCGGCAAACGGCGCGCCATTCTGCTCGGACTCGCTTTGGGAACGGTCGCCTACGGCGTCTTGCCCCTCATGGACCGCACCCTGGGTTTGGCGCTAGGCGGTCTCTTCGCACTCTTTCTGGTGGTTGAGTTTACGATCGTGACGACGTTTTCGCTGGCCACCGAAGTGATGCCCGATCGCCGCGCCACCATGATGGCCGGGTTGCTGGCGGCGGCCGGCCTGGGACGGATGGCCGGGGCCCTGACGGGTGGGTGGTTGTGGGTTACCGGCGGCCTGGTGGCCGTGGCCGGCTGCGCCGCCGTTTTGAGCGGAGCCGCCGGCATCGCGGTTGGGTTGGGGCTGGGGGGCCGTCGCTGGTAAAGAAACCGGCAAGCGGGCAAGCAAGGACGGGACCGCCGCCGCGTCCCGGTCAACCCATCGCGCTTGCCAATCCATGCCGCACCGAGGTATGGGTGAATGATTGTTCTTCCGTGGCCGGACCGGCCGATGATGCGGCCGGCCTCGGAGCGGATGACCCCTTTAGATCCAAACGCGATTGACCCGAGGGAGGCGTGGATGCGAATGCGATGGCGCTGCCGCCGGTTGACACTGACGGTCCTGGTCCTTGGTCAGGCCTTGCTGGCCGGCTGCGCTTCAGCCCCCTCCGAGGGGCCCTCGCGCGCGCCGCTTGCCACGGCGCCGGCGTTCGACCTGCCGGCCCTGCGGCTTCCCCGCCCCAATGCTGCTGCGCAGCGAAACTACCTCGGTGTGGGCGAAGCGGAAACATTTGCCCTGGGGGATATTCGCACCCGGATATTGATCATCGAGGTCTTTAACTTTTACTGCCCGCACTGCCAGGCCGAGGCGCCCAATATCAACCGCCTTTACCGCCGAATCGAGAGCGACGCCCAGTACCGGGGGCAAATCAAAATCATCGGCATCGGAATCGGCAACACGCGCTACGAGGTCGAACGTTTCCGCAAGCGCTACGCGATCCCGTTCCCCCTGTTCGCTGACCGCTCCCGTGTAATCTCCAGGCAGCTCGAGGTACGCCAGACCCCGACCTTCATCGTCTGGAACTATCGCATCGACGGCAGGATCGATCCCATTTTGTTCGCCCCCGGATCGATTGGCGATATCGGGGTATTCCTGGATCGTCTCGTTGGCGCGGCCGACATGCATTGATCCTCGGGAGAATGGCCGGCCGTTGAAAAACATCAATCGCGTGGGCCGGACAAGGCCGAATCCGGTGCGCCCGCGCGAGTTCATAGGCCAATAAATCTATAATCTTAAATGGGATTTACTCGCCTGGGGGCCAAGCCAATCGTTCCGCCATCTGGCGGACCCCGGCCCGGCCAGCCCCCAGACGGAGGTTTTCGCCATGCCCATCATCCGCAGCCTTGTCCGAACGGCCATGCTGAGCAGCATTCTGCTGTTGACCAAGGGATGTACCGCGCTGCTCCCCGACCGCCCTCCTGCGGCACCCGAGGCCGTCAATACCTGCCGCGTCCTGCTCGAACGCACCGACCAGGCGTTGTCGGCGGACGGCACCGCCAACGCCGCTTCTTTTCGCATCGAGGGTTTTCCCTATCTGCGCACCGATCGTTTCCTGGCGGCGCTCGAACCCCGGCTGGTGACGCGCGAACAGACCCAGGCCTGGCTGGAGGCCATGCACACCCTCGATCGGCAGGCCCGCCGCAAGGAGATCGCGAACCTGTCGGCATCGCGCCTCGAGGCGCTGACGGCCGACGGGCCGAACGGCCCTGATCGCAAGGCGCTCGGCCGCCGGGTGACCGACTGCACCCGCACCCTTTTCACGTATCACCGCTACGAAACCGACCTGCGGGCGCGCCTGCGCGGCCGGATCGAGGTCCCCGACGAATATCGGACCTGGCGCCGCCTGGTGGGCCTCTACCCGCTGGCCGCCCTCCCGGTCGCGATTGTCACCGCCAGCGTCTACGATGAATTCCGGGAGTGGCACGCCACCGCTCCGGAGGACCTCCCCGTCGTGGGCCGCCTGGAAACCATGAGGCCCGAAGCGGCTCCCGGTAACGAAAACTTCGATCCCCACGTGCTAATCAGGCCGGAACGCCTGAACGCCCTGGGTCTGCCGGAGCTCTCGACGGAGGACCAAAGGCGGCTGGCGGCCCACTTCGCACCGGTCATCACCCAGGACACAGCGGCGGATTTCGACCGTGTCGGCACGCCCGTCTGGAAGGATGGCCGCCTTGGCGTCGACACCGGCCGGCCGGCCGTCTACTATTACATCACCTTCGGGCTGCTGGGCCGGCACCCGGTGCTGCAGATCAACTATGTCTTCTGGTATCCACGCCGCGACGGCGGCAACGCGCCCTGGATCGAAAGAGGGCCGCTGGACGGCATCACCGTGAGGATCAGCCTCGACCACCGCGCCCGCCCGTTCATGGTCGATCTGATGAACACCTGCGGCTGTTATCATTTTTTCATTCCAGAGCGTGCCGCCGTCCGATCCGTCCGTGCGATCACGTTGGAAATCGACCCGCTCGTGCCTGGCTGGCTGCCGCCGGGCCTTCCCGCCCGGCGACTGCACCTGAGGGTCAATACGGGCTGGCACCAGGTTCAGCACGTGGGCACGGTCGCTGCGTCGCCCGGCGGGAAGACCTACCGGCTGGAACCCTATGATCGTCTGGAAATCCTGCCTGATGCCGACGGCGGTGTGCGCAGCATGTTCGATGCCGACGGCATTGCCCACGACTCGGAACGGATCGAACCGCTGATCTTTTTTTCGATGGGTATTCCGGATATCGGCAGCATGCGCCAGCGCGGCCACCATGCCATCAGGCTCGTGGGGCAGGCCTATTTCGACGATCCGCTGCTCTTCGAGAAGTCTTTTGAATTCGATCGGGATTATTTGGGTATCGCCGACGCAAACGACGACACCCGCGATCACCACCCGCCGTTTGCGCAACGGCTCGAGGAGTCGAATCCATGACCGCCACCGCCCCCCCCGGCATCGCTGCCCTCGATCGCCCCGAAGTCCTTTTCCACCTTTTCCATCCCCGGCCGGAAGCGGCAGGCCGTTATCACGGCCCGGCGCAAAGCCTCATGATCCCGGTGGCGCCGGAGGCCGCCGTGGGGGCCCGCTTCCACGTCCAGGCCCCCGCGAACCTGAATTTGCTCTTTTTCCACGGCAACGGCGAAATCGTCGCCGACTATGACGCACTGGGACCGCTCTACAATGATCGCGGCATCAACCTGCTGGCCGTGGATTACCGCGGCTACGGCCGTTCGAGCGGCCGGCCCAGCGCGGCGGCGCTGCTGGCGGACAGCCACGCGATCCTCGACTACACCCGCACGTGGCTCGGAACCGCAGGATACACCGGTCCGCTGGTGTTGATGGGTCGTTCGCTGGGCAGCGCGGCCGCCCTCGAACTGGCCCATTGCCGGCCGTCCGACATCGACGGTCTCATCGTCGAGAGCGGCTTTGCCCTGGCGACCCCTCTGCTGCGCCTGCTGGGGATCGATCCCGACCGGATCGGCTTCGTGGAGGACCAAGGGTTTGGCAATATCGACAAGATCAGGACATTCAGCGGCCCGACCCTGATCATTCACGCCGAATTCGACCACATCATTCCCTTCAGCGACGGCGAAGCCCTGTACGCGGCCTCCCCGGGTGCACCGAAAAAGCTGCTCCGGATAGCGGGGGCCAATCATAACGATATTTTTCTTCGCGGGATGGCGGACTACCTCGATGCCGTCGAGTGGCTCGGGTGGCAGTGCCGTAAAGAATGACCTTAGGGGACGGCGGGCGCTTCACCGGCCCGGAGGGCGGTGAATTCGTCGAAAGCCTGCCAGAAAACCTGGCGATGGGCATCGGTCTCAATCAGCAGTTCATGCCGGGCGCCGGGCACATCCACCAGACGACAGTCCGGTGCCTGGCGGCAGAACCGCACTTGGGCCGTGCGGCTGACGATACGCTCCGCGGTGGCCCGTACGATGAGCACGGGAATGTTGAGACCGCGGGCGAACGCCGGCGCACCCACCCGTTCGATCGAGTCGAGGGCCGCGTTCAGCCACCCACAGGTCACCCCGCCGAGCGCCAGGCGCGGATTGGCCCTGAGATCGGACAGGCGACGCGCGAAACGTACCGGATCGCTGGTGAGGGGATTGTCTTCAAAAATGCGGTCCCGGTGCGCGTAGCCCCTTGCACCGGGAGCAAAGACGTGACCGCCTCCCAGACGCACCGCCGCCCGGATGATACCGTGCAGCAGCCCCCGGGGAACGGCTGGCAGTTGGATATCGATCATGGGCGATGTCAGAACGGCACAGGTGAACGGATGCCGGCGCTCCCGCAGGAAGCGCAGAGCGATGTGCCCCCCCATGGAGTGGGCCATGAGGATAAATGGCGGCGCGGCGCCGCGGCGCCGCACGAGATCGACGAACCGCGCGAGGTCTTCCAGATAGTCCCGGAAGCGCCCCACGTGGCCCTTGAGCCGATTGGCGCTCAGGCGGCTGGATAACCCCTGCCCCCGCCAGTCCATGCTGTAGACGGCCCAGCCGCGCCGATGCAGATCGTCAGCCGTTTCCGCATATTTTTCCAGGTATTCGGTACGGCCGTTGAGCAGAATGACGCTGCCACGGAAAGCCGAGGACGGCAACGCAAGGGACCCCCAGCGGATCCGCAGACCGTCGAAGG
>CAYMAR010000211.1:0-5872 GCA_964388465.1 uncultured Desulfobacteraceae bacterium
CCACGCCCTGCCATGATAAATGCCGGGCAATTGCCGAATGGGAGCCCATCGCACCAGAAAGGAAACCGAACAACGCGGCAAGTTCCTTGCGCGAGACGCCTAAGGAAAGAACGGTTGCGACCCGCTCCACATCTGGATTGTCTACCTGATCACACAAGCCGTCAAGCTGAAGCGACCGGGCATATTCGAGGTCGCTTTGCTTTTTTTCAATCACTGCCAGAATCCGGTCCAGCGGTACGCGCTTGCCGAGCCCCTCCTCAAGTGTTTCGAAAAGGAGTCCGGGCGGCAAACCGTTTTCTTCGGCCTGGATAATGACGCACAGAATGATCCTGAGATATTCGACGCCGTTTTTTTCGCGGTAGCCGACTTTCAGCCAACGGTTGAGGGTGTTGACCGGCATGCCGGCGGCTTCAACATCATCCGCAAGCAATGCGATGGCTTCCTGGGGCGGCACGTCGATATTACAGTTGTGCTCCAGCAACTTTAGGAAGGTAAAACCGGGACATTCTCAACTTTTCAACTTCGTAATAGAGCAGCGAAAGCAATACAAACAAGACAAAGCTGCCAATTTGTTAATCAGCGCCGGCTTGGGTGGGAATCGGTCTGAGCGTGCCAATGGGTTTTTGGTATTATGGATGGAATAGAAAATCAAGATAGGACTCGTGACAACCGAGCCGCATGGAATCCAGAGGGGGTGTGAGCAAAAAGGGCCGCCCGCGTTGGCAGGCCTCTTGATTTCGGTTGCTGTCACCAAGGGGGGTCGAACCCCTATCGCCTGTGTTAGAGGTCGGTTACACGAAGGCCACCCGGTAATCCGATTTCGACGAGGCGCCCTGGCAACGATTGCCGGTCCCGCCGGGATGTCCAAATTTTTCATTTCCCTTTCACGATTTGAATTGCTATAGGGCGATTGTTCCCCCACGCGCTTGCGCGCTACATCCCATACCCACTGACCACATGAAAGGAATCTGATCATGGCCAAACGCGTTGTCATCGACACGGAAGAATGCACCGGCTGCGAAACCTGTGTGGAAATGTGCCCGGACGTTTTCGAGTTCAACGAGGCCGACGAGGTGGCCGTCGTCATCAAGGAGGAAGGCGGTGACGAGGAATGCATCGAGGAGGCCATCGAGACGTGCCCGGTGGAGTGTATTCACTGGGAAGAAGATTAGATTAGTGCCCATCCATAAAAGCATCTTTCGGCCCAGGCCGGCGTACTCGCGCTTTTGAAATCCTCGCCGTAGTATCACTACGCCTGCGGTTCCAAAAGCACTGCGGCCTTGGCCTGAACCAAAATCTACCATTTCTGGGCAGGCACTAGATTAGCGACTAACTTAAAAAAATCTTAACTTGCCGGTGGCCACGAGGTTTCGGCCTAAAACGGTACATCGGTGACCGATTTTCAGAAGTTTAAAGCATCCGTCGCCGGCAACCGGCTAGGAAGGCCATGCTATTCAGGCCAGCTCGTCGGCGGCGCGGCGCATCAGTTGGCCGATGGCCATGCGCTGGGGGCACCGGCTTTCGGCCCGGGCGTAGTCGGCCCGCAGCAGCCGTTCGCGGATATCCGCGGGCAGCCGGCCCATGGCCGCGCGGGCCATCTGGTAGTCGTTGTAGCGGTGGGCGTACATGAGGCAGCGCATCACGTCGGCGACCGGCACCGCATCGTCCAGGAGGGATTCGCAGACATCGCCGCAGCCGGCGCAGTAGGCCGAAGCGGTCTGGCGGGCGTGTTGCGCCAGCACGGAGCGGTCCCGGTCGCTGAGCGCCGCGCGATCCTGAGCGGCCGCCACATTTTCCTTGAGGATCGCCAGGCTGTCCATGTGCGAGCAGATGCCGGCAATCTGCGGATTCTCCCACACCGCCTTGAGACGCGCCTGGTATTTGTTCATGCCGCCATCGATAAAACGCTGCATGCTCTCGTCACCCCCGAAATAAAGCGACGGGCCCTGGGTTTTCATGGCGATCAGCCCGATGCCGGCCTTGGAGCAGTCGTTCACGGCCTCACGCATCCGGGCGTCCTGCATCAGCCGGTAGTTGTAGGTCATCATGATGCCGTCGAGCCAGCCCAGGCGGGCGGCCTGGGAGAGGCAGGCGGCCATGTTGCGGTGGGTGCTGAAACCGAAGAAGCGGATCCGCCCGTCGGCCTTGGCGTTTTCGGCCCATTCCCGCACGCTCGCGTCCACTTCCCCCTCCACGCGGGACAATCCGTGCAGAAGGAACAGATCCACATAGTCCGTCTTGAGGCGCGCCAGGGATTCCGCCAGGCTGGCATCCATGCCGCGGGGTGAACCGGACGAGGTTTTGGTCACCAGAAAAACCCGTTTGCGGTCTTCGGGGTGTTTGGAAAAATAGGCCCCGATCCCGGCCTCGCTGCGCCCGCCGCTGTAGCTGTCGGCCGTATCCCAATAGCTGACCCCCATTTTGATGGCCTGCTTCAGCAGGAGCTGGCGGTTCATAAAGTTCTGGGAACCTCCCAACCCCAGAATGGGGACCTTCACGCCGGTTCGGCCGAACGGGCGCTGCGGCATCGCGGGGGCGTCGAGATCCGCCGCGTCGGCGCTCTGGGCCCAGGCCCGGTCCAGGCCAGCCACGCCGCCGGCAATGCCGATGCCCGCGCCGCAGGCTGTTTTCATAAATTTGCGTCGGCTGGCATCAATCGGTTTGTTCGTTTTCATTTTCTCTCCTCTATCGAAGACAATATGACAAATAGCTAACAACGAATCGCGGATCGTCAAATGGTCCCGGGCGGCATCAGCGCCGGGGGAATGGATCCCGGGTCCGGGGCCTCGGGTGCTTTGATGGGGGAGCGGTCTTCGGGGCCACGGCCGGGCGGGTGAGGGTTGCGTCCCGGGCCGCGGCCGTCTGCCAAGGCTTGGCATCGTTGTGCGATCGTGTCGGCGGGTAGCCGGTCTAAATGTCCGACTGCTGCTCCGTGGCCTGGATGATGTCCGCGATCATGGCACCCAGCTTGAGGCTGCCCGCGGTCAGGGCCTGCCCGATACCATCCGAAGCGGCCGTGTGGTAGCGCACCCCTTCCTCGGATCTGGCGAAATCGAGGTACTGCCTGATTTCGTCTTCGCTCAGGCTCTGGTAGGTGTAGAGAAAGGCGAGGGCCGTCTGGTGCTGCATGGCCGCCGTGATCTGCGGCCGGTACTGCTCGAGCTGGTTGCGGATGACCTCGGGCGGCTTCCGCTGCTCCTCGGGCAGGACGGCCGACATGCCGGCGGCAACGGCCAGCTGGGTGTTCATGACGACCTCGACCGCATTTTCGGCCGCCTTGACGGCCTCGGCCAGATCGCCCAGGAGCGCCACCCGCCCGGGGGCCGGCGGCGACTGCTGGAGCTCCTCGGCATAGGCCTGCATGGCCGCGATCGCCTCGGGCGCGGCGGCCGCGCTTTCGAGCGCCGTGCACTTGCGCCCCAGGGGTGAATCCAGCCAGACCAGGACCGTATCGACGTCCGCCGCCGTCAACTCGGCGGCCAGAACCTCCATGATGCCCGTACGCATATCCTCCGTGGGATAGGCCAGGGGGATGCGGGTCAGAATGATCTTGCGCTGCCGGGGGGTGAGCTGGCCGCCGGCGTCCTCTCCGAACGCCTGGGCAAAGCCGGCCTGAACCCCCGCCGGAATCTGTTCGACCAGGTCGGCCAGTCCGGATTTGAGGTAAAGCCGGTCGAGCTGCCCTGCGTCCGGGGACTGGCCGAACACGACGGCCGGCAGCAGCACGATGGCCATCAGGGTAATCCAAAGACTTTGCCGCATGGGATCCTCCTTGTTGTTGTCAAAGCCCCCGCAATGGATCCAAATGTCCGGTTTCGGGTCGCGGGCCCCGCTGCGGGCGTCAGGCCGGACGCCACGCTCAGACCGACCGGGTGATGCCGCCGTCGACGCGGATATTCTGGCCGGTGATATAGCGGGCTTCCGCGGAGAGAAGAAAAGCCGCCGTGGCCGCGACTTCTTCGACGGTGCCGTAGCGGCCCATGGGAATCCGCGCGCGGAACGCCGCCTTCTCGGGCAGGCTGTCGATGAACCCGGGCAGGATATTGTTCATCCGGATGTCGCGGTCCGCGTACTTGTCCGCATAGAGCTTGGTGAACGTCGCCAGGCTCGCGCGGAAGGCGCCCGAGGTCGGGAAATGGGGATCCGGCTCGAAGGTGGCGAAAGTGGATATGTTGACGATGGCCCCGCCGCCGCGGGATTCCAGCAGCGGGGTCACCAGCCGGCAGACCCGCACCACGTTCAGGAAGTAGACTTCCATTCCCAGGTGCCAGTCCGCGTCGCTGATCTCCAGCAGCTCCCCCTTGGGGCCGTGGCCGGCGCTGTTCACCACGGCGTCGATATGGCCGTAGGCCTCGATGGCCCGGTCGACCAGCCGCTCGAGGTCCGCCACTTCCCGGTTGGATCCGGTCACCCCCACACCGCCCAGTTCGCGGGCCAGCGCTTCACCTCGGCCGGACGACGAGAGAATGGCGACGCGATAACCGTCGGCGGCCAATCGGCGCGCGACGGCCGCCCCCATGCCGCTGCCCGCGGCGGTCAGCAGTGCAACCTTGTCTTCCATGGCGATCGTTCCTTGGCAGGGTGGGTCGCCTCCCACAGCGTGGAAGGCATCCGTTTTCACGGCCGTGGCATTAAAATGGGGTTATTTTTCTTCTCCGTTAAAACAGAACCAACAATGAAAGGATCCGTCTGAACCGGCTGAAACGAACGCGATACGCCGCCCATGGCGGCGCCTGAAGCCCACCGCTCAACCATCCACGGGCAGATCGTCCCCGGGGGCCAGCAGCGGCGGGTGGGACTCCACGGTCTGGGGATATTTGAGCCCCGTGCCGGTATTGAGCAGCACGACTTCCTCCTCCGGCTGGATCCATCCCTGCGAAAGGAGCTTGCGGGCGGCGGCCAAGGTGGCGGCACCCTCCGGGCAGACGAAATTGCCCTCGGCCGCGGCAATCTGGCCCTGGGCCTCCAGGATGGCGGCATCCGTCACCGCGACGGCGCAGCCGTGGGTGGCGTAGACGGCCTCGAGCACCAGGAAATCGCCGAGCGCCTTGGGCACGGTGATCCCGAAAGCGCAGGTGGCGGCACCCTCCCAGAATTCGGAAGCGGTCTCGCGGGCTTCATAGGCCTTGACGATGGGGGCACACCCGCTGGCCTGGACCGCCACGAGCCGGGGCATCTTGGCCCCGATCCAGCCCAGGGCCTGGAGCTCCCGCAGCGCCTTGTAGATGCCGATGATGCCCACCCCGCCCCCGGTGGGGTAGAGAATCACGTCGGGCACGCGCCAGCCCATCTGCTCCGCGATCTCGAGCCCCATCGTCTTCTTGCCTTCGATGCGGTAGGGCTCCTTGAGGGTTGAAGCGTCGAACCAGCCGTGGCGGGCCACGGCCCGGCCCACGATCTTGCCGGCGTCGCTGATCAGACCGTCCACCAGGAAAAGGTCGGCCCCGGTGACGGCGATCTCCTTGGTGTTGATCGCCGGGGCGTCCTGCGGCATGACGATGACGCAGCGGATGCCGGCGGCCGCGCAGTAGGCCGCCCAGGCCCCGCCGGCGTTGCCGTTGGTCGGCATGGCCAGCGTGTCCACGCCGACCTCGCGGGCGCAGGAGACACCCACCGCGGCGCCGCGGGCCTTGAAGGTGCCGGTCGGAATGATACCCTCGTCCTTGATGAACAAATTCTCGAAGCCGAACCGGCGGCCCAGCCGCGGCGCCCGGACCAGGGGCGTCAGGCCCTCGCCCAGGCTGACGATATGGGCGTCGTCGCGCACCGGCAGGAGTTCGCGATAGCGCCAGAGCGAGGCCGGGCGCGCTAAGAGCGCCTGCCTGTCCACAACGGCGCCGACCCGTTCCAGATCGTAGCGCGCCAGCAGCGG
>CAYMAR010000211.1:5972-7067 GCA_964388465.1 uncultured Desulfobacteraceae bacterium
TAACCGCCTCCCCTTCCGCCGGCGTTATTTTCAACTCGTGCCTGAATTGACGGAATTGGAGGCCGGCAATGCGGATTTCGAGCGTTTCCACGGGTTCCAGTTCGGCCTTGAGGACATCGCTGTGCGTGATGGTGTAGTAGAGCGTCCCGTCGGCATGCAGCGTGTAGCGCCCCGCGACGGTCGCCCCCGCAGGATCCACCGCCGTAAAGGTTCCGTCTTCCCGGAACTCCAGCGTATCCGCCGCATCGACCTGCTGCCAGCGGCCGGTCACCTCCGGCGTGATGGCGCAGGAGGCCAGCAGGCCGACGCAGAAAACCAGGGTCAACGGCAGCGCCAAAGGGTATTTCAACATGGTGTCCCTCCTGTCCGGTCAGCCGGTTGTCGGCCGGGCGTCACGCCCGCGCCAGTAGGCCATGATCACAATATAGAGCAGGATCAGATTTTCAAAACGGGTAATTTTGATGCGCCCTCCCCCGCGGAGGCCGAGCATCACGCGCAGAAAGCTGACATGCAGGTCACCGCGCACGTTGAAGGTCAGGGTTTCAATGGCATCGTAGGGAATCAGGCGCCTCCGGATAAAGCTGCGCACATGCAGGCCGTCGCTGTCCGGCGTGACCTCGATGGGCTGCAGCAATAGGCTGATCATGATCGGCACGGTCATGGCCACGATCAGAAGCATGGCCGGTTCAAAGGACTCAAGGAAAAGCACCCCGGCCATGAAGAGAGCGATCAGGACCCCGGCCACCACCGTGAAGTGGGTGAAATAGTTCCGGGTGGCGCGAAACGTGAGCGTCTCCATCCGGCCGCGATGCAGTTGAGCGAGTTCGGTGCACACGCGGTCGAGAAGATCGCCGATGTCCTGGGTGGCCAGAAAAAGGGGCACGACCGTTTGACGATCGGTGGCCACGATATCCACCTTCTGACCGGGCCCCTCCTCCAGAAAGCGAATATCCTCCCAGCGCAGCGGGACCGCCTCGCCCGCCGGGGGGCGATAGGTCAGCCCGGCCGCGTCGAGTTCGTAGTGATGCGGCGGCCCCATCGTGGGCGTGAAGGTGTATTGCCGGGGGTCGGTCATCGCGTTCTGTTCGTCTTTAT
>CAYMAR010000212.1:0-7031 GCA_964388465.1 uncultured Desulfobacteraceae bacterium
CCCGACCCGCTTATCGATACTGTCGCTGATCCAGCTTTTGAGGGTATGGGTATAGCCCATGATTTCCTTTTTCAACTTAGTGGCCTCGGCAATGGAGAGTTCTTTGTTTTTCACCAGCCGATTGACGAGCTGGGAGACTTCATCCTCGGCCATATCAAACGCACCCTGCCACAGCGCCATGTATTTCTTGGCATAGTCGGTCAGGGTCCCCCCGCCTTTGCGCAGGAGCTGCATCAGCAGTTGGGAGGATACGGTGCGGTCTTTTTCCTTGCTATCTCTGCCGATGAGCTGGGAAATAACGGCCGTTGTAATATCTTCGCCCGTGCGGTTGTCGATGACCACGACCTCCTCGCCTTGTTTGATCAGGTCCGAAAGCTGGTCCATCGTAACATAGCGCTTGTCATGCGTGTCGTACATTTTTCGATTGGCGTACTTGGTTATTTTATGCATGCGCCTCTCCCTTCTTGTGGCCGTCCAACGGACAATAGCGTTTGCCGGCATGAATCGCCATAGTTCCAATCTTTAGCGCATTTGTCAATTTGAGATTAATTGAAAAAAATGGCTTGACATTCATAACGCACTGCATCATATTGGCAGACATAACGCAGTGCGTTACAACAGGTGGCGGACCGGCAAGCCGCTGCCCATAATCAACCGCTTCAATATAATTAAGGAGATTTCCCCATGGCAAAGGCAAACACATCACGAACAAACCGAAAAAAAAGAGCCAACCAAACCAAATTTTATGTCATCCGAACGGTTCAGCAAACCCGCGGCCGGGTGGCCGACAAACTCGAAGACTACAGCCAGGCCTTTATTCGCCGGCCGATCGAAAACGGCAAGGAAATGGTCACGGATCTAAAGGCCGCGCCGCGCAAAACGCTTTCGGCATGGCTGGATGAGAGCAAGACCACGATCGCGGACCTGAACAAGGAGACCCGCGCGAGCGTCGAGGGCGTGATCAAGGACGGCAAGGCGTTTTTAACCAAGGCCGGCAAAGAACCCCGCCAAACCCTCAATGGCGTGCTCGATGACGGCAAGGCCCGGCTGGAAGATCTGCGGGCAGACACCCGCAGCCGCCTGGCGGATTTGACGGCGGATACCCGCTCATTGCTTGAAGGGGTCGGCAAGGACGCACGCCTGGTGGTGGACGAAGTCGTCTCCGGCGGCCGGCAGGTGTTGGACAGGGTTCCCGGCAAGCAGAGGATCGAAAAAGAGCTCCGCAGCCGGATCCAGACGCTTCCGGCCCAGTTCAATCTGCCCAGCAAAAAGGATATCGACGGGCTGGCCCGGCGGGTCAACCGGCTCAATAAAAAAATCGAAGCGCTGCAACAGGCCGTCGCGGCCTGATGTGAGACTGCCAAGCACACGACCACTTTAACCGGCCAACAAGGAGTCGATCATGCGGACAATCAAAACCTACACCAACGGTCGTTTTTACGACACCCTCGATAAAAAATATATTCGCCGGGAGGAATTGGCGGCACGCCTTGAAAAAAAGGAAGCCATTGAGATTATCATGCACAAGACCGGTAAGGATGTAACCGCGGCGGTGATCAAGCGATTGGCGCCATCGTTGAGCACCCCCAAAGAATCCCGACTGAATCTGGACCCCATTAAAAAATGGGCGGCGGACCAGGTTGATCGGCGGATCGGAAAGGCCATCGCCCTGATCAATCTTCCCAACAGAGAACAGGTCAGCCAACTGACCGCTGACATTGAAAAACTCACCAAGCGGGTAGAAGGGCTGCAAAAGCGCCTGGTCAGACCGACGCCGTGAATGGGACCGCCCCCAGCCGTCACGCTCAATGCGAACGGCAGGCCAAAGCGGCTTTGTTTTTTTCGTGCTATCGGATATGGTAATGTCAATCATTCGCCACCGCGTTGATCGAAGACCCTCGGTGAGGTGATCAACCATCACCTTGCCTTGAGGCCGGTTCGTGCGGGCCGCGAAGGGCGCATTCGACCGCCGACCCGGTTGACGCGGCTTGTCATTAACCAGGCAAGCCGGGGTGATCACGGCGTGCGCGTCCGTTTGGGGCCGGCGCCCCTCGATAGGGTCGCCGGCTTCCCCACGGTCGATTGAGGCACATAACCATTTACCCGCTATTTCTTGGCCGATGCGTATGGTTTTTTCTCCAGACTGCCGTCCCCTCAGATATCACGTCAACCAACGATGTATCGGTTGTCGTATCTGCTCCGCAATCTCGCCGGGGAACTTTCGGACCAATCACGAATGCGGGTCGGACTACGTTTATAAGCAGCCAGAGAGTCCGGAGGAGGAGCGGCTGTGTGCCGAGGCCAGGGATATCTGTCCGGTCAACGCCATCGATGAGCGCTGCTGAGCATCCGCCGCTCGCAACCGCGGATGCGAAAACCCATAGGGCACGTCAGGAGAAAGCCGTGAAACAGGTAGTCAGCATCAGTTTGGGGGCCAGCGAAAAGGACTATGCGTTCCAAACCGAATTTCTGGGGCAGGATTTTACCATCAGGCGCCTGGGGACCGATGGCGACTTGGAAAAAGCCGCCAAGCTCCTGCTGCGCATGGACAAGGAGGCCGATGCCATCGGGCTCGGCCACATCAGGTATCCCTATGGGGTCGGGCCACGCTACCTGAACAAATACAAACAGCACAAAATCAAAGATCTGGGCGCTCAGGTGCAAACGCCGGTCACCATTGGAAGCGCGCTGCGGAATGTTTCTTTCGAGTGGGCCCTGCGCTATATCGAGTATAAATTCGGCAACTATTTCAGCAATGCCCGCGTATTGTTTTTTTCCGGCATGTACAGCTACCGCATTGCCAAGGTGATGTCCGAGTTTACGGACAATCTGACCTTTGCCGATCCGATTCTGGAAAACGGCATCCCCAAATTTATCAATTCGCTCGACGATTTGAGAGCCTATGCCCATTCGGCCCATGAGGTGCTGCAATGGGTCCCCAGCCAGCGGTTGACCCATTCGGTCGTGCCGATGAAGGCCTGGAACGACTATATTCTCCGCAAAGCCATGCAGAAGGCCTCTATCCTTGTCGTCCCCAACTACGGATTCGACGACTACCTGAAGAACGCTTCACTCGAGGAATTGGGTGGCAAGACCATCATCTCCTCGACCGTGGACGACGAGCGCGTGGCTTTTCTCAAGGAGCGTGGGGTCGACGTCATTATCGATACAACCCCCAAGATTCTCGAGCGTGTGGTGGCGCCGAACGTATTGGCGGCCCTGATTCTTGCCGCGCTGGGGCGCAATCGCGACCAGGTGCGTGCGGATGACCTGCTGGAGCTGATCAGCGCCCAGAAAATGGATCCCCGGGTGGTTTATCCGTCTGGCAACCCCAAGCGCGTCAACCGGTTTGCATTCGTGATCCACCCCCTCTCCAAAGAATACCTCAAAAAGGACAAGTCCGTGGAGATGCTGGCCAGCTTCACACCGCCCGCGTTTCTGGATGCGGTCGAAAAAGTGATCGCCTATGCCCCCCCATGGGTCTATTCCCGTGTGACCGGCATCAAGTCGCCGACAGGCGTGGAGGCCGAAGGTTGGTTGCTGACGGTTGGCGGCACCCCCAAACAGATGCTGGCCCATGATCCGGAGTTCACCTATTCGCGATTGCTGCAGGCCGCCAGGATGGCCAAACGCATGGGGGCCCAAATCATGGGGCTGGGCGCCTTTACCAAAGTGGTCGGCGATGCCGGCGTCACGGTGGCCAAAAAGGCGGATATCCCCATTACCACAGGCAACAGCTACAGCGCGTCCGGTGCGCTGTGGGCCGCCGCCGACGCGGTTCGCCGCATGGGGCTGATCAAGATCGAGAAGGACCGGCGCATCAATGCCAAAACCATGGTGCTGGGGGCGACCGGGGCCATTGGATCGGTTTGCTGCCGGTTGCTGGCCAAAGCCTTCGATGAAGTCTATCTGGTTGGCCGCAACACCGCCAAACTGCTGGCAATGAAAGAATCGATCCACCGGGAGGACCCGGATGTCAAGCTGACCGTGACCACCCGTCCCGATAAATATTTGGCTGACATGGACGTGATCGTCACCGCCACTTCGGGTGCGGGCAAGAAGGTCCTGGATATCACCAAGGTCAAGCCGGGCTGCGTCATCACGGATGTGGCCCGTCCGCTGGATCTCTCGCCGGAGGATGTGGCCAAGCGCCCGGATGTACTGGTGATCGAATCGGGTGAAATCGAATTGCCCGGCAACCCGGAGTTGAAAAATATCGGCCTGCCCGACAAAGTGGTCTATGCCTGCCTGGCCGAAACCATCGTTCTGGCTCTGGAGGGTCGTTTTGAGGTCTTTACCATCGGCCGGGACATCGAGTGGGAAAAGGTAAAAGAAATATACAAACTCGGTCTGAAGCACGGCATGAAACTGGCCGCTGTTTCCGGTGTCAACGGCGTGTTCTCGGATGATGACATCGCCCGTGTCAAAAAGCTGGCCCTGGAAGCCAGAACCCAATCCATCGCCAGCTAGCGGAGGTTCATGTGAGATATATCATCCAAATCAGTTTGGGACCCCGGTTAGATGACACCGAATTCGAAACCGTATTTATGAAACAGCGGTTTAGCGTCCAGCGCCTGGGAACCGACGGGGATGTGGAGAAAGCCTCCGACCTGCTCCTCAAGTGGAACAAGAAAGCCGATGCCATTGCCCTGGGGGGCATTCGCGACGCCCAATCCAAGGTTACCACAAGCGCTTTCGACCGCGATCTGACACGGCTTTTGGAACTCGGCGCCAAACTGGAAACCCCCGTGACATCCGGCGACATGCTCCGGCTCGTGGGCCACGAATGGTCTTTGCGCCACCTGCAGATCAAGTTCGGCAACAACTATTTCAACAACGCCCGCGTATTCTTTTTCTCCGGCCGATCAAGTCGCCCCGTCGCCAAGGTCATGGCGGAATACACGGAAAACCTGACCTTTGCCGACGCCTTGCTCGAAAACGCGATCCCCCGGATGGTCAGCGCGTCGAAGAAATTCAAACGCTACAGCGGCCTCCTTCAGAGCGTGCTGGACTGGGTTCCCGGCAAACGCATGGTCACGGACAGCGAACCGGTGCGGTCGATGCTCGCGAATCTGACCCGCCAGGCGGTGCAGCAATCGCATATACTGGTGGTCCCCCACCATGGATTTTTCAAATACCTGGACCCGTACACCGTCGAGGACCTGCAGGCCAAGACGGTGATCACATCTGCGGTTTATGACGACCGGGTCGAATATCTGAAAGACAAGGGTGTGGACGTGATCATTGACACCACCCCGAAGCTCTTAAACCATGTCGCCGGCGTAAGTTTGCTGGAAGCGATTCTGCGGGTTGCTTTCGATGTCCCCAAAGGTGAAGGCAGCGACGAGGAACTGCTCGAGATCATCAGCAACATGCAGATGGAACCACGTGTCATCTATCCTTCGGGAAAACCTAAAAGAGTCAACCGCTTCGCCTATGTGGTCCATCCGCCAAGCCAGGAATACCTCAAAAAGATCAAATCGGTCGAGGTGATGGCGGACATCGCTCCGGGCATGATGGGTGCGGTTGAAAAAATCATGGCCTACGCACCGCCGTTTGTCTACTCCACGGTCAGCGGTATTCGATCGGAGACCGGTGTGGAGGCGGAGGGCTGGCTGATCGCCCTGGGCGTGACACCGGAGCAGATGCAGGCCCACGGACCCGAATTTACGACCAAGCGGATCCTGGAGGCGGCCAAGATCGCCAAAAAGAAAGGCGCCCAGATCATGGGCATCGGTCTGCTCCCGAAAGCCATGAAGGACACCGGTCTGGACGTGGCCAAGCACGCCGTGCTGCCGATCACCACGGGCAACAGCTATTTTGCGTCCTCCGCCCTGTGGGCCGGGGCCGAGGCCGTTCGCACGATGGGGTTTGCCCGGCTAAAGGGCGGGCGGCGGCTGCGCGCCAAAACCATGGTTATCGGTGCCACCGGTGCGGTGGGTATGATTTGTTCGCACTTGTTGGCCAAGGCGTTTGAAGAGGTTAACCTGGTCGGCCGCAATATCGCCAAACTTCTGGCCCTGCAAGAGGCCATCCAGAAAGAGGTCTCCTCGGTCAAGCTGAAGGTCTCCACCCGGGCGGACACGCAACTGGGCGACATGGATATGGTCGTGGCCACCAGTTCCGGCGCCCGCGACGTGCTGGACATTATGCAGGTCAAACCCGGCTGTGTGATTACCGATATCAACCTGCCAAGCATTTTCACCAAGGACGACGTCGCCAAACGACCCGATGTGCTGGTGATCCGGGGGGGTGAGATCCGGCTGCCCGGCGACCAGGTGGAGATGAAGGATATCGGTCTCCCGCCCGGCGTCGTCTATGCCGGCCTCGCTGAAACGATCATCCTGGCCCTGGAAGGCCGCTTCGAGGTTTTCACGGTCGGCACCTCACCCCAATGGGACAAGGTCCGCGAAATCTATCGCCTGGGTCTCAAGCACGGCATGCAGCTGGCCGCCATTTCGGGTGTTGACGGCATCTATTCCGAAGAAGAAATTGCCAAGGTCAAAGCGCTGGCAATCAAGGAGCGTAATCGGGCATGATCTTCAGAAAGTGGCGACATCTCAGCGGCAACGTGGTTCGCTATCTGGTGAACGATGGGCCGGCGCAGCTGATTAACGGAAGCTATAACGCCTACAGCACGTTTTATCGCGGACAGCTCAGCCTGGGCCTGCCGGTGTCCAAAGAGCTGATCGTCAGCCAGGAGGAGATCAAGGCGCGCGCCGTGCAAAAACTGGCCTTGGTGCTCTATCACATGTTCTTAAACGCAACCGGTGAGCCGATTGCCCGAGATGAAATCAAAGCGGTCATCTACGATGAACTCCAAAAAGGACGCCTGCGCCTCACCGAAAATGTCATTCTGCTCACCAAGGATGAATTGACCCATCTCGCCCTCAAACGGTTCAAGGTTCCCCCGCAACACTTGAAGCGTGTGACGGAAATAGGCCGACGACGCCGGATTCTAAAGGAAGCCGTGCGGGCCAATCCGGTCCCCATCTATTTTGAAAATGAAATCGAAGAAAAAGAACAAAACG
>CAYMAR010000213.1:0-7008 GCA_964388465.1 uncultured Desulfobacteraceae bacterium
TTCCGTTTTTCATGTCGTGCGTCTGGCGGAGATTATCGGATCAATTGCCGATCATGCGGAAAATGCCGGAGACATGATGCGCGCCATGCTGGCGCGCTGAAAGATGCAGCGATCGGTCGGGATCTCATCACAGCGAAGTCTGAGGCCTTTTGAAGATTTTCCCGAACGGTGGCCGCAACAAGAAAAGCGGTCCGGATGCGGCGGGTGGGAACCGACGCGAATCGGCATGCATCGGCGTCGAGCAAAGCACTCGGGGGCCTAAGGGGCACCTCCCGATCGGGTGCTGCGACCGCCACCCGCGAAATGGAAGGCGCGGGCGGCGGGCCGCGCGGCAACATCGCCGCTCACGCCCCGAGCCCTTTTCTTTACGGCGGTGTTCCGGCTTTCATTTACCGAGAAACGCCCACCAGTAGAAAGCCGCAAACAAGATGACGGCCACGATGGCCCCCAGATAGGCCCGCCAATCAAGAACCTTCCGGGCCCAGCCGGAGCTGTCGGCGGCGCCGACACGCTTGCCGCAGCTCTTGCAGCGCCTATCCCTGATTGCCAGGTAGGTATAACAGTAGGGGCATTTTTTAACGGTACCGGATTTCATTTTGCGAGAAACGCCCAATAGTAAAAAGCCAGGAACATGGCGACGGCCACGATGGCCCCCAGATAGGCCTGCCAGTCAAAAACCTTGCGCGCCCAGCCGGAACTGTCGACCACCCCGACACGCTTACCGCAGGCCTTGCATTGCATGTCCTTGACCGCCACATACGTATAACAATAGGGACACTTCTTGACGGTAAACGTTATGGTTTCGACCTTCTTGGCAGCTGGATCCTTTTTGCGGGCCATGATCATCGCTCCTTCATTCAGCACCGCAGATTAACCCTGCACCCGTCAGATCGCGTGGAGGGCGAACCTCGGGAGCACTTTACTCCAGAACGCTGCGGTCGATTTCAATGTCGGCCTGCGCCCTCGCCATCGCCAGCCAGTCCTCAAAGATCTGTTGCTGCTTGCGCTGGCGCAACTGCGTCCGGGCCTGATCCAGCTGGGTCTGGTCGATGGGCCCCTCAGGCGCCCGGCGTTCTTTAAAGCGGAAAACATAAAAGCCCTCACTGCCGCGCGCGGGGGTCTCCGGCAACGGCTGGGTGGCGGATAGGTTGAAGGCCGCCTCGGCCATCGCGGGCAGGTAGCCGACCCCCTCGATGGCGTCGTTCCGTTTGAAAAACCCGGTGGTCTTGAGTTCGAGCGCTTTTTCCCGGCTCAGCGCTTCCATGGTGCCGCCCTCTTTGAGCGCCAGCAGAAAGGCCTGGGCTTGGTTTTCGGCCTGCTCCCAACGCAGGCCGTGCTTCCAGTCCGCAACCACACGCTCCCGGACGCTGGCCAGCTCCGGCACCTGCGGCGTCTCAATCGCCTCAACCTGGACGATAAAAAAATCGCCGTCGATTTCCTGCACTTCGCTGATCGCCTCGGCGCCCAAACCGAAGAGAATTCGACCAAACGCGGTCGGATCGGAAACTCCCTCAACCGGCTGGTTGCGGGTGATCATCCCGGTGGTCAGCAGTTCGCGGCCCAGCTCCCTGGCCACGGCTTGCAGGTCCTCGCTCTCGTAGGACAGGTCATAAGCCGCTTCGGCCGCCTCCAGGGCCAAAAGGCGGGCGCGGCTGTCCGCCAGCTGCCCCCGAATCTTGTCTTCCGCCTCCTCCAGCGTGCGCGTTCGGGCCGGCTCCTTCCGCTCGACCTTGATGATGTGAAAGCCGAACTCCGAACGGACGGGGGCGCTGACCTCGCCGGCCGCCAGGGCAAAGGCCGCTTCCTCGAACGGTTGGACCATCTGCCCGCGGCCGAAAGTTCCCAGATAACCCCCCTCGACGGCGGTCGCGGCTTCGTCCGAGTGCGTCCGGGCCAGTGTGGCGAAATCAGCGCCGGCTTCGATCTGGGCGTAGACATCCTCGGCGCGCGAGCGGGCGGCGTCAACGGCGGCCTGGTCGGCGTCGGCATCGACTCTGAAAAGGATATGCCGGGCCTCGATGCGCTCTTCGACCTCGAAATCGTCCAGATGTTCATCGTAGTAGGCGGCCACGTCATCGGCCGTCAGGCGCACTTCGGCGCGGTAGTCGTCTGCGCGGAAGGTCAGGTAGCGGGCGCTGCGTTTGGGGGGCGTCTTGTAGCGTTCCTGGTTCTCCTCGAAATAGGCCTGAATCTCGTCTTCGCCCGGATCGATGATGTCGGCCTGATCGGGCGCCAAAAGAACATAGGTCAGGTTGACGGCCGCATTCTGCCAGCGGTACCAGTCAGCGGCTTCGGTCTCAGCGACTTTGGCCCTGCGCGCGACAATGTCGCTGACCTTCTGAATCAGCATGTCGTCGCGCTGGCTGGCTTCGAATGCCTCGGGCGTCATGCGCAGCTGCGCGAGCACGCGCTCATACTGTATCCGATCGAATTGCCCGTTGGATTGAAAGAAGGGCACGTTGCGGATATGCTCGGCCAGTTCCGCATCGCTCACGCGGAAGCCCATGTCCAGCGCCCGGTTGAGCAGGACGGCCCGGTCAACCAGTTGATCGAGGGCCTGCTCCCTGATGTTCAGGGCCTTGAGGGTTTCATCATCGAGGTTGTCGCCGAACTGGCGACGAACATTGTCGACCAGTTGCTGATAGCTCTTCGCGTACTCGGCATAAGTGATCGTCCGCCCTTCGACCCGGGCCACTTCCGGATTGCTCGATCGCTGGTTGGATCCCACCCCCCAGAGGACGAAAACCACCACGATCGCCCCCAGCAGCAGTTTGATGATAAAACTGCCGGCATTTTTTCGCATCGAAGTCAGCATATAAACCCTCTCAACCGCTGAATATTAACACGCGGGTTTAGCCCACAAAAGTATAAAGCTATAAAATTACCGGCCGTTTTTGTCAACTACAAGTAAGCCTGAACACCCTATCGCCAAGAAGTCCGCCGCCGGAGCCGAACCCGGTGGGTGCCGGCGGTTGGACCGCCTCCCCGGGGCCTGTCGGCGGAAAAACTATTGACAGGC
This sequence comes from uncultured Desulfobacteraceae bacterium, assembly GCA_964388465.1. Taxonomy (GTDB): domain Bacteria; phylum Desulfobacterota; class Desulfobacteria; order Desulfobacterales; family UBA5852; genus JABZFP01. The sequence continues at coordinate 3,020 of CAYMAR010000213.1, forward strand.
CGCATTGGACCTGATAGTCGGAAAGCTTCTCATATGGGGCTGTAGCTCAGCTGGGAGAGCGCATGACTGGCAGTCATGAGGCCAGGGGTTCAAGTCCCCTCAGCTCCACCATTCAAAAAATAAACGGGCGATGCCGAGGCATTGCCCGTTTCGCTTTCCTGGCCCGCCGTCCCGCGCCTTGCGGCCACCGCAGCTAACCCGTCAAAATCTCGCGTATCGAACGGTTGAGCTGCTCCATCTCGTAAGGTTTCTGGATGAAGCCGTTGCAGCCGCGCTCCAGGATGGCCGCCGCCTGGTCTTCGATGGTATAGCCGCTGGACAGCAGGACTTTGACATGCGGATCGATCTCGACAAGGTGGTCGAAGACCTCGCCGCCGTTGATGTCCGGCATGATGATATCCAGGATGACCATATCGATGTCCGCGTGCCGTTCCTGGTAGACGGCAATGGCCTCGCGGCCGCCGCGGGCAGTGATCACTGTGTAGCCCATCCGATTCAGCATGGTGCCGCAGGCGTCCAGAATGGTCTCTTCGTCGTCCACCAGCAGGATGATTTCGTTGCCCGGCGGGAGATCGTCCTGGGCCTCCTCCTTGTCAGGAATCTCGCCATCGAAGGCCGGCAGATAGATGGAGAAGGTGCTCCCCTGCCCCTCGCGGCTTTTCACGTCGATATAACCGTTGTGATTCTTGATGATCCCGAAGGCCGAAGCCAGGCCCAGCCCGGTGCCGGTGCCGATTTCCTTGGTCGTGAAAAAAGGCTCGAAGATACGCTGGAGGGTGTTGTCGTCCATCCCCACACCGGTATCCTTGATGATGATGCGCACGTAGTTGCCCGAGGCGATATCGAACAGCCGGCTGCGTTTGTCATCCAAAAAGATGTTTTCGGTCCGCAGGTACAGCTCCCCCCCCCGGGGCATGGCCTGCCAGGCATTGATGTACATGTTCAGCAGGACCTGCTCGACCTGCTTCTTGTCCACATTGACCGGCCAGATGTGCTCGTCGTAGTGAACATAGATCAGGATCTCCTTGCGGGTGCGGCCGAACATCTGGGAGGTGGAGCGCACGATATCGTTGATGTCGGTGGGCTCGACCACGTACTTGCCGCCCCGGGCGAAGCCCAGCAACTGCTGGGTCAGCTTGGCACCGCTTTCGACGCACTGCTGGATGCTGATCACGTTTTCGAAGGCCTCGCTTTCCGGTTCCAGATCCAGCTTCAACACGGACACATTGCCTTGGATGCCCATGAGCAGGTTGTTGAAGTCGTGGGCCACACCGCCGGCCAGGGTGCCGATCCCCTTCAGGCGCTGGGCCTGATGAAAGCGCACTTCCAGACGGCGGCGTTCGCGCTCGGCCTGCAAACGCTCGGTTACGTCGCGGACCACCCCCCGATAGCCGCTGACCCTGCCGTGTTGATCGAGGATCAACGAGACCGAGAGCTCCATTTTGCGGTGGGCCCGGTCCTTACGGAAAATTTCGACTTCGGGCACTTTGGCCGTGGCATGGTCCCGGCGGATGCCGCGGAAAACTTCGGCCATCTGGGCGGCGGATTCATCGGCCATGAAATACCGACCGTCCATGCCCTTGAGTTCGTCGCGGCCATATCCCAGGATCCGGCAAAGTGAGTCATTGAAAAACTGCAGCCGCCCCCGCAGGTCGGTCTCGAAATAACCCTCGCGGATATCGTCCAAAACGGTGCGGTAACGTTCTTCGCTCTTGCGCAGGGCCTCGGCGGTCAGCTTGCGCTGCTCGATCTCCTCCAGCAGTTTCTGGTTGGTGGAACGCAGGTCGCCGGTCCGCTCGTCCACCAGGGCCTCCAGCTCGCGCCGGTAATGGGCCAATTGCTCCTGGGCCTGTTTGCGCTCGTTGATCACGCGCAGCGAACCCACGATCTTCTCGGGGGTGCCGTCCGCTTGGCGCAGCAGCTTGGAATTGATCGAGCAGTAGAGCAATTCGGCGTTCTTGTCGCGCAGGACGATCTCGTAGTCCGTCGCTTCGCCATGGTTCAAAAAATGCTGCACGAGGGCATCGCGGTCGGCCGGGTCGCGATAGAGCCGATAGACCGAACAGCCCAACAGCTCTTCGCGGGTATAGTGGGTCTCGTGGGCCACGGAGGGGCTTATCTCCAGCAGAGTGCCGTCCATACCGCTTTCGTAGTAGACGTCCTGGATATTTTCGAAAATGGTGCGGTAGCGCTCCTTGCTGCGCAGCAGCGCACTCCTCATGGCCGCAAACGCATCCGCCGTGGCCTGGATTTCGCGGTAGATCGAACCGGTGGGAAAACGGCTCGTAAAATCCTTGCGGCCGATGGCCTGGGCCTCCTTTTCGAGACCGGCCACCGGGCGGACGATGCCGTGGGCCAGCCAGAGCACGAGGCCGGTGGCCACCAGCGAGTAGATCAGCGTCACGCCGATGTTGAACCGCCGATTGGCCTTGATCGTGCCGATATAGTCGTTTTCCGGGATGTAGACACCGATCACCCAGGGCCACTGGTGTTCGGAAAAGGGTGTGAACATCGTGTGGTAAATCTGGTCCCCATGGGAGAACTCTCCGAAACGCGGGGCCTCGAGTCGAAAGCGCTTCTGGTCGTCATAGCGCCACTGCATGGCGGTGAACGCCTTGCGGCTGACAACGTCGTCGAGCTCTTCGATGCGGGTCAGCCGGTAGGCCGCGTCCTCACCACGCCGGGTGATCATGCTCAGGTCTGGAAAGGCGATCAGATCGCCGTTGCGGTTGAGCATGAACGCCCGTCCGTTCTTGCCGATCCGTAGCTTGCTGATGAAGGTGGAAAGCTCGTCGATCTCGAGATCAACCCCGACGATGCCCTTGAGTTCGTCGCCGGCCGTAAAGATCGGTCCGGCAATGGTGATGCCGGGCTTTTTGGAAGTAAAAAAGATGTACGGGTCCGTCCAGACGATGCGCTTCTCGGCCAGGGCTTTGCGGTACCAGGGTCGCTCGCGCGGATCGTAGCTGTCGTCGTAGTGGGTTTCCTCGGCAATCAGCCGAAAGTCGCGGTCCCGCCAGATGAGGCGGGTCACTTTAGCCTCGTCCGAGTGAATGGTGATTTTGGTGCGAATGCCGCCGGGCACTTTGGCATCGCTGCGACGGACATCGAAGAAATCACCATTGGGCTCGCCGAAATAGATCCCGGCAAAATGCGGATAAACCGTGAGTTGGTCGGCGAAATAGTGCTCCAACTCATCCAGCCGGTCGCTCGAGCGCTGGACGACATCGGCGGCCAGGAGGCGTTTGGTCAGGTGGGCGGCGCTCTGGGCGTGAAAGAGATGGCTCTCGGCCTGCTCCATGGCCAGGTCGGCGATGTTGCGCATGATGTCCTGGGCATGCTCCAGGAGGGCCCGCTGGGAGGAGACGTAGCTGGTGGTGATGGTGATGAGCTGCGTGGCCCAGATAATGGCCAGGCTGCCGATAATGAGAACCCAGCGTATCGAAAATTTCATAGTCGTCGTTTCCCACTTTCGGAACGGCCAGCAAGACCGACCGCTATCAGGGCGACAACCGCAACATGCTGCCATGGGCCAGCACACCGCTTAGACACGTCTGCATCAAGCGGGCACAGTCGCGATAGGCGTCCAGCGGATGACCGTAGGGATCGGCAATTTCCCGGATAGCTTGTCCGGGGCCGAACGCGGCCAGCAGGTGCAGGCTTTGCGCCTGCCGCTTCGGCGGCAGCACCCGCGCAATTAAATCCGCGTGCCCCTGCTCCATGACCAGAATCAGCTCCGCCCGGTCCACCATGTCGCGGTCGAGCGAACGGGCGGCGTGGGCGGCGATGTCCACCCCCATTTCAAGGGCGGCCGCAACCGCGTGCGGTTCGGCCGGGCGACCGTCCATGGCATGCGTACCGGCCGAACGAACGTCAAAGCCGTTCAACCGCCGAACCGCCAGCATCTGCCGCAGCAGGCCTTCCGCCATAGGGCTGCGGCAGATATTACCGGTACAGACGATGAGAATCTCCGTCGGCATCGATTCCAA
>CAYMAR010000214.1:0-6960 GCA_964388465.1 uncultured Desulfobacteraceae bacterium
GTTTAATCCGCTTCGGCACAATGAATTCTATGAAAACCTATCGATGATAGACGCGCTATTCGAGGCGTGACTTGCCGGTGACCGTTTGTAACCGGCGCCGACTTTCGGGAACGCCGAAAAAATGTCCACCCGGCGGGCGCATTCGGGTTAGTGATCCGGCCAGCGCCATGTGGTCGAACCCGGAAGGATGGACCGTGAACTCTGCGGACTAACCGATCAGGGCTTGATACAGCAGTTTGGCACACAACCCAAAGAGGATGATGCTGAAAATATAGCGGATCGTGCGGCCCTCCAGCCGGCTGCTCATGATCCGGGCCCCGGCCTGGCCTCCCGCGAAGGAAGCCACCGCCGCCGGCAGGATGAAACCCCAGTCGATCCGGCCCATGGAGGCATAGCCCAGAAAGCCGGTCAGCGAAGAAAAACAAACGATAAATGTCGATGACGCTGCGGCGACCTTGGTCGGCGTCTTGAGCACATAGATCAGCAGCGGCACTACGAACACCCCGCCGCCGATGCCCAGGAGACCGCCCATAAGACCGATACAGGCGCCGATGACGACGCCGCCGGCAATTTTGCGGGAAGGCGGAATGGGCGCCGTCTCCTCCGCAGGCCGCTTTGCCATCAGCATGCGCAAACCGGCCAGGGCCAGCACCACCGACATAATGATCAAAAACGGTTTGAGGTCGATGCGCACATTCACATGGGCGCCGATGGGGGCTGCAAGGCTGGAGGCGATGATCAGCGGCACGGCGAGGGCGAAATCCACCATCTTTTTGCGTGAGTAGGCATAGGCGGCCGATGCGGCGGCGACGAGATTCAGAAAGAGCGAAGCCGAGGCCGCGTTGGCCTTGGTAAACCCGAGGATCACGAAAAGGGGGGAAAAGATGAGGCCGCCGCCCAGACCGACCATGGTCAACACCAGGGAAATGATAAAAATCGCGGCGATCAGCAGCAGTGATACGGTCATGGTCCCAAGCGGCCGACGGATTAGGGGTTATTTCGGTTCAGTTGTGCAATTGCCTGGCGTGAACGGGTGCTTCGCTCGATCGCCATGGCATTTCGCGATCTGCGCCGGGCTGCCGTTTTCGGGGTTGTCCTCCAGCGCTTCGGGCTTTTGGCCGCCGCTCCGGCCCATCGCCACCGCCTTGGATTGCCGGTTGTGTGCTGGTCGCGAATCGATCGGGTTTCATATTCCCGCTTGTTGTAGACCGCTATTGATGATCCTGCTTTTTCGAAAAGTTCGCATAAACCGTTTTTAGTTTATCCAACACGCTGGAGCCGATCCATTTGTCCGCTCTCTGGATGACGGATTGGACCGCTGCCAACACATCCTGATCCCCGGGCCACAACTCGCTGACGACCGCCCGATTGGCCTCATCTTGTTGATTGATGTAAAGATTCAACACGTAACAGACCAAAACCAGATCATCCAGATAGCCCAAGGGCCCGAAAACCGCTTCGGGCACGAAGTCGATGGGACTGATGACGTAGGCCAGCACCCCGGCAAACTTGGCTTTGTCGATGGCCGGCACACGATCGTCCAGTGTCAGTTTGACCAGCAGATAAAAAAAATCCGGAACCAGGAGAACATAGTTGGCATATTCGGACTTCTTCTCCGTCTTATCCCCGGACCATGCGGTAACTTTTTCCCGCAACTTGATGTAGAAATCCTTGTGCTTCTGTTCGCTTTCCTCTGGTAGACTGGATGGATCCATTGGAATGCTCCTTGGTTTCATAACGCATCTGTCGGCAGAGCAGGCCGGAATGCCTTCGGTGCCAGCCGATTAATTTAATCTAAATACGCCAAATTCTTGCCGTCCTATTCATTTTTGATCCGACCACGCTGCCGACCGCCGTTATAGCGTTTTCTATAGACAGCCCGCCGACGTGGCCAATCATGTCGATGATGGTGATATCCGCATGTCCGAAACGTCCGTTCACCGCCCTTATTTTTTGGAGGACGTCTTTGGGGCGGCCTGGCTTTCTTCATGCTCCCGTTCGGCGATCATGTCTTCCAGATCTTCTTTGGCTTTGACCAGTTCTTTAAGCGACATGGCTTCGGGATCGCGGGCCATGACCGATGACACCTGGATGCCGTGATCGTTCAGAAACTGGTCCACCTTGGCCTGGTTTTTTTTGTAAAGATAGAACGATAGTGCCGATACGCCCAAGCCGGCGACAAAACCGGTGACATGTTGAGACGAGATGGCCATTCTTTCCTCCTTGTCCTTTTATTCGGTCAGCTTCGAAAAATCAGTCAGGAACCAACCCGCAGACGAATCCCGTGCTGCAGCTGCTCCAAGCCCTCCAGCACATCGTCATGGTCCCGGGAGAGTTTTTGAATCTCCTTGAAAATCCGATCCTCAGCGGTCAACTGCATGTCCGTATACATGCCGAGCACCAGGTGGGGCAGCTGCGAAAGCATGCCCATGGCCCCCTTCTGGGTCGTTATTTCACGCGAAATCTTGGCTTCGTACTCGCACTGCTGCGAATCGCAGGTCGGCTCCGTCGACTTGGCTTCCAGCTTCAGCACTTTGTTCGGCGGCTCCAGAAGATGACGCGCAAAAGTCATCATCCAGGCGGTGGTGGCGCCCTTGAGCACATTGCCGCGCAAAAACGAGCTGAGCAGGTAGCCGATCGACAAAACCTCCGGATGAAAACGCCCCTTTTCTTTCAAATCCAAATAGATGTGCTCCGAAACAGCCGCCGTGGTACCGAGCCCGCAGATGACCTGCAGGGCCGCAAGCGATTTGCTCTTCCCCGTCAGCAAAGACAGGGTGTGCGCCGCCAGCAGGGACAACCCCGAGAAGAGGGACAGCGCACTCAAAGAGGTCCGCACGCTGGAGGTCCGGATCGAAATGGGGTGCAGTTGGTAGTCGGCCGACAGGCAGAGGGCCGTTCGCAGAATGATTTCCTCCAAGGCGATTTCCTCGGGATCATATCGCACCAGCAAATTGGTCGTATGCTTGGAGTAGACCGCTGATTTCACGCCCGTATGGCCCCTGACGATACGCTCTGTTTGCCGGGGGCTGCGAGGCGGGTGCGACAGCCATAACCGCAGGCGTCCGGGCAGGGTATGCCCTACCGTGACCGCGAGTTTGAGGGAATTCTCGGACATGTCAGATGTCTTTCTCGATATCCGTTATCAGAATGCGGGCCGAATTGGATACCACGGCAATCGTTGTCGCATTGTGCAACACGGCCGCCCAGAAAACCGGCAGCACGCCCATGGAGGCCAATATCAGGCCGATCGTATTGACCCCGATGGCCGTCGCAAAATTCTGCCGCACGATCTGCATCGTCTTCTGGCTCAGGCCGATGATGCCGGGCAGCAGCAGCGGATTGTCGTTGTTGATTGCGATATCGGCCGTTTCGATGCTGATCTCGGTGCTGCCGCTTCCCAATGATATGCCCACATCGGCGTAGGCCAGGGCCGGCGCATCGTTGACCCCGTCGCCCACCATGACCACCCGATTGCCCTTGGCCTGGGTCAGCAGAACTTTCTCGGCCTTTTCTTCGGGGAGGGCTTCGGCCTTGTAGCTGTCCACCGACATCCTGGATGCCATGACATTGGCATGGGCCTCGATATCGCCCGTCAGCAGTACGATTTCATCATAACCCTGCCGGCGCAGCCGATTGAGGGTCTTTTTCATATCCTCACGCAAACTGTCCTGGATACCGATGACGCCCATGAGCCGGCGTCCGCGGGCGACGTAGATGACCTTTTCACCGCGCTGCTGCATCGTGCCGATCGTCTGATCGGAAATGGCCATGGTCACCCCGGCCGACTTGAGGTAGGCGGCGCTGCCGACGCGTACCTTGCGCCGGTTGACGGTGGTTTCGACGCCCTGGCCAAGGTGCACCTTGATCTGAGAGTGCCTGGGTATCTGCCAGCCCATTTCACGCACCTTGTTGACGATCGCCAGGGCAATGGGATGATTGGTGGTTTCTTCACAGGCCGCCGCCGTCTCGACGATGTCGCGGATATCGACACCTTGCTCGGCCGCGTAGACCGAGGACACCTTGGGTCGGCCCTCGGTAATGGTACCGGTCTTGTCCAGGATGAGGGTGTCGGCTTCGCTCAGGATTTCGATGAAATTACCGCCTTTGACCAGAACCCCCTGGGCGGCCGAACGACATACCGCCGCGGCAAAGGCCGTAGCGGTGGAGAGACGCACCCCGCAGGAATAGTCGATGATGAGCATGTTCAGGGCACGGGTGGGGCTGCGCGTAATCATGTAGACGATCAAGGCCAGGGCAAAATTGATGGGAATGAACTGCGCCGAAAACCGGTCCGCATAGGCTTGGATCGGGGCCTTGCGGCTCTGGGCCTCCTCGACGAGATGAACGATGCGGGAGATGGCCCGGTCATCGCCGACCCGTTCGGCCTTCACGGTAAGCGTCCCCGTCTTGACGGTTGATCCGGCATAGACGTTGTCACCTTGCGATTTGACCGCCGGCATGAATTCACCGGTCAGCGAAGCCTCGTCGATGGATGCTTCTCCGGCGTGCACCTTGCCGTCGACCGGGATTTTAGAGCCGGTGTGAATGGCCACCCGGTCGCCCGGCACAATGCTTTCCAAAGGCACGCGGGTTTCCTTGCCGCCCGGGCCGACTTTCCAGGCGAATTGTTCTTCCAGGGACAACATGCCGACGATGGCACTGCGCGTTCGCTCCATAGTGTATGCCGTCATTAGTTCCGCGATGTCCGCCAGCAAGATGATGGTCAGCGATGAGCCGCTCTTGCCCGATAGCAGGCTGGCCAGGATGGCGGCAGCGCTCAGGGTATCTGCGTTGGGGCGTCTGTTGAGACGCAGGGAGTCGAAGCCGCTGGAAAAAATGGGGCGTGAGAGCGACATCGCGGTGATGGCGTTCAGGTTGGTCAATTTCTGAAAAAGGGTGACGGGCGGTGCCGGGCTGCGTAAATAGCCGAATGCCAGCGTGGCGGTGTTGATCCCGATTCGAATGAGCATCTCGCTCAAGGGCTCTTCGTGGAGACGTCTTTCCTGCACGGTCTGCTTGTTCTGAATCTCTCGATCGATTTTATACGCCACGGTGGAATAGGACGCCATGACCGCTTCCACCAATTCCAGGATTTCCCTCGAGTTGGATTTGTCCCTGTCAAAGTGGATCAGAAGACTTTCCGAGCCTGTCGCGGCCGTGACCGCCGTCACGGCGAAATCGCCCAAGAGGCGGTCTCGGATTTCATCCTTGTAATCATCCAGGAATCCTAGCGCCCGACAGTGAATTCGAATCCGTCCCGGCAGCGTGTGGACGATATCGCATGAAAACAGCGGTTTTTTGCGCGGTTTGAAAAACATATCCTATTGACCTCCCGGGCCCACGCCGGCACTTACAGCCAAAGGCGGGATTGGGAATGCATGCGCTTTAGGAAAGGAGCGATCTCCCGTTTCGAGTCGAACGGGTTTTGGGCGTATCCTTCCAAAAGCATCATGGCGACCCGCCGCATCCACTGCAGAACCTGGGTTTGGCTGATCTGACGCGGGTCATAATGAATCAATACGCGACCGGTGACAACCGATAATTCGATATCCTCGATACCCTGTTGGCGTTTGATGATGGCAACCAAATCGGTCTTGTAGCGCAGCCATTCGCTGGGCAGCCTCTCCAGCAGGGGAATGGAGAGCCGCAGGCGACCCGGCAGGCGGTGGACAACTTTGACCCGGTTGAAATGCTTTTTAAGCTTGGCCAGATAGGCGCTCAAGACGATTTACCCCGTCTGGCCATCACGTAAGTCCACCACAAGAGGTTGATGCCGCCGGGAAGCGTGCGGTCGCCCTGGATAACGATGCGATAGAGCGCCAGCACCGCGACGCTCATCATCAGCGATGAGCGCAAATCCATCAGACCACCGCTCGACTGATAAATTTGCTGGTTCAGCGCACGGCCAATCAGATCGATTTCCTTTGTCAGCAGGCCGTCGGGGGATCTTTCGAATTCTTGCTCCAGCCCCAAAACCTTGGTGACCATGCCGTGCACGACAAGCGGGTCGATGCGGGAGGTGTCGAACGTCACCAACAGACTGCCGGAGTGACGATTGATCTCCACCGCATGGATCCCTTCCACTTTTGCTACCTCGGTGCTGATCTGGCGCTGGACGCTATTGGGAAGGCCCTCGAGCAAGGGTGAATTGAAGCGCAAACGGCCCGGCAAAGCATGCACCGCTGTCAGTTTGCCGCGGATGGAAGGCAGCCCGGTTTGTCTGCCTTTTTTTCGACGAACCAGTGATGCCAACAGGAACCCCACGACCATATGCATGGCGCCACTCCTCACGTGTTGGTTTTCGATCGCGTTCAGGTTGGGTGGCCCTGGGTGAGCCGTTTAAGAATGCATTGCACCAAAAACGGTGCTATCCCGATAAAAAAGGAAATCGTAACCCAAACGCCCGACGATGCTGGATGGGCGGTAGCTGATCCAAGATCCTCACCCTGTGAGGGAAAGCGAAAAAGCAAACCCGCACCATCAGCCAGCAAAACAGCGGCGCCCATTCCCGTAAGGCTATGGCGTTTTCCATTGCCCCCATTCCAATAACTCAATGTGGAGGATCTGATCGTACCACTAGCCGGTCGGATGCTCTAAACCATAGGGGTCTAACTTTTTCCGATGCGCTTTCAGCGGATTGCCATGGCGTCATACGTGTAATTTAGCGCCGATGGCATGGTTGCCCGGCTTAGGGGCCAATGGGTTGCTTTGTAATTCCTGCTCCAACTTTCTCTGCACAGACTTGTTGGTTTGGACGAGTTTAACCAAAACATCCAGTCGTCGCAAAACCTCGTCACCAACAACGTGTTCAAGGCGGCAGACTTCCTCATCCGCCTTTAGAGGATCGAACAACAACACTTCTGTCAGGAACAGCTTCAAACTCGCGTCACGCCGTGCAATGTAACGGGCCGCGCGAAAACCTTTGGCGGTAAACTCGATCGTGCCGTATTGCTCATG
>CAYMAR010000215.1:0-6920 GCA_964388465.1 uncultured Desulfobacteraceae bacterium
AAGCGATCCATATCGACTGGAAAGACGGCGCGCCTATACCGGGTCGGTCGATTTCAGCGGAACGCGTACTCGCGATGGACTTGACACCCCGGGCGATCACCGCATTTTTGGTGGGGCTGCGTTCGCGGATTGCGGCCTTCGGTGTTCAACGCCAGATCAACCAATATCCCCAGGAGCCGCTTCTGGCCATCATGCCGGGGGTGGCGCTGCAGGAATTGTGGGACTTGATCGGCGTGGCCGAAAATGCCCTTTTGGCGGTATCCGCTCTGGCCGTCGTCGTGGGGCTTTCCGGAATGCTCGTTGCGCTGATGACGAGCCTCAACGAGCGCCGGCGCGAGATGGCTATTCTGCGCTCGGTGGGTGCGCGGCCTTTGCATGTCTTTGCGCTGATTGTGGGCGAATCCGCCCTGCTGACCGCCGCGGGCGTGATTCTCGGGGTGGGTATGCTCTACGGCCTTTTGCTGGCCGGGCAGCCGCTGATTTTGTCCCGGTTCGGGCTGTACATTGCCATTGGCGGTTTATCGTCCTACGAGGTGATGCTGATGGGGATCGTCTGGATGGCGGGCGCACTGGTCGGCATCCTGCCCGGCATTCAGAGCTATCGCTACTCGCTGGCCGATGGTATGACGATCCGCGTCTAAGCCCTTGAAAGTGATTGTCAGACGATGAAAACCGTAATTCAGACCATGATCATCCTTGCCGCCGGCATCCTTTGCCTGCCCTTGATGGCGGAAGAGGTTCGCCAGATCACCTGGAAGGATCTGGTGCCGGCCCACCTGGCCGATGTCGATCCGGTGGCGCACCTGACACCGGACCAGCAGGATCTGGTGGGGTGGATCATGTACATGCTGGAAACACTGCCCCCGCGCTCAGCGGAAACGGAAGATCTGTATGAATCGCTCGATCAGGAGATGCCGCTCTTAAAGAAATACAACATCGATCTGAAGCAGATAATGGAGCGGACCCGGGAGATCCAAACGGCCGTCGTGAAGGAGCTCGACGGGCAGGACGTCCGCATGCCAGGCTACCTGCTGCCCCTCGAGATCACCGATGGCAAGGTAACGGAGTTTCTCCTGGTGCCCTATGTCGGGGCCTGTATCCATGTGCCCCCGCCGCCGCCGAACCAGATTGTTCACGTCAAGCTGGACCCGGAGGACGGCTTGAAAAGCGGCAATTTGTTCGATCCGGTGTGGGTGACCGGGAAAATAAAAGCCAAGTCGATGGTCAAAGATCTATTTCTTATCGACGGTTCGGCCAATATCGACATCGGCTACACCATGCAGGCCGACCGTGTCGAACCCTACAAGCAGTGATCGACGGTGCATGTTGATCGAACGGGGCGCCGGGCGCCGCTGGAGCGGTGAACACAGCGTCTCAAACGTTTTGGTCGCCAACCGACGCAAGCGGTGCGTTCGAGGGGATATCCGCCCTGGCCGTCGACTTCGATTCGCTATGCGTTATCGCGCGGGCGGCAAGCTCTATGTTCATCAACTGAACATCCTTTTCCATCTTCTCTGCCGATGCCAATCGAATACGTGGGCGAGAAGCCAAACGAATACCGTCAGAATTCCCGCCTGGATTTCAACCGCATCGATAGATCGGATGTGGCATTCATAAGGCTCCCGAGCCCTCAGCGCCCCGTCGGGCGCTTCCGGTAGATGACGTTGACCAGCGCCCCGCCGGTGATGAACAGCGCCCCGAGAAGGGTGTGGGCGGTGGGTATCTCGTCGAACAGCAGCCATCCGAGGATGGCGGCAAAGATGACCTGGACGTAGGAATACGCCGTCGCCTTGCTGGCATCCTCGGTTTGCATGGCGCGGGTCAGGCCGTATTGCGCCACCTGGGTGAAGAGGCCCACCAGAAGCAATAAGATCCAGGCCCACCCGGTCGGCATGACAAAACCGTCACCCAGAAGAACGCACGCCACCGGCAGGGCAATGAAAGGAAAATAAAAAATGATCACGGACGGATCTTCGGTGCGGCTCAGGCGCCGGATCAGTACATACGCCGCGCCGCTGCCCAACGCCCCGAGCAGCGCCGCCCCGACGCCCAGCAGGGGGAGTGACGCGCTGCGGGTTGCCAGGGCGCCGAACAAAATAGCGGGCTGCACCATGATCAGCAGCCCGGCCAAGCTGAGCACGATACACACCACCGTGGAGCGCTGGATGGTTTCCTTGATGAACACGAAAGCCAGCACCGAAGTAAATACCGGGTGCAGGTACTGCAGCAGGGTCGCTTCGGCCAGCGGCAGGGTGGTGACCGCGTAGAAGACGCACATCAAGGCGAGGGTGCCGATCAAACCCCGGGCCGTCAGCAGCGCCTTGTTGTGCCCCCACGGACTTATGCGTTTGCGTTTGATATCGAGATAGCTGATGCCGGCTGAGATCAGTGCGCGGGCCGCGACGATCTCCAGTACGGGAATCCCCCGATGGCTGGCGGCCTTGACGCAGGCCCCCATCAAGGCAAAGCCCAGCGCGGATAAAAGCATGTAACGAACGCCGACAGGGATTCCGATCATATCACCGCCCAAGAAAACAAACCGCTTGCAGGCGTTCAATACCATGAATCCCAAGGGAAACGGAAACGAATGGCCCGTTCACCCGTGGCGCCTTAGCCCGAACATTTCATGAAATTTTTTCTACACAATCGAATACAGACGATGGACGCGGGCGATGATCGCTATGAATGGCGCGGCAATTGGAAAGGTTGCCCTATAGGGGGCGACGCCTCAACGAGAGACGGGCTTTTCCTCGAGCTGGCGGGCCAGATCGCGGGTGGTGGTGAGGGGGGTGGCGCTACCGCGCGCCAATAGCTGGTAAGCTACGGGTATGATATACAGGGTCAGGCCGGTGGCCACGACAACCCCGAAGAGCACCACCACGCCGATCACCAGGCGGGTTTCCGAGCCCGCGCCGCCGAAGGCGATCAGCGGCAGCGCCCCGATGGCCGTGGTGATCGCGGTCATGAGGATGGGCCGCAGCCGTTTGGTGGCCGCCTCCAGAATCGCTTCCTCGAAGGCCACGCCCGCATCCCGCCGCTGGTTGATGAACTCGACGATCAGGATGCCGTTTTTGGCGGCCAGTCCGATGAGCATGATCAGCCCGATCTGGCTGTAGATGTTCAAGGTCTGGCCGGTCAGATGGAGGCCCAGGAGTGCTCCGGCCACCGCCAGGGGTACCGTCAGCATGATCACCAGCGGGTGCACGAAGCTTTCGAACTGGGCCGCCAGCACCAGATAGACGACCACCAGGGCCAGCAGGAAGACGAAAAGCAGGGAGCCGCTCGATTCCACATACTCCAGGGATTGCCCCTTGTAGTCGATGATCACCTCCGGCGGCAGCTCCGTGCGCACCAGTTCCTCGAGGTCGGCCAGCGCCTCGCCCAGGCTGTAGTCGTCGGCCAGATTGGCCTCGATGGTGATGCTGCGAATGCGGTTGTAGCGGTTGCGGGAGGCCGAATCGGCGAATTCCTCAACCGTGACCAGATTCGACAGGGGGATCAGCCGACCACTGCGCTGCGAGCGGACGTAGATGGTGCTGAGATCGGTGGGGCTGCGAAACATATCGTCTTCACCCTCGATAATCACATCGTACTGCTCGCCGTCGTCGATGAAGGTGGTGACCTGCCGGGAGCCGAGCTTGCTTTCCAACGACCGGCTGATATTCGCCACCGAAACGCCCAGATCGCCCGCGCGGTCGCGGTCGATGACGATGTTGAGCTGGGGTTTGGTTTCCTTGTAGTCGTGATCCAGACCGATGAGCCCCTGGTTTTGCGCCGCCCTGGCCATGAGCGTGTCACGCCAGCGCACCAGGTCGGCATACGTCGATCCGCCGATCACGAACTGGACCGGCTTGCGGATGCCGCCGCCCAGGCCCTGGCGCATGACCGCAAAGGCGCGCACCCCGGTCAGATCGGCGATCTTGCCCTGCACGTCGCGCATCAGCGCCCAGGCCGAACGGCGGCCCGTATCCCAGTGGTTCAGGACCATGATGACGAAGCCGGTGTTGAACACTTCTGTGCGGCCAAACGCCCGGGGCGCCCTGATCAGCAGCCGCTGGAATTCGCCGCTGTCCACGAAAGGCATCAGACGCGCCTCGATTTCGTCCATGTTTTCCCGCATGTACTCGAAGGACGCGCCCTCCGGGCCGTTGACGATGACAAAGAACGCGCCGCGGTCTTCTTTGGGGGCGAACTCGGCGGGGACATGGCGATAGAGATAGACGTTGGCCCCCAAAACGGCGATCAGCACGACGCCGACCCCGAAAGGATGCTTGAGGACGGCTTTCAGGGACGATCGGTAGGCTTGCTGGAGGCCGTCGAAAACCTTCTCGATGGCGCGGTCCAGCCGACCCCGCCGGGTCCCTGCGCGCAGCAGCTTGGATGCGAGCATCGGCGACATGGAAAGGGCCACCAGGCTGGAAAAGACCACGGCCACCGCCATGGTCAGCGCGAACTCGCTGAACAGCCGCCCCACATCACCCTCCAGAAAAGCGATCGGTACAAACACCGCGATGAGCGCCAGGGTCGTGGCGATGACGGCGAAGCCGACCTGGCGCACACCGCGGTAGGCCGCCACCAGGGGGGTATCGCCCATCTCGATGCGGCGGTAGATGTTCTCCAGTACGACGATGGCGTCGTCGACCACCAGACCGATGGCCAGCACGAGGGCCAGCAGGGTCAGCAGGTTGATGGAAAACCCGAAGGCCCAGAGCAAAATAAAGGTGGCGATCAGCGACACCGGAACGGTCACCAAGGGGACGATGGTGGCGCGCACGCTCCCCAGGAAGAGGTAGATCACCAGGGTGACCAGCCCGATGGCGATAAAAAGGGTTCGATAGACCTCGTTGATGGCGCTCTGAATGAAGACCGAGGTGTCGTAGCTTTGAATCAGCCGCATGCCGGCCGGCAGGCTGTCGTTGATGACCTGGGCCTGCTGCTTGGCGCGCTGGGCGACGGCCAGGGTATTGGCCTTGGACTGCTTGATGATGCCGATGCCCACCATGGGCTTGCCGTTGCCGCGGAACAGGTTGCGGCGCTCCACCGGGCCGATTTGCACCCGTCCGACGTCCCTGAGCCGCACCAGGTACCCGTCGTCACCGCGGCGCAGCACCAGCTGTTCAAAATCCTCCACGGTTCGGTACCCGCGTGAGACGCGCACGGTGAAATCGCGGGTGGCGGATTCGACGTTGCCGGCCGGCAGTTCGACATTTTCACCCCGCAGGGTGTCCTCGATCTCGGTGATGGTCAGATCGCGGGCCGCGAGTTTGTCCGGGTCCAGCCAGATGCGCATGGCGGTATCGAGGCCGCCGCCGATGCGCACGCGGGCAACCCCCTCCAGGGTCGAGAAGCGATCCTCGATATAGCGCCGGGCGTAATCGGTCAGTTCCATGACGCTCATCTGATCGCTGACCAGGTTGAGCCACATGATCACATCGGCGTCGGCGTCCACCTTCTGGATCTCGGGCGGGTCCGCCTCGTCGGGCAGATCATCGATGATGGCCGAGATGCGATCGCGGATGTCGTTGGCCGCCCCGTCCACGTCGCGGTTGATGTTGAATTCCACCGTAATCTGCGAGCGCCCGTCGATGCTGGAGGATGCAATCGTTTTGATGCCTTCGACCCCGGCAATGCTGTCCTCGATCAATTCGGTGATGCGCGTCTCCACGACGTTGGCGGCCGCACCGGTGTAGTTGGTCTCGATCGAGACGACCGGCGGGTCGATGTTGGGATACTCACGCAAAGGCAGGCGGGTGAAGGCCACCAGTCCGAAGACCACCAGCAGCAGGCTGATCACGGTCGCGAATACGGGTCTTTTGACGGAAAGGTCGGATATTAGCATTGGGGATGACTTGTCACTTTAAGGAACCGCCGCCACGCAATCGATCAGCCCTTTCGCGGCCCGGGGGAATCGTCGCCGTCGATCGCCACCTGCTGGCCGGGGCGCACACGCGTCGTACCGCGGATGATGACGCGCTCCCCGGGGGCCAAGCCCTGGGTGACTTCGACCATCCCCGACCGGCGCTGGCCGATGACGACCTCCCTGCGCTGAACGACGCGCTCCGCGTCGACGATCAACACGAAATGGCGGCGCTGAACCGGAACGAGCGCCTCCTCGGGTATCATGAGCGCCTGGCGCTCACGATTGAGCAGCTCGACCGTCATCAGCAGGCCGGGCCTGAGGCGCATCTCGCGGTTGGGGATGACGGCCCGGATCAGGACGGAGCGGGTCTCCGGGTCGATGCGCGTGCTGATCGTGTCGACCGTGCCTTCAAAACGTTCATCGCCCCAGCTGGCGCTGTAGGCATGGATGTCGGCACCCGGCTTCAGAATGGCCAGATGGGTGGCCGGCACGTTGAAATCCAGCTTGATGCGTGAGAGGTCGTCGATGGTCGTGATCAGGTCGCCGGGCTCCACCAGGGCCCCCACACTGACCTGGCGCAATCCCAGGACGCCTTCAAACGGTGCGCGGATGGTGCGGTCGCTGATCCGGGCCTCGATTTCCCTGATCCGCTGGCGGGTAATGTTGCGCAGGGTCAGCCGCTCGTCGTAGTCGCGTTGGGGAATCACGTTTTCCCTGAGAAGCGTTTCCAGGCGTTTGAGCTCGCGTTTGTGTTCGTCGAGTTGCTCCCGTGCTGCGGCGCGCTGGGCCTGCTCCTCTTCCTGCCGGAGGGTGACCAGCCGTGCCCCGGCCGCCACCTGCTGACCGTCCTCGAAGTGAACCGCGACGACCTTTTCCGTGACCGCGGCCGTGATGCGGGCCGATTCGTTGGCCCGCGTGGTGCCCAGGGCCTCGATCCGGTCGACTACGGCCTGGGGCCGAACCTCGAAAACGGACACGGGTGTTGCCGCCCGCGGGGACTTAATCGCTTCCGGTGCGGGGGCCGAGAAGAGGTGCGCTTTCAACAGCCACCCGCTCGGCA
>CAYMAR010000216.1:0-6887 GCA_964388465.1 uncultured Desulfobacteraceae bacterium
CTTCCGGTTCCATTTCATCCATCCAAGACAGGATCGTTTCGGTCACCGTGTTGTGTTCCACGGTCCCGGGCTGGATCCGGCCTTGCGGATCGATGATGTTCAAAGCCTCCGAGAGCGTATGGTATCTTTCGCTGGTAAATTTGGCTTTAACCATCTCCCCCTCTCCCTATTCAAGTTTGAAGGCCCCATCGCGCCTTTTTTTTGCCTTTCAACGAATACAGCTGATTCATATTGCGTACCAAAAAAGCAAACCGCCACCGGAGGTGGCGGATAATTGCCAGATATCAATGGATAATTGATCGGGTGAAACGGCCACGTGCTTCCAGGAGCGATGCCGACATTGTGGACACATAAGAATACAGTTCTCAAACGAAATGTTCACCATCGACCCCTTCAGGGTTTCGGGCAAGGTGTTCTTCGGGGTTTTCGCCGTCTCTCAATCGGTGGTTCGAAGCCTTCATGGGGAACACGTTGTCAATAAAGAATATGGAATGGCTTTAAGGGCAAACGCCGCCGCGTCCCTTTGAAGGCGCGCGGCGAAGGCTTCGGGGTCGGTGACGCGGGGTTTCTCAGGTGCGCTGCCGCACTGAAAAACGAATGGTTCACTTACGAGCGATGCGTATCCTTATACCGATCGAAGTTTGTGTGTCTTCTCAAGTTCCAGAGCCAAGCGCGAGATGATGATCGACGAGGCCTCCTCTGGGTTCTGCATCTGGTGGCCCGCTTCTCGTGAACAGGACCACATGAGTCTTTCGTTTCCAGCCCATATATCGAACTTGTTGCGAATGTAGTTTCCAAGCGAATGGTTCAACGCGTCCAGTTCACCGGCACTCATGTTCGCAATCTGGACTTTGTCCTTCAGGGGCAATTTCTCGATCAGATGCGCGACGGCCGCGGCGACGGTGTCCGGCACGGGCACTTTAGCGGCAGGCGGCTGTTCCAGTATCGGGTATTCATCTTTGCCAAGCATGAGGGCGCTGTGCATGCATTCGGCAACGGCTTTATAGATGCCTTCATTCGCAACCGATCCGGTCACATGGAGTTTAGATACCAGACCCCGCTTACACCACACATTGATTTTGAACGATGCCTGAAGCGGCGTCACCTTGTCGAAATCGATGTGCAGGCAGGGGTGGTCGTACCTTTCCGCATATTGGATGAGGCCAATCAGGTTTTCGTTCGGCTCCCCGCTGGTAAAGATCAGGGTGCCGTTCGAGATATTGAGGTTGGCTTCGAGGATATGGTGGAGAGAATCGAACGGCTGCTCCCAGAGGTGCTTGTACCGCTTGAATACCCTTGACCCGTTCAGCATGGAGTGTTCACCGGTGTAGCCTTCGTAAGGAATCTTCAGCCTGATCGCTACGTCCAGGGCGGCCGACTCCGCGCCGAAGGCGCCGGAGGATATGATCTTGGCGATGATCATACTTTGATCCGCTTGCTATCCGGATGCATTTTGAAGAAGCGTCCGATGGCGCCTTCGTTGCCGATCAGAATCAATTCATCCTGTTGATGCAAGCGATACGTCGGTTCCGGATTGATGCATGCCGTCTCCTGGTCGCAGATGGCCACCACGTTGCAACCGGTCCGCGATCGAATCTGGCTTTCGGCCAAAGATTTATCTGCATAGGCTGCGGGCGTGACAACCCGAAAAATGTTGAGCCCTTCCGTCAGCATCAATAATTCATCGGGCTTGAGAAGGTTGAGGATGGCATTGGCGGCCATGCTGGCGTAGGACATCACCAAATCGGCGCCGGCCGTGTGCAGCTTGGATATATTTTTTTCGAGGTTGGCGCGGCAGATAATCTGGACTTCGGGAGCTAATTTGCGGCAGTAAATCGTCAGATAGATGTTCGTGGGATCGTCGTGCGTGGTGATGATGATCGAAGGCGTTGTTGCGATCCCGGCTTTGCGAAGAACGTCTAAGTCGGCGGCACTGCCGTGGATATAGCGGTCATCGCCGATCCGCGTCCGTTTTTTTTCAATGACGCGATAATCGAGGTGGCGTTCACGCAAAGCCGCGGCGGCCGCCCGGCCAACCCTTCCCCCGCCCAGGATCAGGACCGGGTCCTGGTATTTTTGTTGCCGGCCCAACTTGCGGTCGAAGGCACCGAATTGCTCCTCGGAGCCCGCCAGCAAAAGAACCGTCGTCGGATTGATGACGGTTTGGGGGCTGGGCATGATGAATTGCCCCCGTTCCCACAACCCCACCACGTTGATACCCATCGTTTCGCGCAGCTTGCTTTCCTGGAGGGTTTTGCCCACGAGCGGTGTTCGCATGGCGGGCGCCTCGGCGATCAGGAGGGACTCGATCCGTCCAATAACGTTGGCTGCGGCAGTCGTCCCGATGACCCGGCGAGCCAGGGACTCGCCGAGCATTTTAGTGATTTGGATCACGTAGGTGCTCCCGGCCAGCTCGAGGATATCGACGGATTCGTCGAGATCGGCATTGGCGACGATGGGCACTTCGGGCGAAATTTCACGGATGGTGAAGGTGATGTTGGTATTCATCATGTCGTCGACTTTGACGACCACCAATGCGGCTTTTCCAACCTTCAGATGCTTGTATGTTTCCGAATCACCAAAGTTTCCGACGACCACCTCGAAGCCTGAATCCCTGAGCTCAAGCGCCTGCTGCACGTCTTCCACCAGGATAACGTACTCATTTTGGTACTGGCGGAACTTTTCGGCCAGGTAAATGGTCACCGGATCATAACCGGTGACGATGACGTGGTCATTGGTGTCCGCGGGTAATTCCCGGGGCGCCTGGGCTTTGGCCTGGGCATCCAGCCAGGGCAGATAGAAAAACTCGATGAACGTGAAGGGCAGCATCGTCAGGAGGAATACGATCCCCGACAATAAGACGATAATCGAGAAAAGCTTGCCAAGGTCGGTTGTAAATGTAATGTCGCCGAAGCCAAGGGTCGACATCACCGTCAGGGTCCAATAAAAACCTGTTATCCAGCTGAACTCCCGGTCTTCGAATATCATCAGATAGTGAAACAGGGTGCTGTAGACCGTAACCATGGCGGCCAGGGCGCCAAAGAACTTAAGGAGGATCGCAATATTGCGTTCCTGTTTTTTGCTCATTAGGTGGATCATTTCGCTGAGGATTATCTTCATCGCTATGCGCCTCAAAAAGCGTTCGGTCGATGGTGACGGGATCAAACTTGCGTTCGATCCTATGGGTTGGCATCGATCGCAGCGTACGGTGTGTTTTCAACTGTACCGATATCGGAATGGGTGTGTCAATCAACTCCGCCGTGGGCTGCGCATGGTTGGGATTACTTCCCGCGCGGCAGCTCGGCTGCTTGAATCCGTGGGAAGCCGTCCATCTGGGGTTATCCGCCAGCAAAACCCACGAAATGTGATTTAAAATAGTTCGTGACAAAAGCGTGAACCTAACGGTCGTTTTATTTGTGAAAATTGCCCAACGAGGGGATTCGAAGGGCCGGATCGATCATAGGCACCTTATTGTAGACCTTTCAGGATGCACCGCCGTCATAGGGGTTAAACCGATCGCAAAGATCGGTTCATTAACCCGATACAGAGGAGATTGACATGACACGAAAGCGCATATTGATAGGCATCGTTCTGGTTGGATTCTTGCTGGCGCTGGGAAGCAACGCATGGGCCGATCGTGGCCGACACGGCCAACGACACCACGATAATGGTGAAAACCATCGCGACTGCTACAAGGCACACCACGGACATCATTATGGGTGGTATAAGGGGAAAAAGCATCTACACCGGGACCGCTACCAGCACCGCAAGGGGTATCGTCACCGGGATCGGGATCGCCATTGGTCTCGTGATCGCCGTCACCATTATCGGGATCGCTATTACAAAGGGCGCCATCACCGCAAGCGCGTCGTGGAAAAGCACGTCTATCATCACTATCCCCAACGTCATCGTTACGATGATGATCGCTCCGGCATCGCTTTCGTGGTGATCGACCAGGTTCTCGGAGTCGCCGTGGCCGTGGGTGGAACACACTAACCCTTTGACCCTGCACACCAGGGAGGCACCCATCCCCCCCGGTTTCACCCTTTGGCGAGATAGGAGCAAAAAGTGAAGGCGGGGCTGATCGCCCCGCCCGCCAAGGAGGAGATGAAGTGAGTATGGTAGTCGGCAACCACAGGACCAAAGACGATAGGGCTCGGCATTACCTATGCAATGATCCCATGGCTGCCAGTAAGGAGGAAAGCAAGCTTCATGCCTAGTTCGCGGCTGCCTGTTTTCCAAAGCGATTACAGGCAGATCGAAAAATAGGAAGAAACCAGACCGGCTGTCGTTTGACGTGACTTGTCATTTGAGCTGACAGAAATTGTCAGGAAGGAGAGCCAATCGGTCGGTTTAACCGCGTTACGCCCTCCCACGCTTCTCCCGCCGCCATTACCAGGATGGCCGACAGGTAGGGACGCATATCTTTTTCCACTCTGCATATTGAGACCTGGCGTATGAGAGCGGCCCCATTCACGCTCCTGCGAAGGTGAAAAATCCGAACGGCTTCCACAATCATTGAGGCCTTAGGTGTATCTCAGTCCGTTTGGGTCCCATCCCGGCCGCACACGCACACCCCATATTCAAACCAAATGACTTAAGCGCAGCCTCAGCGATACACGCGTACATCATCACGTCAAAGCGAGTGCCGATTCAGCCGATAGGTCTGAATTGCATTTATCGCCATCGATTTTTTAGAAATTGAACACCTTGGCTTCAGCCGCCAAATCGATCAGGTGGGGTCCGCCGTCGAGGGCCATGTTTGTAAAAAAGTTTTGCTCGTCAACCTGACGAGCCGTGGCGCATGGAATTCAAACGCCGACGGGGACATGATTTTCTACCAGGTACGGCAAATAATCATTGGGGCAATCACCGGTGGGGGTCTTGATGTTCAAGGCCCTTTTGGAATTGGCCCAGTTAACGCCGTTGTCGATAAAAAACACATCCGTCTTGTGCCCTTTGGAATGGGCAATCTTGGCAAATTGGAAGCACCTCGTTGCGGCCTCATTGTCTTCCGTGCTCAGAACAAACAAAAAATTCGCCACGGCTATCCTCCTTGTTTCAAGATTTACGGCAATCAATCCTTGGCGCTGCGGTAGCACGCCATCCACCGGCTTTCCCCGGTGGTGGCGCTAACCCGGCCAACGGCAATGAGGGCCCGTTGGGATCGGCATCCGTGATGCGGGACAGAAGGCGACCGCTACGCGCGCCATCCGTCCTCCAATTGTACCCCGGCGCGATCACGTCACTTTGCCGCAGCAGGAGCCGGGGCCGGCGCAGCCGGCCTCTCCGGGATGGCTGCCGCAGCAGCCCGTATCGGCCGGCCCCGGCAGACGGGGGCCGCCGGTGCGGCCTGTCAGCGAACTCGTGGCAGACATGACCTTGACCGTATCGCCCGAGCCGCATTCAGGGCAAACCAGGGGGGCATCACGGGTTGTCACGAGCACTTCGCCGGTTTGTCGGCAGTTTAGGCATTGTATATCATAGATGGGCATCTGGCGCTCCAGTGTTTGCCAATGATCACCCGAAGGCCAGGCCGGCTAGCCATGCGACGTCTGCGGCATGCCGCCACCGCCGCCGCAAGTATGCTCCTGGCGAAATTCGGGAAGTTTATCTTCGATAAAGGCCGTCAGTGCCTCGCCGACGCTGCGGGCTTCGCCGCCGAAATAGACATTGATGCCGACCTGATTGAAACCCATCAGCGGGCGCAGGCCCATGCCGCCGGCAATCAGGGCCTGGGTGCCGTTGTCGGCCAGGTATTTGACCGGTGCCATGCAGCCTCCCTGCTGGTGGGGGACGTTGGGGATGACTTCGACCGACTGGACGGCGTTGTCTTCCAGCGTGACCAGGGTGTAAAGATCGCAGTGGCCGAAGTGGGCCCCCAACATGGCGTCCAGACCGCCGGGGTGAGATGAGGGAATTGCAACGATGGTGCTCATTGAGTCATGCTCCTTTCCGTCATATGGGTGGTTACTACCTCGGGAATGAAAAACGGATTAGTGATCAAGCGCCGGCAGCCGTCTTGAGAATCTGGGCCGGCGCCGCCTGCTGAAGAATGTGATCCCAGATACTTCCAATGGCCCGTCCGATGTCGTTCGGGGCAAACTCGGTAATGGTCAGGCCTTTGATCATGGCCTGGGTGAACACCGCGTCATGGGGCAGTTTCCCCAGGAGGGGCAACTGACGCGTCTGGCAGAAAGCCTCGATCCGATGGGTCTGGTCCTGATTCAGGTCGCTCTTGTTGATGACCACCCCGGCCCGGATGTTGAAATGACGGCAAAGATCCAGGACGCGTTCGAGATCATGCCGCCCGGATACGGTCGGTTCGGTGACGATGACGGCCAGATCGGTGCCGGACAAGGCGGCGATGACCGGGCAGCCGATCCCGGGCGGTCCGTCGGAGAGGATCAGGTCCAGGCCGCGATCCTCGGCGATGGCGCGGGCCTGCTGGCGCAGCAAGGCCACCAGGCGGCCCGAGTTCTCCTCGGCCGGAAACAGTTGGGCATGCACCATGGGCCCGAAACGGGTCTGCGAACGATACCAGTCGCCGCAGTGGTTGGACCTAAAATCGATGGCTTCGGCCGGGCACAGGGCCACGCAGAGCTTGCAGCCTTCGCACTTGAGCGGATTGACGCCGGGAGGATCCTCTCCCTGGATGGCGTCGAATCGGCACACCGCCGCGCAGGTGCCGCAGCGCTCGCAGCGATCCGCCCGAATGACCGCCTCGTGGCCCGCTACGAAGGGCTCGACGATTTCATTTTCCGGCCGCAGCAGCAGATGCATGTCCGGGGCATCCACATCCAGGTCGCAGATGACGTGGTTGGCGGCCAAATGGGCAAAGGCGGCGGTCAGGGTGGTTTTACCGGTGCCGCCCTTTCCGCTGATAA
>CAYMAR010000217.1:0-3430 GCA_964388465.1 uncultured Desulfobacteraceae bacterium
GCATACGCCTCGCTAATGCGTTTGAACTTGTCTTCGGCGGATTTGTCGCCCTTGGTGTGGTCCGGATGATACTTCATGGCCAGTCGACGGTAGGCTTTTTTAATCTCCCCATCCGAGGCCTTGCGGTCGACACCCAGCGTTTTGTAATAGTCCTCACCAGCCATAAGGTCCCTTCTCTGTCTTGTTGGCGTTGTTAACCTGTGTAGGCCCCGGCCGAGTTGGGGCCTTTAAAGGGTTTAATACTATAAGATATTAAAATAAATCGAAATTATTTAAGTGTCAATGAATAGGGATGAAGCCACGTGCCTGCCGGTCAGGACGCGATCAAGCGGTCGGGCCGAAAGCGCACACGGTGATCGAAAAGGCGACGCGACCCCAGGCCGACAGCGGCCAGAACGCCCAGGCCGGTGCCCCCGGCGATCAAAAACATGATCAGGATCTGATATTTGACGGCTTCGCCCGGCGGGCTGCCGGCGATGATCTGACCGGTCATCATGCCCGGAAGGCTGACAAGACCGGCCACGGCCATGCTGTTGATAATCGGAATCATACCGCTGCGGATGCTTTCCTTCAGAATGCCGCTGATGGCCGCGGACCATTCCTGGCCCAGCGCCAGTCGCGCCTCGATGATCTCGCGCTGCTCCCAGGCGGTCTGGGTCAGGCGGTCCAGGCTCAGGGCGATGCCGGTCATGGTGTTACCCAGCAGCATCCCCAGGAGCGGGATCAGGTACTGGGGGTGATACCAGGGATCGGTGCCGATGACGACCACCGTGGCCAGGATCGTGACCGCGAACGAGGAGGTGGCCATGGACAGCGCCCCCACCCCGAACGCCCAGCCCCCCGTGAAGCGGCGTTTCTGGCGGCTGACCACCTCCCGCCCCGCCGCCAGGAGCATGATCCCGGCGGCCAGACCGACCCAGAGCAGGCTGACATGGGCGAAGAGGGCCTTGAGGGCGAACCCCACCAGGAAAAGCTGTGCGGCCGTGCGCAGAGCGGAGATCACGAGCTGCCCGGCGAGCCCCAGGCGCAGCCGCCAGGTGCACAGCGCGAGGAGACCCACCAGCCCGGAAGCCAGCAGAAGGTCGCCGTAGGTCAGGTTGATCATGACGATCCGGCCTCCCCGGCCGGCGTCTCCTGCAGTTCGTTTCCGCCCCATGTGAAACGGCGGTCGGCCACGCGCTCCAGAAGGGCGAGGTCGTGGCTGACCCACAAGGCCGCCGCGTGACGGGCATGGAGTTCTTCCAGAATGAGGCCTTCCATCCGCATCGCGTTCTCCCGGTCCAGGTTGGCGGTGGGCTCGTCCAGAAGCAAAACCCGGGGCTGGTTGCTCAACAGCCTCAATATCGCCAAACGCTGGCGCTCACCGGTGGACAGGCGATTAACCGGCCGGCGGCCGATGTCCGCGGGAAGACCGCTGGGGGCAAGCAGCGGCACCCCGCCGTCCTTGAAGTGCTCGGCCACGGTGTCGTGCCACCACTGGCTCACGGCCGGTAGATACCCCACCTGCCGGCGCCATTGGGGTCCGGTAAATGTCGAGGCCAAACGGCCATTCAACCTGAGCTCGCCCTCGTGAGGATCGAGGTCGGCCAAAGCCCGCAGCAGGAGGGATTTGCCGATTCCGGAAGGCCCGGTCAGCCCGACGCAGCCACCGGGGACGAGGTGGAAGGAGAAGGGACCGCGGCCGTGAAAGCAAAGGTCGCGGACCGTCAGACCTGCGCCCGCTCCGCCATCAGCTCCCGAGCGGCTCCCCCGGCTACGGTCTGGCTGCATGTCATCCCCGCTGGGCGGCTTTGAGAAGAATCATCAGGATCGAAAGGGCCGCCGGCGTCATCCCGGGGATTCGCGAAGCCTGGGCCAGGGTGGTCGGCCGCACGTCCACCAGTTTTTCCTTGAGCTCGTTGGACAGGCCATGCGCGCGCTCGTAATCCATCGACGCGGGGATGCGAACATCTTCCAGATCCTGGAGTTTGGCGGCTTCCCTTTTCTGCCGTTCGATATAGCCTTCGTACTTGATTTCGATCTCGACCTGACGTTCGGCCTCGGGGTGAATCGAAGCCGCGGCCGGCGCCAGCCGACGCACCGCGCCGTACTTTAGTTCGGAGCGCTTGAGCAGCTGCCCCATGGGAACGCCCTGATCCAGTTCGCGGGTCCCCTGCTCCCGGAGATAGGCGTTGACTTCGGCCGAGGGTTTGACGATCACCTTATTGATCCGCTTGATTTCGTCTTCGATTTGGCGGCGTCGCGTCCGCATGTCCTTGACGGTGTCGCGATCAATCAGGCCCAGTTCGTGGCCGGTTTCCATGAGGCGCAGATCGGCATTGTCTTCACGCAGGATCAGCCGGTACTCCGCCCGCGAGGTAAACATGCGGTAAGGCTCGCGGGTGCCTCGGGTGACCAGGTCGTCCACCAGCACGGCCATGTAGGCCTGGGAACGCTTGAGCAGCATGGGGGGCCGCTGCTGAACGCGACAGGCCGCATTGATGCCGGCCCACAGCCCCTGAGCGGCGGCTTCTTCGTAGCCCGAAGTGCCGTTGATCTGCCCGGCCAGATACAGGCCCCCGATCCGCTTGGTTTCCAGGGTCGGTTTCAGCTGGACCGGGTTGACGTAGTCGTATTCGATGGCATAGGCCGGGCGCATAATTTCGGCCGTCTCCAGACCGTCCACCGCCTGCACGAACCGGTGCTGGATCTCGAGGGGCAGGCTGTTGCCCAGGCCGCTGGCGTAGATCTCCTCGGTCTCCACCCCCTCGGGCTCCAGGACGATCTGATGGCGCTCGCGATCCGGGAAGCGCACGATCTTGTCCTCGAAGGACGGGCAGTAGCGTGCCGGGGTTCCCGCGATCTTGCCGCCGTAGAGGGCTGAATGCGCCAGATTCCGCCGCATGATCGCATGGGCCCGTGGTGAGGTGTGACCGATATAGCTGGGCAGCTGCGGCATCGTCGGCGCCCGGGTCAGACGGGAAAAGGGCCGGCCGACGGTCTGCTCAGCCTGGATGGCAAAACGGGAAAAGTCGATGGAGGCCCGCCGCAGCCGCGGCGGGGTGCCCGTTTTCATGCGGCCCATTTCGAATCCCAGCGCGCGCAGGTTTTCCGGCAGGGCGTAGCTGGCAAATTCACCGGCACGCCCGGCCTGGAACGACGTGTGGCCGATGTGCACCAAGCCACGCATAAAAGTGCCGGCGGCGAGGACGACGGCTTCCGCCCGGTAGCCGAATCCGGTCTGGTCCACGACCCCGACCACGGCTCCGTTCTCCACCACCAGACGTTCGATCAGGGCCTGTTTGAGTTCGATATTGGGCGTCTTCTCGAGCAGGTGCTTCATCACGGCGTGATAGCGGGCCTTGTCGTTCTGGGTGCGGGTGGAGTGGACGGCGGGGCCTTTTTTGGTGTTGAGGGTGCGGTACTGGATGGCCGTCTGGTCGGTCACGTG
>CAYMAR010000217.1:3530-6883 GCA_964388465.1 uncultured Desulfobacteraceae bacterium
GGCCTTTTTTGGTGTTGAGGGTGCGGTACTGGATGGCCGTCTGGTCGGTCACGTGGGCCATCACGCCGCCCAGAGCGTCGATTTCCTTGACGAGCTGCCCCTTGGCCATGCCGCCGATTGAAGGGCTGCAGGGCATGGCCGCCACCTTGTCCAGATCGATGACGACCAGGAGCACGGTGCAGCCCATGCGCGCGGCCGCCAGCGCCGCTTCGCAGCCGGCGTGGCCGGCGCCCACGACGATGATATCGAATTTTCGGGAGTACTGCGCCATAGCGTCACCCACGTCCGGCCGAAGCCGCGGGGCCGGGCATCGCCGGCCGCCGCAGACCGCCAACAATTGTTTTCACGATACCGGCCGGGCTTCCATTTCGTGGAAATTGGCTATATATAATCGGCGTTCAGGCCGGGTCAAGCAAAGGATCGACACGCGTGGGCGCCTACTATTACGACCTCAACACCTATTTTCGCAACAAATTTGGCGAACGGGTTCACAAACTCACCGTGGACGCCGGCTTCGACTGCCCCAACCGCGACGGCCGGATCGCCACCGGGGGCTGCATCTTCTGTAATCCCCAGGGTTCCGGAACCGGCCAGCACGTCCGGG
This sequence comes from uncultured Desulfobacteraceae bacterium, assembly GCA_964388465.1. Taxonomy (GTDB): domain Bacteria; phylum Desulfobacterota; class Desulfobacteria; order Desulfobacterales; family UBA5852; genus JABZFP01. Next base: position 4,135 of record CAYMAR010000217.1, read on the forward strand.
GGCTATCGATCCGCGAGCAGCTGGAGCGCAGCAAGGTGCCGGTGGCGCGGCGCTTCAAAGCCTACAAATACATCGCCTATTTCCAATCATTTTCCAATACCTATGCCCCCCTCCCGCGCCTGCAGGCAGCCTACGACGAGGCGCTTGCGGTACCGGGCATCGTGGGTCTGTCCATCGGGACGCGGCCGGATTGCATCGACGAGGAAATCCTGAGCCTGCTGTCCCGATACGCCCGCCGCTGCCTCGTATGGATCGAATACGGACTGCAGTCGGCCCACGACCGAACGCTGGCCGCCATCCGGCGAGGCCACGACGTGCGCTGTTTCATCGATGCGGTCGAGCGCACCCGCAACCGCGGCATGGCCATCTGCGCGCACGTCATCCTGGGGCTTCCGGGCGAGTCCCGGCGCGACATGCGGGAGACCGCCCGCCTGGTCGCCGACCTGGGACTGGACGGTATCAAGCTGCACCTGCTCTACGTCATCCGAGGAACACCGCTGGAGAAACACTACCGCCAGGGCGACTACCGCTGCCTGGGGCAGTCGGAATATGCGGACCTCGTCTGCGACGTCATCGAACGCCTGCCGCCGCAGACGGTCATCCAGCGGGTCACCGGCGACCCCCACCCCCGCGAACTCGTCGCCCCGCGTTGGGCCCTGGCCAAGAAACAGACCATCGAGATGATCCACGCGCGCTTCGAAGCCCGCCAGACCCGCCAGGGCCGCCGCTACCGTCCGAAAAGCGCGGGCACCCATGAAGGGCGCGAAGATGGCCTGAAACCGTAGCTGATTTTCAGGTGAGGGGGTTGATTCGCTTGGCAATCGGATAGCGCCGGCCGGAACCAAACGCCTTGGAGGTCACCTTGATGCCCGGGGCGGCCTGGTGGCGCTTGTATTCGTTCACCTCCACGCGCCGGAAGACATCCCTGACGACCGCCGGGTCATGCCCCTCCTGGATCAGGACCTCGGCACTCTTGAACTCCTCCACCATGCCCTTGAGCACGGCATCCAGCACCGCATAATCGGGCAGATCGTCCTGATCGGTCTGGTCGGGCTTGAGCTCGGCGGAAGGGGCCTTCTCCAGAATCCGGGTGGGAATGACCTCCCGGGTGGCGTTGAAGCAGGCCGACACCGCGTAGACCAGGGTTTTGGGCACGTCCGAAATCACGGCCAGGCCGCCGTTCATGTCCCCGTAGAGGGTGCAGTAGCCCACCGCCAGCTCGGATTTGTTGCCGGTGGAAAGCACCAGCGCGCCGGTCCGATTGGACAACCCCATCAGGAGTGTGCCCCGAATGCGGGCCTGGATGTTCTGCTCGACGATGCCCGGGGCTTCGGGGTCGAAATCCGGCGAGAGGTGCGTCACAAAGGCCTTGAAGATGTCGTCGATCGGAATGGTGTGGTAGGCCACCCCCAGATTGCGGGCCAACCGGGCAGTGTCTTCGTAATTCTCGGATGACGTATAGCCCGAGGGCATGAATACGGTGGTCACGTTTTCGGGGCCCAGCGCCCGGGCCGCCACCGCCGCGGTGAGGGCCGAATCGATTCCGCCGCTGAGACCGATCACCGCGCGTTTGAAGCCGCACTTGTGGACATAGTCACGCGTGCCGAGCACCAGGGCCGCCCGAATGGATTCCGCGTCCGAGCCCGCCACCGAACGAACCTGGTCGGCCGGCGGTGCGCCGGTGGAAGCGGTCTGGTGGGCATCCATCACCACCAGATCTTCTTCAAAATCCCGGCAACGGGCTGTGAGCGCACCGGTCGCGTCGAAGCCGGCGCTGGTGCCGTCGAAGACGAGGCTGTCGTTGCCGCCCACCTGGTTGACATGCGCCACCGGAAGCCCGTATTTGCGCGCCAGCGTCGCCAGCATCCGATGGCGGAAATCGCGTTTGCCGATGTGGAAGGGCGATGCGGAAATGTTCACCAGCAGATCGGCGCCCTGGGATGCCAGCCGCGCGACCGGATCGTCGGCATAGATTTGCTGGGCAAACGTGTCAGGGTCGTTCCAGGCGTCCTCGCAAATGGTCAGGCCCAGCCGCAGGCCTTTGAAAGCGGCGAGTTCACAATCCCGTCCGGGCTCGAAATGGCGGCGTTCGTCGAAAACGTCGTAGGTCGGCAGAAGGCGTTTGAAAGCCCGAAAAAGAACCCGGCCGTTTTCGAAAAGCGCCAGCGCGTTGAAAAGCCCTTTGCCGGTCTTGCCCGGGTTGCGCTCGACGTAGCCGGCGATGACCCCGATGCCCTGTATGTGTTCCACCAGATGATCCAGGCACTCCCGATTGGCATCAATGAAGGCCGGGCGCTCGAGCAGATCCCCAGGAGGATAGCCGCAGGTGGCCAGTTCCGGGAACACCACCAGATCGCAGCCCGCCTCCCGGGCCCGGGTCGCAAAGCCACGCATTTTGGCGGCGTTGCCGCTGAAATCGCCCACCGTGGGATTGATCTGGGCCAGCGCGATCTTCATCCCGTCATCCTTACCATGCCCGGGCGTGGAGGTTGCGCCGCAGCGCGGGGTGCCCGGGCATCCTCCACGCGCAATGCCCGGACCTGTCGAGGCCCACAGGCATACCAAGTTCCTCAACGGGCGTCAATTGCGGCCGGTGTTTGCTCCCGCCACGACCTTGTGAGTTTGGCCGTTATCGGTTATAGACTGCCCGTAGATCCACCAGCAGATACCGATTGGGTTGCGTTCCAACCCCACGCGCCGGGCGCCGGTCGACCCAGGGGACCCTGAAACCGATGCCGCATCTATTCTC
>CAYMAR010000218.1:0-6859 GCA_964388465.1 uncultured Desulfobacteraceae bacterium
GTCGATTGCACGTCGTTCGGGTCGGCCTTGAACCGGCCGGCCGACCGCAAGCCAAAGCGACGTTCGCCCGGGCATGCCTTCCGAAGCGGCTGGGATCAATTCGTGCTCGATCTCTACACCGGCCCGTATACCGCTTGGTTTCTGATATGCCTTGACAATCCAAGGACGCAAGGTATAACGACTAGAGATTAGACTGTCAATTGTAGATATCGCGTTATTTAAGGTGCCCTTGCCTTAGTAAGGATGGTAAACTGTGAGAAAATCTGCCCTGGTCGTCACCCTTTTGACGGCGACAATGACATTCATGTTGGGAGCCTGCGCGCCTTCGGCCATGAACACCAAAGATGCCGACCCAATGGCCACCGCGCCCCTGCGCAGCGCTGAAAACACACCCCTCCGCCCTGTCGATATCGATGAAAACGTCTACCAGAACGTGGACGCCGACGATGCCGGGCTGATGGGGGAGGAAGAACTCCCCTCCAATGTCGACACCGAGGCCACCCATCGAAAGACCGCCAAATCCCCCCAGGCGCAGTTGGACGAAGCCCTGGAATTCTGCCGGGCATCCCAGGAATACTGGCAGCGGGGTGAACTGGAAAAGGCCGTCGACTCCCTGGACCGGGCCTACGCCCTGATCCTCGACGTCGAAGCCCAGGATGACTTCAAACTTGTCCAGGAGAAGGAAGATCTGCGATTCTTGATCTCCAAGCGCATCCTGGAGATCTATGCTTCACGCAATATCGTGGTCAACGGCAATCACAATGCGATTCCCCTGGAAATGAACCGGCACGTTCAGGCGGAGATCAAACGGTTCACCGTCGGGCCGGAAAAAGCCTTTTTTCTCAACTCACTGAAGCGCTCCGGGCGCTACCGCCCGGAAATCCTGAAAGCGCTCAGGGAAGCCGGGCTTCCCGAGGAACTTTCGTGGCTGCCGTTGATCGAGAGCGGATTCAAAGTTAGAGCCCTCTCCCGCGCCCGTGCGCTGGGACTGTGGCAGTTCATCCCCTCGACCGGCTACAAATTCGGACTCAAACGCGATCAGTTCATCGATGAGCGCATGGATCCCGATAAGGCCACGACAGCGGCCATCGCCTACCTCAAGGAATTACATAATATCTTTGGCGACTGGACCACGGTACTGGCGGCCTATAACTGCGGCGAAGGGCGCGTTTTGCGGACCATCCGCACCCAGAATGTCAACTACCTCGACAATTTCTGGGATCTCTACGAACGCCTGCCGCGCGAGACCGCGCGCTATGTCCCCCGTTTTCTGGCGACACTGCACATCCTGAACACGCCTGAAAAATACGGCATCGACCCCGGCATCGTCGACCCGCCGCTGACCTATGAGACGGTCACCGTGACCAAGCAAATCAGCCTCAAGGATGCCGCCCGCGCCATCGGCACCACTGAATTCGAACTGCGCCAGATCAACCCGGAGTTGCGCTATAAAATCTCCCCGCCGCGCAGCTACGAACTGAAAGTGCCCGAGGGGAAGGGCGAAACGCTTCTGGCGCAAATCGACGCGATCAAGACCACCACGCTCCCGCGACCGGCCGTCGTCTATCATCGCGTCCGCTCCGGTGAGACCCTTTCGACCATCGCCCGGCGCTACCGCACGTCTGTCAGCCGCATCAAGCGAGCCAACAACCTGCGCAGTTCGCATTATATTGTCGCCGGCAAACGCCTGAAAATCCCGCGACGCGGCTACACGACCCATCACAGCCGCCCGGCCCGACGTCCAACGATTCGCAAAACAGACCAGGCCCAATTTCATACCGTCGTCCGGGGCGATTCCCTCTGGAACATCGCCCGCCAGTACGGCACGACCACCAAGGCCATCCAGAAGTTGAACGGCCTGCAGGGCACTCGCCTGAACAAGGGGCAGGTCCTGAAAATAACGGAGGGCAAGTCCTCGGCGCCGGTCAAAACCGGCCAACTGAAGACCTATCAGGTCAAGACAGGCGACAGCCCGTTCAAAATCGCGCAATTGCACAAGATGAGCCTGGATCGCCTGCTTCAAATCAACCGGCTTTCCCACCGCAGTAAAATCTACCCCGGCCAAGAGCTATACGTGGAATAACCTTCTATCGCCGCACTTGACGGCGACCGAAAAAAAACCTCGGCGGCAGCGATGCCGACCGAGGTTTTTTTCAGGTTGACGGCGGTCGTCCTTATTTGCGCCAGAAAATGACCCCCATCAGAATAAAAATCAGGCCAAGGCCGAAGAGGAGCAAATAAATCGGCGTTTCGAACAGAGGGTATAGCCAGTGATAGTCCAAGGCCCAACGGAAACTCTCCGCCCCCAGCAAATCGACGAGATTGGCATCTGCCCAGCTCACCTCCTGCTCCATGAAGCTGCCCAGCGATTGAAAACCCACAATGACAATGCCAACCAGCCAGGCCAGCAGCCCGACCGCCGTATACTTGTTCATGGCGCGCCTCCTGCGTAAACGCTCTGTGGGTCGATGAGGGCCTTCGACGGTGGCCGCGGCGTCATCCCCAAGCCGCCGTCGCCGGACCGAACGACCGTGTCGTGGTTTTCGCTATTAAATTATCCGAATTCTCCACTTTAGGCAAGCGGGCGGTCAGGATTGCCCGTCCTTGGGCAAGATGGCCGGCAACCATGCCCGTGGTGGGCGTTGCGCCGTTCGCCCTTTCAGCGGGGAGTATTCGCGTTGCCGATGGGGCTGGCCTGGGCGCGCAGCCGCAGCTGCCCGTCTGGTCTCACCCGCACGCGTACCGCTCCGTCGCGGTCCGTTCGGCAAATACGGCTGCCGATTTGCCGATAGCGTGCCAGAACCTCGGTATGGGGAAACCCGAAACGGTTTCGCCAGCCGCAGGAGAAAATAGCGTAGTCCGGTTTCACGGCCTTCAAGAAGGCATCGGAGCTGGACGAGCGGCTCCCGTGATGGGGGACCAGCAGGACCGCGCTTTTCAGGGCCGTTGACAGTGACCGCCGCAGCTCCCGCTCGGCCGGCCGCTCGATATCACCCGGCAACAGGATGGTTTGCCCTTGAAATCCGACCTGCAGAACGATCGAATTATTGTTCAGGCGGCGCCATCGTTCCCCATCGCGGCGACGCGCAAAATCAGCGGGCGGATTCAAGATGCGCACCGTGGCCCCACCGATATTGAACTCCCGGGAAAGCCCTTCAAAGGGGGGGTTGCGAAGGGCCTCAACGGCGATCAACTGCTTAAAACGCCGCGCACTCTCGCTCGCCACGCGGTCGTGATTCCAGATGAGGAGACCGGGCCGGAAGTGCTGGACCACATACATCAGGCCGTTCATGTGATCGCTGCTGGGATGCGACAAGACCACGTAGTCCACCGTCAGGATCTTGTGGCGTCGCAGGAAGGGCGCGACGACAATGCGCCCCATGTCAAACACGCGATTGTCGGCATAACCACCGCCGTCCACCAGCATGGTATGGCCACCGGGGAACTCCAACAGGGCGGCGCTGCCCTGCCCCACATCCAGCACGGTGAGACGCAGATCGCGATGGCCGAAACGATAGTGGTACCACCACCCGGCATCCGCCAGCAGAACCACCAGGGCCGCCGCCAGCACCCATTTGGCCCGGGCGTGTGAGCGCAGCGCGATCAGGGCCCCCAAGAGGAGATAATAGCCCGCAATTTCAATGCCCGTGGGTTGAAAAGTCCCCAGGGCGACCTGATCAAAAGCCGCCGCCCAACGACCAAGCGCAATCACCGCGTCCAGCACGAATCCACCCGCCTGCAAACACGCCGAGGCGCCCACCAGCGTCAGCGGCAGCAGCGCCAGCGAAAGCAATCCCAGTGGCAGGGCCGTAAAACCGATCAGCGGCACGGCGATCAGGTTCGATACCAGGCCGATAAGGGAAAACTGCTGAAAATAGTACATCAATAGCGGCAAGGTGCCCATCGTGGCGTAGAAGGTCACCGCCATAAACGCCAGCAGCCGGAAACCGGCGTGGCGCCGTTGAGTGGCCGGCGCGGTGAGGCGTCGCGGCCAGGCATGCCGCAATCCCAGAACGATGGCCAGAACGGCGGCAAACGACATTTGAAAACCGACCGCAAAAAGCATGGGCGGATGCCAGACCAGGATCAACAACCCGGCCAGTGCGACCAGATTGAGGGTATCTCCCTCGCGCCGAACAAGATAAGCGCCCAGCCCCAACGATACCATGATCACGGCCCGCTGGGTGGATGGCGCCATGCCCGCCACGAGGCCATAGGCCACGATGACCGGAAGGGTGGCGCCGACGGCGGCGGCATGCCCCCACCCGGTTCGGAGAAAGAAGTCAAACCGGTGGAAGCCCCATTTTAGAGTGCCCAGGAGGACGATGGCGATGATACCGACGTGCAGCCCGGATATGGCCAGCAGATGACCGATGCCGAGACGGTTGAAAATCTCGCGCAGCGGCGTGGAGATCGCCTGCCGGTCCCCGATGGTCAGCGCGCGCATCACCGCCTGGGCGTCATCTGCGAGTTCGGCGGCGATAAAATCACGCCAACGCGACCGGATCGGTTCCAGCAGCGGTTCGGCCCCGCCGTCCGCGGCAAGCCGTTGAAGCTGCACGCCCTTGCACCAGGCGGTGGCAAGAATTTGGCGGTAGGCCAGATAGCGCCGATAGTCGAAGGCCCCCGGATTACGGAAATTGCGGATGGATCGCAGGCGGCTTTTAAACGCCAGACGGTCGCCGGCACGTATCGCGGGCGCGTCGCCGTAAACCGTCAAGCGCAGTTTGCCGCTGGTCGGCTGCATGCTGTTGGGGGTCGCACCCAATTCGGCGACCTGGATGATCAGCCGCAATCGTCCATCCGGCGTCGAACGGGGAGAGGCGTCGACCCGGCCGACGATGTGGTAGGAGGCACCGTCCGTAAAATGCGCGAGGTGGTGGGGCGGGTAATGGCGCGGCAGCCAGGGCGCCAGGGCCAGAAATCCCAGCGCTCCGAACAGCAAAAGCGGCCCGCCCCAGCTGCTGCGCGGGATGCTCAGCCGCCATCCGGTCCAGGCTGCGGCCATCGCCATCAGGCCGAGTGCCCATGGGTCCAGATTCGAATTCAAGGAACGGCCGGTAATACCCAGCGCGAATGCGACCGTAAGGGGCAGCAAGGGGCGGTGCCAGAACGGCATCGCTGGAACCCGTGGCGTCCAGCCTGACAGAGAAGGCATCATGGCATCATCCATTCTAACCGACTTGCCCCACTGGAACAATGCCCGTGTTTTGAGCGCCTGGCTGCGGCAGCCGCCATTGCGGCGACATCGTCTCAATAAGGGCGGCGAGGCCCTGGGGCACCATCCGTGCTCTGGACGGCCGCACCGCCCGGGTCGAAGGGGAGAGGTGTCCGGCCGGTGTGGTCTGGCGCGTTCTTGACGACGGGAATCAATTAAAGACGACGGCGGGCCCCGCGGGATTAAATCCGTTCCCGCCAGATGGATGCGCCCAGCTGTTGCAGTTTGGCCTCGATGCGTTCGTACCCGCGGTCGAGATGATAGACGCGGTTGACCTCTGTCACGCCCTCGGCCACCAGGCCGGCCAATACCAGGGAAGCACTCGCGCGCAGGTCGCTGGCCATGACCGGCGCGCCGGAAAGGTTGGCCTGCCCCCGAATGATCGCGGTATCCCCGGACACGACGATATCGGCGCCGAGCCGCTTGAGCTCGCTGACGTGAATGAAGCGGTTCTCGAAAATCGTCTCGGCAATGATGCTCTGCCCGTCGGCCACCGACATGAGCACCATGAACTGCGCCTGCATGTCAGTGGGGAAGCCGGGATAGGTCTGGGTGCGGATATCGAGACTTTCGATGGTGCCCGCGCCCCGGACGCGAATGCGCCCGGGGGTCTGATCGATGCGGGCACCAGCCTGAACGAGCTTGTCGCATACGGCGCCGAGGTGCTCCCCCTCGCAACCCGTCAGGGTGACATCACCGGCTGTCAGCGCCGCCGCCACCATAAAAGTGCCGGCCTCGATCCGGTCGGGAATGATGGCCGCTTGGACCGCATTCAAATGATCGACGCCTTCGATTTCGATGACGGCGGTCCCCGCGCCCTCGATTCGCGCCCCCATACGGGTCAGCACCTCGGCCAGGGCCACCACTTCCGGTTCGCGCGCGGCGTTGCGCAGCACGGTGACACCTTCCGCCAACACGGCCGCCATGAGAAGATTTTCCGTGCCGGTGACCGAGACGGTGTCAAAATAGATTTCGGCGCCTTGGAGTCGCTTGGCCCGCGCCTCCACATAGCCATGCTGAAGATCGATCTCGGCACCCAGCAGCGCCAGACCTTTCAGATGCAGGTTGATGGGACGCGCTCCGATGGCACAGCCGCCCGGCAGTGATACGCGGGCGTGCTGCATACGGGCCAGCAGCGGTCCCAATACGAGGATCGAGGCACGCATCTTGCGCACGAGTTCGTAGGGCGCCTCGCTGCTGGCCAAGCTGGCCGCATTGACGACCACTTCGTCGGCCTGGCGCTCGACACGGGCCCCCAGGCTCTGCAACAGCTGGACAATGCTTGTGATATCCCGAAGATCCGGTACGTTGGTGAACCGGCAGGTGCTGTCCGTGAGTAACGATGCCGCCAGGATCGGCAGGGCCGCGTTTTTGGCACCGCTGATGGTCACGGTTCCCTCGAGCCGTCGTCCGCCTTCGATTATAATCTTATCCATAGCTTGTCACCTCGCCGGTGGGTGCGACGCGATAATCCCCCAGTTTGCGGGCCCGCCGGTCATCCCCCGCCCATACAACCCGCCGGGGCCATCAACGTGGCGCGGCCAAAAAAAAACGCTTCTCCCCGTTGACGGGCAACAGGGAGAAGCGCTGAACAATATTCAAGGGATGCATCTAGTGGTGATGGCCGCCCTTGCCCTGGGC
>CAYMAR010000219.1:0-3302 GCA_964388465.1 uncultured Desulfobacteraceae bacterium
AGTCAATCGACCCCGCCGAGGCCTGAGCTTGCAGGGTCAGCAGGACCAAGACCGCGCTGATCATAACGCCGGCGGGATGCAAAAAGTCGTTCCCGATCGTGAACTTCAATGGCCACCGCATGTCGAATCTTTCGTTCAAAATCCGGGTTAAAGGCGTCTTCCCGACGACCGTGCGAATCATACGAGATACGGCTTGCAAGCCCCGGGGCGTGGGGTGTGCTTGGGGTCCTTGCGATACCGCGAGCTGAAGCCGCCCAACGCCGCGATCGGTTATTTTACGCAGTCGGCGCTTCAAGTCTACAGCAGTTCCGCTAAGCTCTGTTTGAGGCGTGTCATCATGGGCTTGTTGAGACAATACCGGCGGGCCGATCCCTCGGTTGAATCAAGGATCAGGCCGGACGCTTTGAGGATCTTGAGATGCTGGCTGACCGTGGACTGGGCCAGTGGCAGCTGTTCGACGATTCGGCCACAAAGACAGTCGTCGTTGGCCTTGAGGTAACCGATGATCGCCATGCGGGCGGGGTGTCCCAAGGCCTTGCAGAGAAGGGCGAGGGATTCGGCCGGAAGGTGGGACCGGTCGCCGGTTGCAGCGCGTCGCGAAATTGACCTTGACATTTCGATGTGTTTCCTTTAATCGTCAACGTACGATAAAGAAGCACCAGCCGAATGTCAACCCACCATTGATCCTCGTTTGCGGCGGGAAGCATAGCGGGGCCGACACGCTGTCAGCATTCAGGAAACGAAACGACCAACCCCATAGCGCCCGTCGCAAGTTGAACCGCCTTTAGGTCTTCGGAGGGAAAAGCCGCTCATGTTTACGCTGCAGGATGTATTGGATATGGCCGCCCAGATTGAACGCAACGGTGAGAAAGTTTATCGCCAGGCGCTGGCCCGCACGGACGATCCCGAACTGGCCGAAATGCTGGCCTGGATGGCGGATGAGGAAGCGCGCCACGCGGCCCACTTCGAAGATCAACGCCTGCGCCTCGCAGGAGAGGAAGACAATATCCTGCTCGAGGAACTGGGTCGTTTAATGCTGGAGAGCATTGTCGGCGATCGAGGATTTTCCCTTGAAGATGTCGATTTCAATCAGATTGCCGAAGTCAACGAGCTTTTGCAGGTCATGATTGACTTCGAGCGGGATACCCTGCAATTCTATCGGCTTTTTCAATCTTTGATCGCGAACGAGAATGAACGCCGCCGCCTGCGTCGCATTATCGCCGACGAGGAAGAGCATATTCGCAAGCTTCTCACCTGCCGCGACGAAAATCTCGCCTGCCACAAACGCTGAAAACGCCAAGCCGCCTGTCAGGGCTGGCTTTTGAACTCCGTTACCAACTTGTCGACCGACTGACCGTTGGGCGCCATGGCCAGAGGATTGACTTTGAGCAATTCCTCCCAGGTCGCGATGGCGGCATCCCGGTCGTTCAGGTCGTGCAGCAGCACGATGCCCTTGTTGAAGCGCGGGTTTTCGAGTTTAGGATCGACGGCAATGGCCTTGTCGAAACGCCGGATGGCCTCTTCGGGTTGACCGCTGCGGCGGTACATGATCCCCAGGTCGGTCAGCACAGGCGCGTTGGCGGGATTGATTTCTAGAGCTTTCTCATAGGCTTCGATGGCCGCTTGGTGCCGCTGGGTGTCGAAATTGATATGGCCGATCTGAACCCAGGCTTCCACATCCTCTGGATTGGCACGAACCCGCTCTTCGAGCCGTGCGAGCATACCCGCCCGCCCGTTGCCCGGGTTGGCGACGCCGGGGGCGCCGGACGGTAATTGGGATCCGGATTTGTAGACACCGTAAACCAAACCGGCGGCAAATCCTACCATCAGCGCAATCACCACCGAGGTGGTAAGGGTCTGCCGCTTGACGTAATGCCCTTTCGCAGGTCCCGTTTTGGCCATTGCGTTTCCTCTGGTATTGCATGTCAGAAAAAGGGCCGTTGCAGTTGCGAGAATTTAAGTGCCCCGGATCGGCCATGAGAGGGAATTTAACAATCGATCGTGGTAAATCAACCCTGTGGGTTGGATGGAGGGATTTATGAACGAAACCGCCGCTCATCCCGGAAGGCTCTTGGCGATTTCCGGCGGGTACTGGCAGGCGTGCACCCTGCATGCCGCCGTCAAGATGGACATCTTCAGTGCGATTGAGGCGGGGGCGACCTCGGCGGCGGCGGTAGCAGACAAGCTCGGCACCGACCCCCGCGCGACGGCCATGCTGCTCGGTGCCCTTGCCGCGATGGGTCTGACGGCCAAGGACGGCGATACCTTCTGCAATTCCGAGGAGAGCCGTCGTTTTCTGGTCCGTTCGTCCCCCGACTACGTCGGTTACATGGTCCGGCACCACCACCACCTCGTTGCCGGCTGGAATCGGCTGGACGAAGCCGTGCGCTCGGGGCGGCCGGTGCGCACCGGCGCTTCGTTTGAAGATCCCGACGTGCGTTACAATTTCCTGATGGGCATGTTCAATTTGGCCTCCATGCTTGCCCCCCAGGTGGCCCAGCGCGTCGATTTGGCCGGCCGACGCCGACTTCTGGATCTCGGCGGTGGCCCCGGCACCTATGCGATCCATTTCTGCCGGCATTATGAATCAATGGCGGCGGTCGTGTTCGATCGCCCCGAGACGCGTCCCGTTGCCGAGGAGATCATCGCCCGCTTCGGTCTGGAAAGACGGATTCGCTTCCAGGCGGGCGACTATCGCCACGGCCCGCTGCCGGACGGATTCGACGTGGTGTGGGTATCCCATATCCTGCACGCCGAGAACCCTTCCACCTGCACCCGACTGATGGACGCGATCCATGCCGCCCTCAAGCCGGGCGGCATGGTTCTGATTCACGATTTTCTTTTGGGCGAAAATTTGGATGGGCCGCTATTCCCGGCTCTGTTCAGTTTGAACATGCTCCAGGGGACGGAAGGCGGTCAGGCGTATTCGCGCGGGCAAATCGAAGCAATGCTCTCCACGGCCGGGTTTTGCGATGTGACCGCCGTGGAACTGGAAAGCCCCAACGACTCGGGCATCGTCGCGGCTTTCAAATAGAGAAGGCAGGCGAGCGGCCTGCCTTTGTATTCCGAACCTCCGGTCGTGGCGTACGCATCGCTCACACCAGAGGTTTAACGCTTGCTGCCTGCGCCTTCCGCTCTCAAGATTTACCGGCGACAAATTTGATTTGTCTGGTCATTAAGTTGGTGTTGAAGACGGACAACAATGCGTTGGTATATTATAAACCTAACCTTTAAACGGGCCGCGTCAAGAGCGCCGGCGTCTTGGCGGCCGCAAACCAAGCGTCTTCAGCTCCGCCTTGCCG
>CAYMAR010000219.1:3402-6796 GCA_964388465.1 uncultured Desulfobacteraceae bacterium
CGTAAAGCCGAGGTTAGTGCACGCGGCCGTCGCTACAGCGGCGTCGTCCAACTCGAGCTTGTGCAAACGCCGGAGGGTTGGACCTATCGCGTCGACGGCCTGACCCATGGAGCACTTGAATTGACCTGGCATGCGGCCACACCCGAGAAGGCCGCGCGCAAACTTCGGGACGTCTATAGTGACGCCCACTGGCAAATGAAAATCATCGAATAGGGTGAGGGCCATGACATCGTCATTTGCGATTCCGTTTGAAGATCTTTTCCAGCCATGCGACCGACGCCAATTTGATTTCAGGGATACCGCGGAACTCGATCCTCTGGAAACGGTCATCGGGCAAGAGCGGGCCGTACAGGCCATCGACTTCGGACTCAATATGAAAAGTGCCGGGTACAATATTTTTGTCACCGGTCCGGTGGGGACGGGCAAGACCACCATTGTCGGCGATATCGTCGGTCAGCACGCCCGGCACGAACAGCGCCCTCCAGACTGGATTCTGGTCAATAATTTCAACGACACCTACCGGCCGGTGGCCATCGCGGTGCCATCCGGTTGCGCCCATGATTTGTCGCGACGCATGCGCAAGCTGGTGGACGAACTTCGCCAGGCGCTACCCAAAGCATTCAGCGACAAGGATTTCCAGGAACGCCAGGTTGCGCTGCAGAAACAGTTCGCCCAGTCTCAGGAGGCGATTTTTGAAGCGCTGGCCCGGAAGGCCGCCGATCGGGCGCTGCGCATTAACCGCACCAAAATCGGATATCAGACCATCGCCCTGAAAAACGACCAACCCCTCACCAAAGAGGATTTCGAAAATCTCCCCGAGGATGAACAGCGCCAGCTCAAGGAAAACATCCGCACTTTCCAGGACGACATCGAAGCGGCCGAGACCCAGTCCAATCAACTGGCCCAGGAACAGCAGGCCCAGATCGATGCGTTGATGCAGGAGGTGGCCCTTTTCCTGATTCGCAGTCGTTTGAACGTCGTGCGCCAAACCTTCGAAGGCTGGCCGGCCATTCAGGCCTATCTCGATGCGGTCCAGGCCGACATGCTGGAGAATGTCCACTATTTTATGCCCATGCGGGAAGAAGGCGCCGCCGCCGGGGACAACGACACCAACCGTCAGGGCGGTTTTCATTTCAAGCGCTACAGCATCAACGTGCTGGCCGACCGCCGACGGGTCCAGGGGGCGCCGGTCATTTTCGAGCCCAACCCCACCTACCAGAACGTCTTCGGCCACATCGAAAAACGCGCCTACCTCGGCGCCCTCAAAACGGATTTCACCATGGTCCAGGCCGGTTCGTTGCTGCATGCCAACGGCGGTTATCTCCTCATGGAAGTGGAGGCGGTCATGATGAACCCGATGGTCTGGGAGGCCCTCAAACGCGCCCTGCAAACCAAACTGCTGAGCATCGAGGACATGGCGTCCGAAATGGGCTACGGCGTCACCTCGCAGCGCCCCGAACCGATCCCGCTGGACGTCAAGGTGATTCTGCTCGGCAGTTATGCGGTTTTCGAAAAACTCCAGAATTTTGATTCCAAATTCGATAAAATCTTCAAGGTCAGGGCGGATTTCGACAACGAGGTCGACCTGACGCCCGAGACCATTCAACTGTACGCGCGGTTCATTGCCCGCGTGGCACGCGAGGAAAAAATGCTGCCTTTCGCCCCGGACGGTGTCGCGGCCATGGTCGAATACGGCCAACGTTTCGCCGCCAACCAGCAGAAACTGTCGCTGCGTTTCGGCCCCATCGTGGGGGTGCTCAAGGAGGCCGACTACTGGGCCCGCAGGTCCGAGGCGACGGCTGTTACCGGTATGCACATCCATCAAGCCCTACAGAAGCGGCGGTTCCGCTACAACCTCTACGAGGAGAAAATGGCGACGGCCTTTGAGGATGGAAACGTGCTTTTGGACGTTGACGGCCGCGTGGTCGGTCAGGTCAACGCGCTGGCGGTCTACCAGATGGGGGATATCGCCTTCGGGCGCCCAAGCCGGATCACCGCGGAGACCTTCATGGGCAAACCCAACCTGGTGAGCATCGAACGCGAGGCCGACTTGAGCGGCCGCACCCATGACAAAGGCGTGATGATCCTGTCCGGTTATTTGGGGCGCACCTTTGCCCAGGACCACCCGCTGGGACTGTCCATCAGCATCGCCTTCGAGCAGAGCTACGGCCCCGTCGACGGGGACAGCGCCTCGTCGACCGAACTCTACGCCATTCTTTCGAGCTTGGCCGATCTGCCCATCCGTCAAGGCATTGCCGTCACCGGATCGGTCAACCAGAAGGGGGAAGTTCAGGCCATCGGCGGCGTCAACCAGAAGATCGAAGGTTATTTCGACGTCTGCCGCAAGCGGGGACTCAACGGCCGACAGGGGGTTTTGATCCCCCGGGCCAATGTTAAGAACCTGATGCTCAAAAAGGAGGTCGTGGAGGCAGTGGCGGCCGGAAAATTTCAATTGTATCAGGTGGCACGAATCACCGAGGGGATCGAGATCCTTACCGGGATCGAAGCCGGTCAAATGGACGCTGAGGGACGTTTCCCGGCCGAGAGCGTTTACGGCCGTGTTCAGCACAAACTAAAGACCTTTATCGAACGCAGCCGCCAACTCAAAGGGGTTCCCGGACAGGAGGCCGTCTGACGGCGCCTGGCGCGCGTCGCCCCTTCGGATTAAAAAGGCTTTATATCTGCGGTCAACTTTAGTAAGACCATGATGGTCGCTGGTTCATGCCGCCGTCAACCCCTGGCAGCGTCGCCCCGGAGAGTCTATGCATCGGGAAAACTACATCGAATCCTTGCGAACGGAATTGCTGGATCTGGTCGAAGAGCATCTCACGCCGGTGGCCCTGCGATACGGCTACAGCGAAGTGCCGCTGGAATCGAATATTAAATGGCGCCCGCTGGTGCTGGTGTTGGGGAACTACTCTTCCGGCAAATCCACTCTGATCAACGATTTTCTGGGCACCAAGATCCAAGCCACCGGACAGGCGCCGACGGACGATTCCTTCACGGTGATCACGTACGGCAGCGGTGAGGGCCAAGACGACGATACCGTCCGGGTCGTGGAAGAACGGGACGGCAAATTTTTACTGAACGACCCGGAATATCCATTTGAAACCCTCAAGCGCTATGGTCAGCGATTCATCGCCCATTTCCGCCTCAAGAAGGTCAACTCGCCTTTTCTCGAAAACCTGGCCATCATTGACACCCCCGGCATGCTCGACAGCATTACCGAGAGGGATCGCGGCTACGACTACCAGGAAATCATCGGCGATCTGGCCCAGATGGCCGACCTGGTGCTGGTCCTGTTCGATCCCCACAAGGCCGGCACGGTGCGGGAGACCCACACCAGTCTGCGCGATACTCTGCCGGCCAAGACCTTTGAAGACCGGGTGCTTTT
>CAYMAR010000220.1:0-6716 GCA_964388465.1 uncultured Desulfobacteraceae bacterium
GATCGTCAAGCGCTACCCGCAACGACGGTAAGGTCGGCAACGGCCACCCGGGCCGCCGGGTTTCCGGCACCGAAGCACACGGCCGCCGCTCGATGCATTGCGCACCATCCGCTGCCGCGGGCCGTCAACATCGTATTGCTGCAGGAATACACGCCGAAAGGAGGCGAGCCGTGCATCTGCCCGCCAACAAAACCAAGTTGATCTGTACGATCGGCCCGGCGTCGGAGTCGGTCGAGGTGCTGATCGCCATGATTCAGGCCGGGATGAACATCGCCCGGGTCAACTTTTCCCACGGCGATTTCGACAGCCACCGCAAAGTGGTTGCCAATATTCGTGCCGCCGCGGCGCAGGCCGGGCGGCAGGTGGCCATCATGGGCGACCTGCCGGGCCCCAAGATGCGCCTCGGGGAATTCGCCGAAGAACCGGTCGAGCTCAAGACCGGTCAAGCGTTCACCTTGTCCGCCGAAACCTTCAAGGGCGACCGGGAACGTGTTTCCATGAGCTTTCCTCGCCTGCCTGATGTCGTCCAACCGGGCGACACCCTGTACCTCAACGACGGCAACGTCGAAATCGCGGTGGAAGCGGTGGCGGGCCGGGAGGTGCACTGCCGGGTGGTGGTGGGGGGCGAACTGCGCTCCCGCAAGGGGCTCAATCTTCCGGATATCGATCTCGGCATCAGCGCTTTCACCGAACAGGATCACGAATGCCTGCGCTTTGCCGCCGAGGAGGGCCTGGACGCGGTCAGCCAATCGTTTGTCGAGGCGGACAGCGACATCGCGACCGTTCGGAAAGCGGCGGCCGCCCTCGATTACAGCCCCTTCATCATTGCCAAGATCGAGCGCTCGCGCGCCGGGGACAATCTGGCGGCCATCCTGGACGCGGCCGACGGCATCATGGTGGCCCGCGGTGATCTGGGGGTCGAAATTCCCATCGAGGAGATCGCCATGGCCCAGAAGCGGATTATCCACATGGCCAACCTCCGGGGCAAGCCGGTGATCACCGCCACCCAGATGCTCGAATCCATGACCGCCAACCGGCGACCCACCCGGGCCGAATCCACCGACGTGGCCAACGCCATCCTGGACGGGACCGACGGCGTGATGCTTTCGGGCGAATCGGCCCTGGGCCGTTATCCCGTCGACGCCGTGGCCATGCTGGCGCGCATTGCCGCCGCGGCCGAGTCCCGCCGCCCGCGTTACGGGGCGCGCGAAACCCTGCGGGAATACGACCGCAGAGGGGCGTCCAGCGCCCGGGACCTCATCACCCGGAGTGTCGAATCCATCGTGGGACGGGTCTCCCCGGCCCTGGTGCTGGTGCCGAGCCTCAGCGGCGCCACGGCCCGCAATATCACCCGCTACCGATTGCCGGCCTGGATCGCCGTGGTCACCGAAGACCGGAAAGTCTGCCAGGATCTAATCTTTTCCTACGGTATCTTCCCGATCCACGAACCCGATCCGCCGGAAGACTGGAACGAATACGCCCGGCGCCTGCTGGCGGAGCACGCCATCGAGGGCGATTTCGTCGTCCTGGCCACGGGCCCGTCACCCCGCAATCCGAAGGCCAACAACCGGATCGAGCTGATCGACCTGCGCCCAACGTGATCGGAAGCCCGCGCGCTGAAGCGGTACATTTTGACCCGGTGAGTTGACAGGTCACAGGGGGGCCCTGTAGAAAGCGAGAAACCGCCGCTTGAGGATGCCACTGAAGTCATGATGTTAGACGAATTGCGCTGCACCGCCGTGGCCGCATCCCTCCGGTTGCGGTCCCTCGGTTATTCCGCCTGTGTAGAGATGCCCATTCGCGTCTGAGGCCTGACCTTTTCGGAGTACGCTCCATCCAGCGGAAGGCGGACGGCCGAATTCCCCCCGGCCGCATGCATTCAGCCGACGACGGTCAACCACGAGGAGCAAGCGATGACCAGCAAAATCTACTACCAGGACCTGGGATTGGTGAATACCGCGGTGATGTTTCGCAAGGCCACGCAGGACGGTTACGCCGTCCCCGCTTATAATTTCAACAACATGGAGCAGCTCCAGGGCATCATCACCGGTTGTGTGGATACCAAGTCGCCGGTCATTCTGCAGGTATCCGGCAGCGCCCGCCAATACGCCCATGCGGCCCTGCTGCCGCATCTGGCCGCAGGGGCCGTGGCCATGGCCGAAGATCTGGGTTACCCCATCCCGATCGCCCTGCATCTTGATCACGGCAATGCCTTCGAACTCTGCCGGGCCTGCATCGAGAGCGGGTTTTCCTCGGTGATGATCGACGGATCCCACCTGCCGTTGAAGGCAAACATGGCCCTCACGCGCCAGGTGGTCGACTTCGCCCATGACTTCGACGTCACGGTGGAAGGGGAACTGGGGGTGCTGGCCGGCATCGAAGACGAGGTCGTGGCGGAGACGTCGCATTTCACCCGGCCCGAGGAAGTCGAGGAATTCGTCGGCCAGACCGGGGTGGACAGCCTGGCGATTTCCATCGGCACCTCGCACGGGGCCTACAAGTTCAAGGTGCGCCCCGGCGAGGAACCGCCGCCGCTGCGGTTCGACATTCTGGAAGACGTCGAAAAGCGCGTGCCCGGTTTTCCTATCGTGCTCCACGGGGCGTCCGCGGTCATGCCGGAATACGTGGACATGATCAATCGGTTCGGCGGCAAGATGGACGACGCCGTGGGGATCGCCGAAGACCAGCTGCGCCGGGCCGCGCAGTCGGCCGTCTGCAAAATCAATATCGACAGCGACGGGCGCCTGGCCATGACGGCCGCCATCCGCAAGGTGCTGAGCGAGAGCCCGGGAGAATTCGACCCGCGTAAATACCTGGGCCCGGCCCGCGAGGCCCTGATCGCCATGGTCAAATACAAAAACGCCAACGTGCTGGGAAGCGCCGACCGCGTCTGAGCACCTGGCGGGAGAGAAAACGAGCATACCGGCCCCCCACCGGCCTCGCAGCGGCGGACCGATTTGACCTTTTAGCGGATTAGGATTAACTGAAACGGCATTTTCGGGGGGCTTCGAAGCGTATGCGCCTCCCGAGATCGAGAATATTCGTCCGCGAGCCGAACGGACGGCAACGATACAATCAAGGAGACGACAATGAGTGATTCAGGAATGCGAGACGTAGTCATCGTCAGCGGCGCACGCACGGCGATTGGAAACTTTGGCGGCGCCTTGAAGCAGACGCCGGTAGTGGAGCTTGGGGCCCTGGTAATTCGCGACGTACTCCAACGGATCAATTTGAAGCCCGCGCTCAGCGACACGATGCAGGCGGGGATCCCCGAAGCACTCAAGGATCAGGGGACCATCGCGCTCGAGCAGGACAATGGCGACTGGGACGCCAACGCCGCCCCTGTCGTGATCGACGAAGTCATCATGGGCAACGTCCTCCAGGCGGGCCAGGGTCAGAACCCGGCCCGCCAGGCCATGATCAAGGCCGGCCTGTGCAAGGAAACACCGGCCTTGACCATCAACAAGGTCTGCGGTTCGGGGCTGAAAGCGATTGCCATCGGTGCCGCCGCCATCATGAGCGGCCAGGCCGATGCCATTGTCGCCGGCGGCCAGGAGAACATGAGCATGGTCCCCCTGGCGCTGCCCAAGGCCCGCTGGGGGCACCGGATGGAGGTCAGCGGCATCGGCGAGGTTTACGACCTGATGGTGTTCGACGGTCTCTATGAAATTTTCTACGGCTACCACATGGGCATTACGGCAGAAAACATCGCGGCGCTCTACGACATCAGCCGCCAGGCGCAGGACGAGCTCAGTGTCCTGAGTCACCAGCGGGCGCGCCAAGCCATCCAGGCGGGATGGTTCGCAGAAGAAATCGTGCCGGTCGAAATCAAAACCCGCAAGGAAACCGTCGTGTTCGACACGGACGAGCGCCCCATGGAAACCAGTCTGGAAAAAATGGCCAAACTGCGGCCGGTGTTCAAAAAGGACGGATCTGTCACGGCCGGCAACGCCTCGGGCATCAACGACGCGGCCGCGGCCGTCTTGTTGATGAGCGCCGCCAAAGCCAAGGAGCTGGGGTTGGCCCCGCTGGTGGCGATCAGGGGTTTCGCCTCCGGCGGCCTCGATCCGGCCTATATGGGGTTGGGGCCTGTGCCGGCCGTGCGTAAGGTATTGCAGGCCACCGGCCGGACGCTCGGCGACATCGACCTGATCGAGCTGAACGAGGCCTTTGCCGCTCAGGCCATCGGCTGTATGCGCGAGCTCGACATCCCCGTGGAAAAACCGAATCCCCTGGGCAGCGGGATCTCGCTGGGGCATCCCATCGGCTGCACCGGCGCCCGCCAGATGGTCACCGGGATGCACCACATGAAACGCGAGGGGTTGGCGACCGGGCTGCTGACGATGTGCATCGGCGGCGGCATGGGCATGGCCATGCTCGTCGAGCAGGTCTAAACGACTTATTGACGACCTTATGGCCGTGGTGGATCGGTTGCGCACCGCACGGACCTGGACGGCGCTTCCAATGGGTTGGGCCGTCAGGCATAGGGCCGTTTGATCAAACCACCGCCACGGTCCATCACCGGTGGCGGCCTCCGTACGGCGACGGGCCGTGCCGTTCGCGCACAAACATCGCCCAATGCGGCCGTCCGCGCGGCAACACAAATGATCGCTGCCTGAATATTTCTATGGATCCTTGATGGGTGACATTGGCCAAAATGCGCAAAGCGCCATCAGCAGGGGGCGCTATCTAACCGCCCTTTGGGGGTTTGCGGGTCCCGGACGAATCGACCGTTTGCTGATCCTGTCCCTTTTTCTGTTCGTTCTGAGCACCCTACCGGCGCGCGCACTGGTGGAATCACACCCGCTGGCGCCACCCGATCTCGGCAGCCCGCGCAGCACGCTGGCCTATTTCACGCAGCAAATGGACCAGGCCTACCGGATCCAACTCGTGGACGGATTCAGAAACCCAAATGCCAGGGCGCATATTCAAAAAGCCGTCCGGACCTTGGACCTGAGCGGGGTGGCCCCGGCCGATCGCCAGGATGTCGGTTTCGAAACGGCCTTGCTCCTGAAGGAAATCCTGGACCGCCTCGATCTGCCCTCCGAAGACGATATTCCCGATGCGGACTTGATGAATCTGGGCAAACTGACGCAATGGACCATCCCGCACACCGAGATCACCATCGCCGGCGCAACCGAAGGCCCCCGCATGGGCCAATTTCTCTTCAATCGCCAGACCGTTGATCGCATTCGTGTTTTTTTTGACCGCATCCGTGAGTTGCCCTACAAGGAGGGCGCGGCCGTCGGCATCTACGAAGACTATATTTTCAGCCCCGGTCCACTGATCCCCAATCGCCTGATCAACGCGCTGCCCCCCTGGGCCCTAACCGGTCTATATGAACAGGCCGTGTGGCAGTGGTTGAGCGCCTTGCTTTTGCTGGCGCTTGGCGCCCTGGTGGCCGTGGCGGTTTTTAGATGGTCCCGTACCAGTAAAAAGGAGGATCTCCACCCTCTAAGCCGAATGTCCTGGCGGCGGTTCATGCCGCCGGTGGCCTTGCTGGTCATTTCCGCGGCCCTGCGGTACCTGATCGACGATCAGGTCAACTTAACCGGTACCGTCCTCGAGTATTTTATGCGGGTGATGCGCCTTCTGATTATTTTCAGCACCGTCTGGTTCATCCTGGTCGCCAGCGCCGCGGCCACCGAGGTGGTCACGGCCTCGCGCTGGCTCAGGCCCAAAAACATCGACCCCAACCTGACCCGGCTCCTGGGCAGGCTGTTCACCTGGGTGCTGCTGCTCCTCCTGGTCTGGAATGTGTCGGAATACCTGGGCTTATCGTTCACGGCCGTCTTCGCCTCGGCCGGTATCGCCGGTATCGCCCTGGCCCTGGCGGCCCGCGAAACCCTGGCCAATTTTTTCGGCGGGATCAGCATCCTCATGGACCGGCCTTTCAAGACCGGCGATTTCATCCTGCTCGAATCCGGCGAGCGCGGCATGGTGGTGAACGTGGGCATGCGCAGCACGCGCCTGCTGACCCGGGACGACATACAGATCGCCATTCCCAATTCCATCATCACCAACACCAAGGTCGTCAACGAAAGTGCGCCCCAACCGCGGTTTCGTGTCCGGATTAAGGTGGGCGTGGCCTACGATGCCGATATCGATAAGGTGGAGCAGACCCTGCTGGCCATTGCGAAAGACAACCAGCTGGTTTCACCGACGCCGGAGCCGCGGGTGCGCTTCAGGGCCTTCGGCGACTCGGCCCTGAACTTCGAGCTGCTCTGCTGGGCCCGCAGCCCCCACGACAAGGGCCGGTTGATCCATACGCTCAACCAGGCGATTTACAAGACCTTCAAGACCGAGGGCATCGAAATTCCATTCCCCCAGCGGGATGTGCACCTGATCAAAGGCGACTGATCCCGGGCATCATTCTCCGGTCTGGCACGGCCTGCCAAGTTGTTGCCCGACAAGGCCCTTGCAAACGCAGATTGGTGTGTATACGTTTGTCGTCATTTCAGTGTGCGCCCTGCCTACAACCGCATCATTCGCACGAAGACACTCGTGCCATTCCGGTATGGTGGCGGCTTAGCCGATGCCGGGCCAGGGCCAGCCGGGCGATAAAAAATGGCGGCCCTGCGTCGGCAGCCAATCGATCTGAAAAGGAGCGATCTGTGTTTAAAAACCCCTTGCTGCTCATCGCCCTGGCCCTGACGGGTCTCGTCGCCGGCTGGGGCATCGTCGACAATGCCGGGCTGACCGTGTTCGCCAAGACC
>CAYMAR010000221.1:0-3701 GCA_964388465.1 uncultured Desulfobacteraceae bacterium
ACCACGTGACCACCATCTATTTCCTGCCTTCCGGCCGGATCAAGACCGGGGCGATGATTGACGACTGGGACGATCTGCCCGTGCACACCCGGTTGATCGTCGGCTACAAGGGGCCCTTCGAGCTGCGCAAGGACCAGTCCGCCTACCGCATCGCCGGCCAGGCCTACAAGGCCCCCCAGACCATCTACTATCTGCCCTCCCGCGAGCTGGTGCGCGGACACAAGATCAAGGACTTCACCCAGCTGCAGCGGGGCACTCTGGTTTTCCTGCCGGCGCCCTCGTAATCTTCTTTCCGGGCATTGGCATCGCCCGCTTGAACCGCCCGATGCCGATCACCAGTGCGGTTGGCTACAGGCGGGCGCATCTTTACAGCGGTGGAACGGGTATGCTACAGCCGACGAAGTCGCTTCTTTGCCGGCGATGCGGAATATGTCCTGTCAGCGCAACAGCAGGCACTTTGAAGCATCAACCATCTTTTCCCGGGGTGTGCCCTCGCTCCGCTCGCAGCCCCCGCTGCCCGCACCGCTTTCAAGCAACCGGATCGGCAGCCGACGCCCCACGATAGCCGACGGCACCTGTAACGCCAACCCTTCACCTGCAGGGAGGACTGGCCATGCCCGTTGATCCGACCCAAACACGACAAGTGCTGGTGGTTCACGGCGTTCAGACCACCAGCGAAGACCGGCTCGACCAGGACCGGCTGATCGATGAACTGATCCGGAACCGCTTGGGCGGCATACCGCTGCGCTTCACGACCCGTCTTTTTGGCTACGAGGGCATCAACGACGCGGCCGTCCAAAAATTCAAGACGCTTCTCAGGCTTTTCGTCAAAAACCCCGTGGGCAAGGTGCTGGGCAGCGCGGCCATCGACCTCGTCGGCGATGTGGTCATCGCGCTGCGCAAGAGCGGGGCGGCCGCCGAGATCCGTGCCGGGCTGCGCCAGGCGATCCTCGATATATTCGCACAGGGCGCCCCCTGCTACATCGTGGCCCACAGCCTGGGCTCGATCTACGCCATCGACGTCATCAACCGGCTGATCCGGGACGGTCAGCATTTCGACCGCGCCTCGCGCCGCACCTGGCCGGTGCAGGGGCTGCTCACCTTCGGCTCGCCCATCGGTCTGGATATGTTCAAGGTGTCGGGGCGCAAGACCGTGGCCAGCCTGGGCGAGGGCCACAAATGGTTCCGCTGGCACAACTACTACGACCTGACCGACCCGGTGGTTTCCGGCCAGATCTTCGGCCAGCAGCTGCAGGGTTTCCGCATCGCCGAAAATTATCTGCGCACATCCCCCCGGCAGGGCTGGGTCATCCGCGACCGCCAGGTGGATACGGGCAAGGGGTGGCTCATGGCCCATGTGGCCTACTGGGAAAACCCCATGGTGGGTGACGGGCTTGTCGACATGATCGCCAACTGACGACCGGAGGTGAACACCGTGCGTAAATCATTGATCTTGTTTTTACTGTTACTGAGCCTTGCCGCCCAGGGCTGTGCGAACTACATGTACCAGGGGCGCTTCGACGCACTGGATTCGGACGGGCGCGAGAGGGAATTCGTGCTCTACTGGTCCAAGACCGACGGCGTGCTCTGGCCCGCCAAGGCGGGGCCGGCCGTACTGTTGACCGAGTGCGGGATTCCCGTGACCTTCGACCAGCAGCCCGAGGGCATCGTCTTCCGGGGCAGCCCCGGCCAGGATGCCCCGGTGGGGGACGACACGGGGGCCACCGCGCAGGTGATCCCCTGCGGGACCTTTGTCGGGGCCACACAGCTCAAAGCCATCGAGGACGGGCCGGTTCGCGTCCTGATCAAGTGCAGGCCGCTGACCGGGGAATTTGCGGTCCAGCCCCGACGCTATCTCCAGGCCCGGCCCGAACCCTATCGTATCGAGGTGACATCGACCAAGGCGTGGAGCCTGTTCGGGAAAACACCGCAGGCCCCGCAGGCGCCGCCCTGCGACCCGCCCCCGTGATCCGGACGGGCCGCGGCCGAAGATCAGCGGCGGGTCATAGCGGCTTGATCCGAAACCAGACCCTTTGCCGGACGGTACGTCGTGGGCGGAGCGCCGGCGCGGTTTCGCAGCGGGCCGAGCGATCCGGCCTATAAAGGTTGTCCATGGCCTTCCCTGATTCGTCCAAACCCATTGCCACCTGCGTGGCCGCGGACTGCGCGGACTGTCCGGTCCGCGGCCGGATCCACTGTCATTTCCGGCTCGGCGATCTGGCTCATTTTCTGGCGATCGGCCTGCCGGGGCTTCTCGTCGGCGGCGCGGGGGTGCTGGGGGCCGGGGTCGGACGCCTGGTGTTCTGGGTCGCTCTCATGGTGGGGTTTTTCGGCTTCATCGAAATTCGGGTGATGTGCGCCCACTGCCCCCACTATGCCGAAAAGGGCCGGACCCTGGGGTGCTGGGCCAATCACGGCGCCCCCAAAATCTGGAACTATCGGCCCGGCCCCATGTCCGCGGTCGAAAAAGGGGTTTTCTTTTTTGGCCTGGCGGCCATCTGGGGTTATCCGCTGCCCCTGCTGGTCACGGGCGGGAAATGGTTTCTGCTCGTACTGTACACGCTCACCAACGCCGGGTTCTTCCTGGCCCTCCGTCTTTTTCTCTGCGCCCGCTGCATGAACTTCGCCTGCCCCCTGAACACGGTGGATGGCCCGACCCGCGAGCTGTTCCTCCAGCGCCATCCATCGGTAGCCAGGCACTGGACGCCGCTCGATACAGACTGAGCGCGTGTACCGGCGGCGCGATCAAGCGCTTTGCCGGCCAATCGCCTCTTTGTGTTGTGCGGAAGAAAGGAATCGTCTTTGATGGCCTTAAAAGTGAAACGTTTATTCATCGTGCTGCCGGTGCTTTTCTTCCTCGGCCTGGTGGGCATTTACTACCTTTTTCCCGAGGCCGCATTCGATTTGGTTATCCGTGCGGAGCGCGGCGTCGGGGGGCTTGCGCACAACACGGCGGATGTCGGGGAACTGCACTTTGCCTACCTGGAGGGGGGCCGGGGCGAGCCCCTCGTGCTGCTCCACGGGTTCGGCGCCAACAAGGACAACTGGACCCGCATCGGCAGGCACCTGACACCGCACTTTCGGGTGATCGCCCCGGATCTGGTTGGTTTCGGCGAGAGCGGCCCCGCGCCGGACGGCGACTATTCGATCCGCAAACAGGCCGAGCGGGTGCGCGATTTTGTCATGGCTCTGGGCGTTGAATCATTTCACCTCGGCGGCAGTTCGATGGGGGGCTATATCGCCGGGGTCTATGCCGCCGCCTATCCGCAGGAAGTGAAAAGTCTCCTGCTGATTGCCCCGGGCGGTGTGGCCGCGGCCGAACCGAGTGAAATACACCGCCGTCTGCAGGCCGGGGAAGCCATCCCGCTGGTGGCCGCCAACGCGGCGGAATACGACCGCCTGCTGGACTTCGCATTCGCCGAACGCCCGTTCATCCCCGGGCCGATGAAACGCGTGCTGGTGAAGGAGACGGTTGCCCACCGGCCCCGGAATCTCCGGATCTGGAATCAAATGAACCGCGCCCTGGAAGATGCCCCGCTCGAAAAAACGGTGAAGGGCCTGGCGGTGCCGACACTTATCGTCTGGGGCGCGCAGGACCGGGTGCTGCACGTGTCCGGCGGCGGGGTGCTGGCCGCGGTGATGCCGAATGCCCGGACGGCGGTGATGCCGGCGGTCGGCCACCTGCCCATGATCGAAAAACC
>CAYMAR010000221.1:3801-6691 GCA_964388465.1 uncultured Desulfobacteraceae bacterium
ATGCCCGGACGGCGGTGATGCCGGCGGTCGGCCACCTGCCCATGATCGAAAAACCCCGGGAGACCGCCGGGCTGTACTTGAAATTTCGGGGCCTGGAATAGCCACGGCGTCATGATGGGCCTGATGGCATTCCCAAGCCGTATCGGCCATTGACTGCCGGGACGCCTCTTGGTTCCCCGTTCTTTCTAGACGGAAAGGGGGGGCGCCGAAAAAAGGCGAAACCAAGGCGCGATCTTCACAACGAACGTCAGCCGTGCGGCAAGGGGGCATTGGCAGGCGCATGCAATACCGGCTGAAACGGGCTTTGCGCCCTGACACGATCAGCGAGCAAGCGCGCGCGCCAGGTGGCGGCGGCCCGGCAGCAGATCGGCCGTTTTCTCGAACAGGTCCTGAAATTCAACGCCGACCGGCTGCCCACCCGGCGCCTCGAAGACCTGTGGGTCTCGAACCGCTGCGAATCATGACGATCGGCGTCCGGCCCCCGGGGGCAGAACCCAGGGGCCGGACGCCGGTTTAGCGATTGCCGATACGGTAGACCTCGCCGTCAAAGGTCGGCACCGACATCACAAACGGGTCGGTCGGGTAGCACAGGGCCTGCTCCTCCAGCATTCCGATGGCGATCTTCTCCCCCATGCGCAGACTGTCGTAGTAATCGGAATAATAGTGGACCCCGGCCATGTTGCGCCCGATCGAAATATTGGCGGCCAGCTTGTTCAATTCGCCTTCAAGGGTCAAGAAGGGCTGGTCGGGCTGGCCCGTTGTGGCCACCAGGCTCGATCCATCGGCATTGGGCGTGTATTGGACGGTCGTGTCGCCACTCTGGAAGCGGCTGAAGATATCCGCGCCGCCCCGGTGCACGAAGACGCAACCGGTTTCGAAGAAGGCCTTCAGGACGGTCACGCAGGCCCCGGCGACCGTGGCGTGCCCGGCACCGTAGGATGGATGCATGGGCGAGCCCTCCTGAAACGCCATCGGGAGCAGCGCCGTCGAAGCGCCGGCGGTGGTGTTGGCCGTCTCGACGGCGGTCACCGTGGGATCGATCGCCGTGCGCAGATCCGCAAAGGCCGCACCGGCCGCCGGAAAAGCGCTGGCAATCTGGCTCGCGCGGTGGATGCGCCCGGCGAGCGCCTCGGGACGCAGGCGCAGATGGTTGTTGAATTTCTGGTAGCGCACGGCCTTGAGGGCCCGGGTGGCGACCTCGGTCACCAGGGTCAGAATATGGGGGCCGCCGTAGAGGGCGAAGCCGCCGGCCTGACGTGCGTGGGTCTCCAGGCTCAGCGCGCCGTTGATGTCCAGGCTGTTGAGAAAGAGCTCGCCGTGCCCCGCGAGCTTGGCGAAACCCGGGTCAAAGGGTGTGCCCATGGAAAGCAGGATCAGGCATGCGTTCAGATAGGCCTCGTAGAGGGCGTCGTCGTGGACATAGGTTGCCAGGTCCCGGGGGAAGGTCATAAAGCGCCGGGGCTGTGAGGTGTCGAAAAGGGTCGTGTTGTCCCGCAGGTCTTCTCCGTTCTGCGCCTGCAGCCATTCATTCCAGTCGATCAGGTAGTCCTGGGCGGCGGCGACGGGTACGCGCTGGTCGATCTGCAGGGCACCGTACTGGATCCGGCCATGGGCCACGCCGGGGTCGCCCGGCTGGTCGTTTCCGATCAGCATGAACTGAGAGAGATAGGGCCCCGTGTCGACGCCGGGCGAAGAGCCGCGGAAGAGGGTTTGGGGGGTAATATTACCGCCGCTGTTCAGGCGCGGTCTTCCGGCTTCGCCGTTGAGTGCATAGCCGATCGCGTTCAGGCGTGAAACGGCGTCAAGCACGGTCGTGTTGGTGGTGCCCTCCGCCAGTTCGGTCAGGGGGACGTCACGGATGAGGGCCAGTTCATAGACCTCCGCCATTTCATAGGCCAGCTCGATCGTGCCCAGGGCCGGCGCAGGCGCCATCGTGACGGCCTGCGGGTCCGGGCCGTTCAGCTCGTACACGACGCCGGCGGTCGGCGCCTCCCAGGCCCGCGCTTTGTCCGAGGAGGCCCGCACCGAAGTCGTAAAGGCGTCGATATACGCCTCGTCGATGGCCGTGCGGAACGATTCGAAGGCCTGGGGGTCGGCGACCAGCCCCGTGGTGGCATCGTGCGCCAGGCCCTTGGTGAAGCTCATGGGATAGTTGGCGGACGCGTAGCGCTGTTCGTCGCCGTTGGCTTGGTGGATGGGATGGGACCGGTCGGCCGCCATCTCGGCTGCGGATATGCGGACGCGCATGGCGTCTCTGCGACGATTATTGCTCATTTTTCCACTCCTTTGTCATCGGCTTGAAGGCGTATGGCGCGGCGACCAGGCAATCGGTTCGGCGCCTGCGGCCTTGGTGGATTGAATTCCAACGGTCACGCTCGAGAGGGCGCGACGGATTCCCTTGCCATCATCGGTCGTAAAATTTAGATCGGGCAACAGGGCGTGGACGGCGGTATCGTCGAAGGCTGCATGGAACGAAGCGCGCGCGATACGGGAGCGAGAATTCCGACTTGGCGAAGAAGATTTGCAAAGAGTATTCCACTTACGGAAGAAGAAATATAAATACAGGCTAAGATTTGGGAATGATAACCATTCCTAATTTTTTGATATGCCAAACGCTTTTCCGACTTTGTCGAGTTGGCTGTCGATTGACAATCGATTTGTCAATTTGGTTGACATCCGGGGAGGGGTTAAAAGCGGTGCGGAGATAAATACCCCTTTACCTGGCCGGGGTCGTCCGTTATCTTTTCTGGGGCAGGAACGACTGGTCTGGGGTGGGAACGACAGGCGTATTCGGCAACGATGGAAAGTCAAAAGTCAAGGGACGCACTAAAGTAACGCCCCATGAAACTCAAACCGGCCTCATCAACGGACCTGGAAGCGGTGCTTTCCG
>CAYMAR010000222.1:0-6672 GCA_964388465.1 uncultured Desulfobacteraceae bacterium
CGGCCGCCATGGGTGAGATCGAAATAGCCGTGCTCGGCATCGATAACCTCGACACCGATACCGCGCCGCTGCGCTTCCTTGACGATGATGGTGGCATAGGGATTCAGGTCGTCTGCCGGAAAGGAACGGGTGTAGAGGGCTTCGTTTATCGAATTTTTCCGTTTGATGCAGAAGACCGGTACGCGCTGGAAACCGATCTTTTCATAGAGCGCCATCGCTTCGTTGTTGTCATGCATCACCGAAAGATCCAGATAGGCCCGTCCACGGGTAAGGTAGTGTTCGGCCAGATGGCGCACCAGGGCCTCCCCCACGCCGGGCGCGTTGGTCTGGGGGTCCACTGCCAGGCACCACAGGCTGGCACCCTGTTCGGGATCCGAGAAGACCTCGACATGGTCGACCCCCGTCACGGTGCCGATGATCGCCCCATCGGCGGTGGACTCGGCCACGAGATAAGTCCGCTTGCGGGATACGGTTCGGGCGAGAAGGAATTCGGGATCGCAGCCGACCATCTGGCGGGCCGCGTAGAGCCGGTTGATACCCTCGGTATCGTCGATGGTTTGGATCCGGCGAACATTGAACGCGCCCGGCCGTTCGCGGCGTGGCTGGTATTCGTGCAACCACAGGCGATAGGTGTGGGAGGGGTCGAGAAATAAACGGTCCGGCCCGATCGCGAGCAGCACATGCGGGTCGCGCAGATAGAAGGCGATGTCGCGCCGTCCGCTGGTTTCCCGGTCCAGGGCCGCACACAGCCGCTCCTGATTATCGAAGGTGTGGCCGAAAAGAATGCGGCCCCAGCCCATGTCGATCTCGGCGTTGGCCGTCATCTGCTCGGCCAAGGGACCCCGGGGCTTTCTTTCGTTGCGCACGGTAAAACTGGTAACACGCTGCA
Organism: uncultured Desulfobacteraceae bacterium; assembly: GCA_964388465.1. Classification (GTDB taxonomy): domain Bacteria; phylum Desulfobacterota; class Desulfobacteria; order Desulfobacterales; family UBA5852; genus JABZFP01. Next base: position 890 of record CAYMAR010000222.1, read on the forward strand.
GGCGCTCACGCAGGTCGTTTGCACGTTCCATGGCCATCCTCCCTCTTCCAGGCATGTTTCTGCCCGCCGTTATTACGTTAACGAATCAGAGTCCCTGGGCGGCCAGCCAATAAGCGAGCACCGCCATCTGCCAGGCCTTCGAACCCTTGAGCGGCGTGATGTGTTTTTCCGGCGCTTCGAGGATGTGCTCGACGTATTCCGGGTTGAACAAGGCCCGCTCACGGGTTCGCGGCGACCGCAGAATCTCGGTGACGAAATCCAGGTAGTCGCCTTGAAGGTGTTTAAGTGCAGGCACCGGAAAATAGCCCTTGGGGCGGTCGATCACCTCGGCGGGAATGATCGGCCGGGCCGCTTCCTTCAAGACGTGTTTGCCGCCGCTGGCGATCTTGTATTCCGCCGGGATGCGGGCGGCCACCTCCACCACTTCGTGATCCAGAAAAGGTACCCGCGCCTCCAAACCCCAGGCCATGGTCATGTTGTCGACCCGTTTGACAGGGTCGTCCACCAGCATCACCGTCGTGTCGATGCGCAGCGCCTTGTCGATGGGCGCCTCCGCGCCGCGAGCCTCGAAATGAGCCTGGACAAACTCGAAGCTGTAATCGCGCTCCACGAAACGGGGATCGACGGCGGCTGCGAATTCCGTATGGCTGCGGTCGAAGAAATGCCCGGCATAATCATGCAAAGGGTCAACGCTTTCCATCAGGGGCGGATACCAATGGTAGCCGCCGAAGATTTCGTCGGCGCCCTGTCCGCTCTGGACCACCTTGACGTGCTCGGCCACGGACCGACTCAGCAGGTAAAACCCGATGCAGTCATGGCTGACCATGGGTTCGCTCATGGCGGCGATGCACTCATCGATGGTCGTGAGGACATCCCGGTCCTTGCACTCGATGCGGTGGTGCCGGGTGCCGAAGTGGGCGGCTACGCGGTCTGAATATTCGAATTCATTGCCCTTCTCACCATCGACGGCATCGAATCCGATCGAGAAAGTCGTGATATCCGCCTGCCCCAGCTCGGAGAGCAATCCAACCACCAGGCTGGAGTCGATCCCACCGGAGAGCAGAACCCCCACCGGCACATCCGCCGTCAGCCGGCGACGGACAGACTCGCGCAAAACCTGCCGCACAAGGGCTTCCCATTCCGGCTGCTTGTAGGTGCGTTCCTCCGGGCGGGGGTCGAAGGCGATCTGCCAGTAGTTCTCCCTTTCAACCGCACCCCGGGCATCGACGGTCATGGTCTCGCCCGGCGGCAATTTGCGGACCCCCTTTAGAATGGTGTGAGGCGCCGGGACAACCGCATGGAATGTCATGTAGTGGTGCAGGGCCACCGGATCGATCTCCCCCTCGATGCCGCCGCCGGCGATCAGGGCGGGCAGGGAAGAGGCAAAGCGAAACGCATCGGGCTCCTGGCGGTAGTAGAGCGGCTTGATCCCCAGGCGGTCGCGCGCCAGAAAAAGCCGACCGCGATCGCGCGCATAGATGGCCATAGCGAACATGCCGTTGAAGCGCTTGACGCAGTCGCGTCCCCAGGCGTGGTATGCCTTTAAAATGACCTCGGTATCGCCGCTGGAAAAGAAGGTGTAACCCTTTGCCGCGAGGGTCCGGCGCAGTTCTTCGTAGTTGTAGATGGCGCCGTTGAAAATAATGGTCAGCCCCAGTTCGTTATCGACCATGGGCTGTTGCGCCCGCTCGGTCAGGTCGATAATCTTGAGACGCCTGTGCCCCAGCGCGGCCGCCCCCTGGACGTATATTCCCTGGGCATCGGGGCCGCGCAGGTGCAGCGCATTGGTCATCTTCTCGACACAGCGTGTTGACGAAGGGGTCCCGTTGAATCTGACTTCACCGCAAATGCCACACATTTGAGGTCACTTTCCTTTCCGAGTATTTTGAGGTCCCGTGGCGGTTGTATGTCGTGGCGATGGCCTCGGCTTTCGCCACTGTGATGCGGGTGTCTGAATCACTTTCAGGGAACGGTCCACCAGTAGGGTTTCTCGTCGTAATGCGCAAAGAGCGCCGTTTCGTCGTCACGGGTCAAATCCCTTTCGCGATCGTAAACCGGACTGCCTTCGATGGCCTTGCGGTCCATGCGCAGGTGGATCTGCCTGCGTTTCCAGTCCACCACGTCGGCCCACAGGGGCGATATCAACACTTTGCGGCCCGGCAGCCATTTGTCGGTATCCACCACGAGATAGCGGATCGACCACGTTTTCTGTTCGACCAGAAAATCGTCCACCGTGCCCGCGGCCCCGCTGACGGCCTGAACATTGTACCCGCTGACTTCCGCCACGGAGCGCAAATGCGACTCGCCCGGTGTTTCGATGGCATTTTCGGACGCCTTCTGGGTAGGGGGCTCCAAATCCGGAGTCGTGCCGGCCCCCCAAAGATGCGGCCCGTGCCAGTAGGGTTGCCAGTGGTGGTATTTGGCCAGTTGTTCCTCGTACTGGCGGGACACGGGCATGGCGGTGCCGAGCGGAGGGCTCTCTTTGACGCTACTGCGGGTCAGCCTTACCGGCAGTATGTCGCGACGCCAGTCCCAAGACTCGATAGCGCTCGGCGAAATCAAGACCTTACGGCCGGGCAGCCACTTGCTGGTGTCGGCCACCATATAGCGGATGGTCCACATCTTGTCGTCGAAAAGAAAATCCGCGCAACGGCCGATGTTGCCGTCGGTGGCCTGGATGTCGGCATCCAGAATTGCGCGTAAGCTACGTATCATGCGTGTCTCCTTTCTGCGGTGCCGCCGTCTTCGTCCGGCCGACCGCCGGACGGTGCATGCGGCCGCTGGTCTTAACTGCTATCGTAAATCACCGCGGCCTCCAATGGGGTTTAGTATGTAAAGGCAGGGGCCCAGGAAGGTATCCGTGCGTCCCGGCGCCTGCGGTTTCGATGCCCCGGATGGCGATTGTCGCGGCCGGCCGATCATGACGTCGGTGCGTTCCCTGACGCCCGCAGCCGGCGCCGGTGCAACCGCCGCGACCCGTTTTTCACAGGTTGAGGTCGGCCACCAGCGGCAAATGATCGGAAGCCCACCGCGTCCGGTGATCGCGCAAGACACGCAGGCCGCCGAGGGCCGCGGCGGGGCGCACCCAGATGCGGTCCAGCGGCAGGAGCGGATGCCGGCTGGGAAAGGTGCGCAGGGCGGTCTGGGTGCCGAAATAAGTCTGCAGTCGACGAATTGCGCCGCCCCACGGACGCCATTCGTTAAAATCGCCCATCAGAACCAGAGCTTCGGCTGCACTCGCCTTCAAAAGACGTGCGATCCGGTCCGCCTGATGACGGCGTTCACGCAGCGCCAGTCCGAGATGGGTGGCCAGTACGGTCACTGACCGTTGGCCGACTGCGGGCTGGAATTGAAGGACGCCGCGTGGTTCGCGGCCGGTCACGCTAATGTCGATCCGCGCGGCCCGGCGGACGTCAAGCCGTGTCAGCAGGGCGTTGCCGAAACGGCCCTCTTTTTCCCACAGGGTCGGACCGGCGATCACGCGGGCGTCGAGGGCATCGGCCAGAAAGCGCAGGACATCGTGACGGGCATTGGGCGTGTAAGCCACTTCCTGGAGGGCCACAATGTCGGCGTCCAGGGATTCAAGGACCGCCGCAATGCGCCGGGGGTCATGACGGCCGTCGCCGCCGATGCAGCGGTGGATGTTGTAGGTGGCGATGCGCACGAAGCTCACCATTGTTGCGTCAGGACCCCTGGGCGGCACGCCGGCGCTTGATCCAGCGGCGCAGGCCGAACAGTCCCAGTCCGACCAGTAAAACGGCCGTCAGCAGAAGACTGAACTGGCCGATGTCGGGTTGACGCAAGGAGGCCGCCGCCCGATCGGCGAGCAGCGCGATAGCGGTGACGCCCGGCAGCAGTCCGATCAGGGTGCCCAGGGCGAAGTCGCGCCAGCGGATTGCGGACACGCCCGCGATCAGGTTGATGACGGCAAACGGCGCCACCGGGACGATGCGAAACGTAATCACCGTCAGCAGACCGTTGTCCGCAAGCTTGCGGCTGATGCGGTTAAGCAGCCCCCCGGCCAACCGGCGCACGGCGTCGCGTCCCATCCAGCGACCGACGGCAAATAGGGCCGCCGCACTCACACAGGCGCCGGCCAGAGCGTACGCCAGTCCGAGCCAGGTGCCGAATACGAGGACCGTGGCGATGACCATCAGGGTCACGGGAATGGCCAGGGCGCTGCCGGCCGTGTAGACGGCCACCACCCAGAACGGCGCCAGCGGTCGCTGCTGAATCCAGACCGCCAGCCGGCGGGCGCCTTCGAAATCAATCACTTCCCCCAGCGGGGTCCAGCGCCACAGCGCGGCCAAGCTCAACACGGCGGCGACAAGCACGACGATCTTCAGGTTTTGGCGGAAGGCCGAGGGCTGTTCCTCGGGGCTGACGAAGAGGTCCAGAAGCTTTTCCGGCGGCACCGGCTGCTCCGGATCGAGCAGTTCGGATTCGGGGACCCATTTGTCGACTTCCGGGGGAATCGAGGATTCGAGGGGGGCCAGGGTGCGCCCGCCGCCTTGCAGTCCCTCGATGACGCGGATCAACGATGCCTGCGCCTGCATCGCCTGATCCACTTCTTCGGTTTGACACGCCAAGTGTTCCGCCAGCAGGCGGTTGCGAAAGCGGGCGATCGTCTTCTGCCGTTCCTCGTCTTCGGGCCCCGCGGCAATGGCCAGATCGCATTCCGAATCCAGCCCCATGGAACGGTTGCTCAGATTCGAGGAGCCGACCCGCATGAAACCGTCGTCGACCACCATTACTTTGGCATGCACCATCAGGCTGTGCCCGGCGTCCGCGGCCAAACGCGGGAAGTAAACCCTCAGACGGTCATGGCGATCGGCCTCACGCAATCGTTTGAGCAGGCGCCCACGCCATACGTCCATGGTGTGCTGCTCCAGCCAGCCGCCGGTCTGCTGCGGCAGAACGATGACCACTTCCGGCCCGTCGTCTTCCGCCAGCCGCGCGGCCAGGGCCTCACCGATGCAGTGCGCGCTCAGGTACTGGTTTTCGATATAGATCCAGTTGCGAGCCGCCGCGATGCTGTCCCGGTAGAGCCGGCGAACCTCTTCCACGGCGCGCTGCCGACCGTGTTCGGGCAGCGTGCGGGCAATGGCGATCTCCGTGTCATGCAGGTCTGGTTTAAGATCCGGCGGCCAGGGATCGGCGGAGCGTTTCGCTGCCGAACGTTTGGGAGGGGCTTCCGCTGCGCGCTCCCAGCGCTCCCGAACCAGTTTGCCCAGGGCGGCTGCAGCCGGGCCGTCCACCGCCAGCTGGACATCATGAAAGGGCGGGTAGGGGCGCCCGCCGGGATCGACGCGGCGCTGGTCTTCGGGAAGGTGTTGCGGGGTGTCCCAGCGCCACTGACTGAGATCCATGCCGCCGGCAAAGGCCAGCGCATCATCGATCACCACCACTTTCTGGTGCTGGGAGGCGCCTACCGGGTGGTGCCCGTCCAGGATAAAGTGGATGTTGTCCCGTGTGCGCCACTTGAGCCTGTAGCGCGGGAAGAATTCCCGCTCCATGGCGTAGATCATCGCAAAATCCCAGCTTAGCAGAAAAATTTGGAGTTGGGGACGCTCGCGGGCCAGGGTTTCCAAAAGCTTGCCCAGTGTAGACGGGTATCCACCGGTGTCCTTTTCTCGGACCAGGCGTACTTCACTGTGAAGGTCCCATCCCACGATGAAGATCGTGCGACGGGCCCGGCACAGGGCCTGGTGCAAGGCACCGAAATAGGCTTGTCCGTCGATCAACCAGGCGGCCCGACGGGCCTTGGCGATCAGCTGGCAATT
>CAYMAR010000223.1:0-5325 GCA_964388465.1 uncultured Desulfobacteraceae bacterium
CGCAGGGACTGGTCTGCCTTGATGCCGGGCGGAACGCTTACCAGGAACGTGCGTCGACGCAGACCGTTGGCGAGGGCCACGCGTTTGCGGGTACCGGCGAGGGCCTCGAACGCGGTGATGCGCAACCGGCCCCGGAGGTCGGGTGAGCCGGAGATCGGCGCGGGCTGAATCACCTGCAGATGGTGACTGTGCTTCCTGGCGGCAGCGGCTTCCAGAGGGGCGGACATGCCGGTGGCGGGGATTCGCTCGAAGCCTTTCAGAAGGACGACGCCGGCCAGGAAACCGCCCACATGCGCCCACCAGGCGATCCCGCCGGCGGCTCCGTCGGCACCGGCGGCGCCCAGAAACTGAAGCACGAACCAAATGCCCAGGAAGATGAAGGCGGGAATTTCAACCAGCCAGGGGAAGATGAAGACGGGAATCAGGGTCAGGATCCGGGAGCCGGGATAGCACAGGAAATAGGCGCCCATCACACCGGCGATGGCACCGCTGGCCCCCACGGTGGGAATCTGGGATTGCGGATGGAGGACCAGGTGAACCAGGCCCGAGAGCACTCCGGCCAGGAGATAGAAGCCGAGGTAACGCAGCGGTCCCAATCGGTCTTCGATATTGTCGCCGAAGATATGGAGACTCCACATGTTGCCCAGCAGATGCCAGAACCCGCCGTGGAGAAACATGAACGTGAACAGGGAGACGAAATTGGCTCCCCAGCCGAAATAGTCGATCAGCGCGGGTTGGGTGAAGCGAGCGGGGATGAGAGCGTAGGTGGCGATGAAGCGACTCACGTCCGGTCCCTGGATGGCCTGGTAACCATAGACCAGGACGTTGAGCAGGATGAGAAGATAGGTCACAAAGGGGAAGTTGCGAGAGCGGATGGTGTCGCGCAGCGGAATCATGACCGGTCAATTCCCCGAGCGGCCGCCAATCCCCGTGGATGGGGCGCGCCCTGGCTGATCACGCGGACGGATCCGCGGCCGCATCGATACGCATGCTGATGTCCACGGCCCTGGCTGCATGGGTCAGGGCGCCGACGGAGATGATGTCGGCCCCGCAGGCGGCCAGCGTTTTCAGGTTGTCGCGATCGACCCCGCCGGATATTTCCACGAGGGCCCGCCCCGCGATCAGGCGCACGGCCGCGCGGATATTCTCGGGCTCCATGTTGTCCAGCATGATGATGTCGGCCCCGGCATCCAGCGCCGCTTCGACCTCGGCCAGCGTCTCGGTTTCGACCTCGATCTTGAGGCTATGGGGGGCCGCGCGCCGCGCCCGGTCGACGGCGGCGGCAATGCCGCCGCAGGCGGCGATATGGTTGTCTTTGATCAGGATGCCGTCGCTCAGGTTGAAGCGGTGGTTGGCGGCGCCGCCGATGCGCACCGCATATTTTTCCAGCGCCCGCCATCCGGGGGTCGTCTTGCGGGTATCCACCAAGCGGACGCGTGCGTCCGGGAGCGCTTCCACATAGCTCCGCACATGGGTGGCGATCCCGCACAGGCGCTGGAGAAAATTGAGGGCGGTGCGCTCGGCCGTCAGCAGTGCGGCCATGCGGCCCGCGACGGTCATCAGGGTCGCCCCCGACGCGACCGGTTGACCTTCCTCAGCAATGTCGGCGACGCGCAGGTCGGCATCCAGACGTTTGAAGACGCGTCGGGCCGCCATCAGTCCGGCCACGACCATCGGGGCCTTGGCCACAATGACACCGCGGCCGCGGGCACCGGGGTCGATCAGGGCATTGGTGGTGATATCGCCGGTGGCGATGTCTTCTGCCAGCGCAAGGTCGATCAGCCGTTCCAGGTCATGCCACATGTCATTCATCCTGCCTAATGGTTCTGCTGGGCCCATGGTGGGCCGGATGCGGTTTCCCCCTAGGAGGCCAGTTCTTGGATCCGTTCCAGGTGGGACGCGAGCGCTCTTTGCTTCTCCGCAAAACCGGCATGCTGGTCGCGAACCTTGGCCACGACGTTTTCCGGGGCCTTGTTCAGGAAGTCGGCATTGTTGAGTTTGCGGTCGAGCTTGGCGATTTCGGCCTCGGCTTTGGCGATTTCCTTGCGCAACCGCGCGGCCTCCTGCTGGAAGTCGATGATGCCCTCCAGCGAGACGTAGAGGGTGGCGTTGTCGATGACGGCGGTGGCCGAGGCTTTCGGTTTGTCCCCCGTCCTTTCGACGTCGAGACGCTCCAGGCGGGCCAGGTCGGCCACCAGTTCGCGATGGTCGCCGATGACGCGGCGCGTGGTTTCATCGTCGGAATGCATGACCACGGCCAGCTTCAGCGACGGGGCGATGTTCATTTCGCCACGGATGTTGCGGATGCCGGTGATCACCTGCATCATGGCGGCGAGGGCCGCCTCGGCCTCGCGATCCGCGGCCAGAGGGGGCAGACGATCGTCGTCGCCGGGGAAAGCCGCCTGCATGATCGAACCTTCGGCCCCGGGCAGGTGGTGCCAGATTTCTTCGGTGACGAAGGGCACCAGCGGATGCAGCAGAATCAGCGTGTCATGCAGAACCCGCCAGAGAACGCCCCGGGCGGCGCGTGCGCTTGCCTCGCCCTGATGGCCGTAGAGGGCGGGTTTGCTCATCTCCACGTACCAGTCGCAGAACTCATGCCAGACGAACCGGTAGAGCTGGGCGGCGGCATCGTTGAAGCGGTATCCGTCGATGGCCGCGGCGCTCTCCGTGGTAACCGCATGCATCCGGGAGAGAATCCAGCGGTCGGGGACGGCGCGTCGGTCGGCCGGCGGCAGTTCTTCGGGGTGTTCGATGTGCATGAGCACGAAGCGGGCCGCGTTCCAGAGTTTGTTGATGAAGTGGCGGTAACCCTCCACCCTTTTTTCGGACATCTTGATGTCGCGTCCCTGGGCCGCGAAAGCCGTCAACGTGAAGCGAAAGGCGTCGGTGCCGTACGCCTCGATCACGTTGAGGGGGTCGATCACGTTGCCCTTGGATTTGCTCATCTTCTTGCCGTGCTCGTCGCGCACGAGGGCATGGACGTAGACATCGCGGAAAGGCACGTCGTCCATAAACTGCAGCCCCATCATCATCATCCGGGCCACCCAGAAAAAAAGGATATCGAAGCCGGTCACCAGGGTGGAGGTGGGGTAGAAAGTCCTGAGCAGCTTGGTCTCATCGGGCCAGCCCATGGTGGAGAAGGGCCAGAGGGCCGAGCTGAACCAGGTGTCCAGCACGTCGGTTTCACGTGCCAGCCGGGCGCCGGCGCAGGCGCGGCAGGCCGTCGGCGCCTCCATAGCCACGATGACCTCATGGCAGTCTTCGCAGGTCCAGGCCGGTATGCGGTGCCCCCACCAGATCTGGCGGGAGATGCACCAGTCGCGGATGTTGTTCATCCAGTCGAAATAGGTCTGGGTCCAGTTGGGCGGGATGATCCTCGTACGGCCCGTCTCCACGGCGGCGATGGCCTTCGCGGCCATGGGTTTGACCTTGACGAACCACTGGGTGGAGAGATTGGGCTCCACCACCGTTTTACAGCGGTAGCAGTGCCCCACGCTGTGGTTGAGGTCTTCGATCTTGACGAGCAGGCCCTGATGCCTGAGGGCCTCGACGACGTTCTGCCGGCAGGCGAAGCGTTCCTGCCCCTCGAAGGCGCCGGCTTCGGCGGTCATCCGGCCGTCGTCGCCGATCACCTTGACCCGGGGCAGTCCGTGACGTCGGCCGATTTCGAAGTCGTTGGGATCGTGGGCCGGGGTAACCTTGAGGGCGCCGGTGCCGAACGCCAGGTCCACATAGCTGTCGCGAATGATCGGGATCGCGCGCTCCATCAGCGGCAGGACGACGTGAGTGGCAGCGAGCCCGGTGTAGCGTGGATCCTCGGGATTCACGGCCACGGCCGTGTCACCCAGCATGGTTTCGGGGCGGGTGGTGGCCACCACCAGGCCTTCTTCGGTTCCAGGGAAAGGGTAGCGGATATGGTAGAGGTGGCCGTCGATATCTTCGTGTTCCACTTCGAGGTCGGCCAGGGCCGTGTGGCAGCGGTGGCACCAGTTGATGATATAGTCGCCGCGGTAGATCAGACCCTCCTCGTACAACTGCACGAAAACCTTGCGCACCGCACGGGAGAGACCTTCGTCCATGGTGAAGCGCTCGCGCTGCCAGTCGCAGGAGGCGCCCAGGCGCTTGAGCTGGTTGATGATGGCGCTGCCGTATTCCGCCCGCCACTCCCAGACGGCGGCGATGAACTTTTCGCGCCCCAGGGCGTGGCGATCCGTCTGCTCTTCGGCCAGTTTGCGCTCCACCACGTTCTGGGTGGCGATGCCGGCGTGGTCCGTTCCGGGCATCCACAGGACATTGTCACCGCGCAGGCGCCGGTAGCGGCAGAGGATGTCCTGCAGGGTCACATTCAGGGCATGGCCCATGTGCAGGACACCGGTCACGTTCGGCGGGGGGATGACGATCGAATAAGCGGGCGGCGTTCCCCCTTCCGCCGCGGCGAACAAACCTTCCTCTTCCCAGTACCGGTACCATCTCTTCTCGACGTCGTGGGGCTCATAGCCCTTGGCCAGCAGATTCGGACCCATACAAACGACTCCTCCTAAAATTGAAAAAGGGGATTAGGTCTAATCCCCGCTGACGACACTGATATTTGGCCACCGGGGTGTGCGGGACGGACGCCAGGCAGGCGCCATGTTCCACAGGAAGCACACCGTTGGCTCAACACCCGGCGGCATGGCGATCATTTTTGACGAAAAACGGTGCCGGACTATTCTTCGGTCGAATCTTGGAGCAGCTGGTTTTTTAAATTTTCGATTTCGGCGGATACGGTTTTCTCGATGGCCTCGTTGATCAGGATATCGATTTTTTCCGCGAACATTTTGCGGATGACGTTTTCGAGGGCGTTTTCGAGTTGGGCCTCTGAAACCGTGGCCGGCAGCGCCGCTGTTTGCGCGGCTTCGCCCGCGCCATCCAGCGGGGGCTCTTCGGCCAGCTTGGCATCCAGCAGGTCGATGGCGTCGGACAATTCCTGGGTGCTCAGGTTGAAATCCAACTCGTCGCTGCTGGCGGATCCCTGCAATTCCGGCTCGAGATTCATGCCCAGCGAATCGAAAAGATCGTCTTCCTTGTTCTCCTCGATATCGAGATCCATGGGGGCGAAGTCCAGATCGTCATTCGGGTCCGCCGCGTCCACGGCCGGCGCATCGGTCTCTTCCGGTTCCGTATCGGCGAAAAGATCAAACGCCGCGCCCGCGGATGCCGCCATTCCGGGCATATCTTCTTCCGGAAAATCATCCGGTTCGGTCGTCATCTCCTCCGGCGCGGCCGTCAACTCAGGCGCTGAAGAGGCCTCGGCCGGCGCCTCTTCGACCATATCCACCAGAT
>CAYMAR010000223.1:5425-6566 GCA_964388465.1 uncultured Desulfobacteraceae bacterium
TCGACAATCTCGGTCAGTTCGATGATCGGCTCTTCATCCGGAGAGCGCTGCTCCGTCATGGGATCCTCATTCTTTTTTCAATGGATTAAGGCCGTTATACTGTGTGCGCCAATTTTCCGAACGCTATCACAGCGATAGGTGAGTGTCAAGACAGGCGGGCCGGCAAATATCGCCGGTTCCCGAAGGATATTCCCTAGTTAGTCCGGTTCCTCGGATCGATTGGGCCGGCCGGGCGATTGCGAAGCGCTGCGGGTCCGAAGAGGTCTCCGGCACCTGGGGAGATAAAAGCATTTACAGGCGTCTTGCCCTGCGCGTATAAAACCGGATGCGATCTTTTTTCGTCGAACCGGATGAACTTCACAAACCCGTGGCCGTCGTCGTCGGCTCGGAGGCCCGGCATATTCGCAAGGTCCTGCGACTGCGGCCGGGGGCGCGGGTGCGGGTCACCGACGGGCGGGGGCATACGGCCGACGCCTGCATCCAGGCCGTTGAGACGGACCGTGTGCTGGTCGCCATCATGGCGCCGTCTTCGCGGCCGGCCACCGATAGGCAAGAACTCGCTGTCGCCCAGGCCATGTTGAAAGACCGCAAGATGGATGCCTTGATACGGGCGCTGACGGAACTGGGCATCACCACCTGGCTGCCCTTTGTTTCCTCACGCTCGGTGGCGCAGCCCGACCCGCAGCGCCTGCAGGCCCGCCTGGGACGCTGGGCGCGCATCTCCCGGGAAGCCGTCAAACAGTGCGGTCGGCGGCGCCAACCGCATATCCGCATGGCCACGGGGCTGAGCGATATTCTGGCGTGGTCCGAAGGGTTTGATTACAAAACCATGTTCTGGGAAGAAGCCGTCGGCCTGCCGGAAGAATCGAATTTCGGCCGGCAGGGTCGCGTCATGGTGATCATCGGCCCCGAGGGCGGTTTCACGGCTGAAGAGGCCGAGGCCGCCCGGCAGGCCGGTTTTGCGCTGTGCGCCCTGGGCCCGCGGATTCTCCGGGCGGAAACGGCTGCGCTGGCCGCCGTGACGCTGGTCCAGTATCTGGTCGGCGACTGGCGGAATGCTTCCACGGGTGCGGGCCGGCATTGAAGCCGATCTTGTCGGCCCGGCGCGGGATCTGGGGCGGAAGGCTGACCCCTCCCGGGA
>CAYMAR010000224.1:0-6564 GCA_964388465.1 uncultured Desulfobacteraceae bacterium
AGGCCTTCGAGGCGATGAAAACAACTAAAAAGTAGATGGCGGTATTTGTCTGCGAGTTTGTTTTGAAAAGTATCCCGTAGTTCATTTTCTTCCAAGTGGAAGAAAAGAAGACGCCCGCGCCCCGCTCACCCTGCGCGTCGCCAAACCGGACAATGAAGCGGCGCCTCATGCCGGCCTGCGGCGTTGTTCAATTCGCTCGGGTGTTCACAATCTGGCGATTGCTGCGCGTCTCGCTTCATTGGGCGCCTTGCACGACAGCATGCGGAAGCATGCTTCATTGACCGGTTTTAATCGATCAGGTCTCGCGGAAACGCGCTTCGCTCAAACAAGTCCGCGAGGCATACCCGATCGATGGGCCGATGCTCGGCGCGGGACGAAGGGAATCTCTCCGGGATGCCAAAAAGGGGGCATTCCTATTGAGATCTGGCCCGAGGCTTTCGATCCCACCGAAAACCAATTTGCGCTTGGCTTTAATGAAATCGTGCGCTGGGGCCCAAAACCCATAGACGATCCCAAATTTAACGGGGTTAAATCAAATGACTGATGCCGACACGCGCATCCAGGCCTTGAACGACCGCGAGGTCGCGGCGGGCGACTATGTTCTTTACTGGATGCAGCAGTCCCAGCGGGCCGAGAACAACCCCGCATTGGATCTGGCCGTCCGGGAGGCCAACCGCCGCAAGCTGCCGGTGGTGGCGGGTTTCGGTCTCATGGACGACTACCCCGAGGCCAACCGGCGGCATTTCCGTTTCATGCTCGAAGGGCTTCAGGAGGTGGCCGCGGCTTTGCAGCGCAAGGGCATTCGCCTGGTGGTGCGTCTCGGTCAACCGTCGGCGGTGGCGCTCGCCCTGGGGCAACGGGCGGCACTCATCGTCTGCGACGTGGGCTACACCCGCCACCAGCGTGAATGGCGCCGGGAGCTGGCGGCCGAAGCGGATTGCCGGGTACTGGCGGTGGAGGGCGACGTGGTCGTGCCCGTGGCGGTGGTCTCGACCAAGGCCGAGTATGCCGCCCGCACCATTCGGCCCCGAATCCAGAAGCACCTGGACGATTATCTCCGGTTGCCGCGGGCGGCCGCCCCGCGCCAATCCTCCCTCGATTTGAATCTGGACGGCATCGGTCTGGACGATATCGACGCCGTGATCGCGGAGCTCAAAATCGACCGCCGCGTTTCGCCTGTGACGGCCTTTTTCAAAGGCGGCACGGCCGAAGCCAGGAAACGGCTGCGCCGCTTCATCCGTCACCGTCTCGCCGGCTACGACAAAAACAGCAACCAGCCCCAGACCGACGATGTCTCCATGATGAGTCCCTACCTGCATTTCGGGCAGATCTCGCCGGTTTATCTTGCCCTCCAGGTGCGCGATGCCCAAGAGGGGCAGGGGATCGACCGGGCCGCCTACCTGGAGGAACTCATCGTGCGCCGCGAGCTGGCCATCAATTTCGTGCACTACACACCGGACTACGACCGCTACAGCTGCCTGCCGGACTGGGCGCTCAAGACCCTGGCCGCGCACGCCGGCGACCGGCGCACGCATGTCTACAGCCGGGAGGAACTCGAAGCCGCCGAAACCCACGACCCCTACTGGAATGCGGCCATGCGCGAGATGAAGTTTACGGGGTTCATGCACAACTATATGCGCATGTACTGGGGCAAGAAGATTCTGGAGTGGACGCCCGACCCCGAAGAAGCCTTCGACACCACGCTGGCGATCAACAACAAATACTTTCTGGACGGCCGCGACCCCAACTCCTTTGCCGGTGTGGCCTGGGTATACGGCAAGCATGACCGGGCCTGGGCCGAGCGGGCCGTGTTCGGCAAGGTCCGCTACATGGCGGCCAGCGGGCTGGAGCGCAAGTGCGACATTGAGGCCTATGTCCACAAGGTGGACCGGCTGGTCCGCAAAAGCGAGGAGAACTGATGGCGGCTGCCGACACCCTGCGCCTGATCCTGGGCGACCAGCTCAACCCGCGGCATTCCTGGTTTCGAAAGACCGACGATCACGTGATCTACGTGCTGATGGAGGTGCGTCAGGAAACCGACTACGTGACGCATCACATCCAGAAGATCCTGGCCTTTTTCGCCGCCATGCGCGCTTTTGCCGATGCGCTTCAAAAAAAAGGCCACCGTGTCGTCTACCTGCACCTCGACGCTCCCGAAAACCGGCAGGATTTCGCGTCCAATCTGAACCGCCTGATCCGCAAGCACAAGATCAAGCGCTTCGAATACCAGCGACCGGACGAATACCGCCTGGACCGACAGCTCAAAGACATTGCCGCAGACTGCTCCATCGAGAATGCGGTGGTCGGCAGCGAGCACTTTCTTACCGGCCGCGACGACGTAAAGAAGATGTTCGCCGGCAAGAAGCGCTACCTCATGGAGCGCTTCTACCGCGAGATGCGCACGCAACACGACATCCTGCTGGAAGGCGGCAAGCCGGTCGGCGGCAAGTGGAACTACGATGCCAGCAACCGTCAGCGCTACGACGGCAAGGTGCCGATCCCCGAACCCAAGCGCTTCCGGAACGATGTCGGCGCCATCGAGAAGACTTTGACGACGATGAAGGTCCGGCATTTCGGCCGCACGACCGGCAAGACCCTCTTGTGGCCGGTGACGCGGCGCCAGGCGCTGGCCCAGCTGAAGCACTTCCTGGAACACGGCCTGCCCCACTTCGGCACCTACCAGGACGCCATGACGGTCGACGGCTGGAGCCTGTTCCACAGCCGGATCTCCTTTGCCCTCAACGTCAAAATACTCGATCCCCTGGAAGTCATCCAGGCCGCCGTCCGTCACTGGGAAGAAGCGCAGGATCGCATCACCATCGCCCAGGTGGAGGGCTTCGTGCGTCAAATCCTGGGCTGGCGCGAATACATGCGCGGGATCTACTGGGCCCTCATGCCGAAATTCCAAGACATGAATTTCTTCGGCCACGAGGCCAAACTGCCGGACTGGTACTGGACCGGGGAGACCCGCATGCACTGCCTGGCCCGGGCCATCGGCCAGAGCCTGGACTACGCCTACGCCCACCACATCCAGCGCCTGATGGTCACCGGCAATTTCGCGCTCCTGGCCGGGGTGGATCCCGACCAGGTCGATGCCTGGTACCTGGGCGTCTACGTGGATGCGATCCAATGGGTCGAGATGCCCAACACCCGCGGCATGAGCCAGTTCGCCGAAGGCGGCCTGATCGCCACCAAACCCTACGTCTCCTCGGCCAATTACATCCACAAGATGAGCGACTACTGCAAGGCGTGCCACTACGACCACAAGCAACGCCACGGCGACAAGGCCTGCCCCTTCAACAGCCTCTACTGGCACTTTCTGGACCGCCACCGCCGGCTTCTGGAAAAAAATCCCCGCATGGGGACCATGTATCGGGTGCTGGAACGGATGGACAAAGGTGAGCGCAGGAAGACATTGAAGCAGGGGGGCGACTATCTGAAGAAGGCCGAAGATCTGTAAATCGCTCAACCAGGAAGATGTGCAACCACTCGGAAGGTATGTTTCTGCAAAGTTTATAAGTTTAGGGCGTCCACATAAACGACCGGGTACATCCGGTGCGAAGGCCGTATCGCTCATGGAATCCGATTTCAAATCGAGGACACCTCCAAGTGGTGCATTTTGATAATGTTTTTAAATATTTGTGTCGATTGGGCCGAGCATTAACCGGACACTACTGATGGGTTATGAATATTTTGAATTCGATGGCAAGTCGCATTACCATCTAAAGGGAAGATTTGAAAAATGGAAAACCGTCTGAAAGTCAGTCTGTTACATCATTTTTATTTGTCAATATTTGTTGGTCTTCTCTTGATTATTGCCACCACGGCTTGGGGTGACAAGGCTGGCAAGAAAAAGGAAATACAGGTCTTCATTGAACGGCAGATCCTGGTTGCTTTGGAAGATGGAGAAGAGATTTACAGGTTCGATATTGTGACCGGTCGAGATACGAAGGAAACAACAGCAGGTAATTACAAAATATTCCGCAAGCACGAAAAATATACGAGTAAAACTTATGGTTCAGAAATGCCCTATACCATGTTTTTCACTAAGGACGGCAAGGCTATTCACGGAACTCAAATGGCGACCCTCCGTTCCTACCTACACAAATACCTTACAGAATCAGTAGGCTCAGAAGGTTGTGTCGGTTTGACCGATGATAATGCAAAAGCTTTGTTTGACTGGGCACCCGTTGGAACCCCTGTCATTGTAATATCCGAAGAATAAAAAAAGGATGGATCATTAACGAGAAATCCTTATCTAAATGAGGGGTAGGGGAGTTTATCGCGCTAACGTTTGCAATCAATATTCTGCGACTCCAGCGCGCAAACGCATGCCTATGGGATCGTAAGGAAAGCGTTCGCGAGTCTATGAAACAAAACATTGTTTTTATTTTGAGCGATTCAAGATAGCACTCAAGCCGAGCTGAGACTTGCTTAACGATTCCTAATGCGTTTAGACAGTGCGCGCTTGCGCTGCTGAGTACTACCTTCTTGATTTTGGCGCTTTAAAAACAATACTATAGAAACCGGTTTAAGGATAAGCGTGAAGTGATGCCAATAATTGACATCCAATCCTGCGGGCGAAAGTAGATCGGAGAATGCAATGCCAGTGAAAAATATTTCGGATAGACCTCCCAAAGTCGCTCTCGCCGTAAAACTTTATTACTTTGTGGTTGGTATGGGAATTTTACGTGTCATGATTACAATCTTTCGTCACGCGGAAGTTCGGTCGCCCTATTTTCTAATTTCGATGAAGGTTCTTATTTATTTGGGGTCCCTGTACCTAATCTACCAGCTTGGCAAAGGTAAGAATTGGGCAAGAATCTCATTGGTTGTGATATTCATGATCTGTATTCCTCTAGTTATTTTACCGTTTTTTGCTTCACTTTCACACAATCCAGCCGACTCAGTCTTAGGGATTCTACAAACTATCCTTTACATTATTGGACTCGCACTTGTATTTCACAAAAACTCATCACATTGGTTCGGTTCAGAAAAGATTCAGAGTTAATATGAACGGCAGTCTTATCAATAGAAGTACCAGAGAATAGTATGGAAAAACAGGTACGCATAGCGCCTTGTCATATAGACGGACAAAAAAAATGAATATAAAGACTTGCCAAACTGCTGAACAAACCCAACATTTTTAGTTTAATTTATACTAAACAAAATATAACTGGTCTTATTCCAATATTCAGATTAGAGTAGGCCGCGGAAAAAAGCTCTGAGAGACGGTGAATACTAAAACGCCAGTTGACGATCCGGAGTTGCGGCACGAAATCCATTTCTCAGCCTCTTTTGTTTCATTCCCCAGCGCGTAGGTAAGCTACCAGGTTAGCGGATGTGTCTTTTTGTACCAAGGCTAGATAGCTTTGGACGGAATTCAGGCGTCGATCGATTCGCATCGAAAACCGATTACCAAAGAAAGGAATTTCGTTATGCCAAAATCAATTTTGAACGTGACCATCGCATTGATTGCATTTGTTCTGCTGGTGCCCTCAGGTGCGGCCGCCTTCAAGATTATCACGGCCGAAGACATCCAGAAAAACATTATCACCCGGGACATGCTCATCCGGACCGCCGACAATTTCATCATCCTCTACGACGCTTCCGGTTCGATGGCCGAGGAATACAAGGCCGGCGTCCAGAAACTGGATGCCGAGCTCCAAATTCTTCGGCAGCAGAACGCTATCCTGCCGGAGTTGGGCTACATGGCAGGGCTCTACGCGTTCACCCCGTTCAAGGCTTACCATGAGATGCAGCCCTACGACCGCGTGGCGTTTCAGCGAGCCATCGATCAACTGCCCAGCACCGAAACTGCCGGCAGCTTTGCCGGGCAGCCCACACCGCTGGCCGAAGGACTCGCCGCCCTCGATCCGATCCTGGGCAAGCTGTCGGGCAAAACCGCCGTTTTTGTCTTCAGCGACGGCACCTACACATACAACCGCGTGACCAAGCGGCGGCCGTTGGATGAGATTAAACCCCTGGCTGACAAATACAATGTCTGCTTTTATCTCATCAGTTCGGCCACCACGCCCAAGGCCGAGAAACTGCTCGACGACATGGCCGCCGTCAACGAGTGCTCCCGCGTGATCCCATTCAGCGCGCTGTATCAGAACCCGGTATGGGGTCTGGGTGCGCTCTTTATCGTCAAATCGACCGTGACAGTCCAAACCGTGACCGACAATCGTGTCGTGGGGGTCGAGGTACGCGACATCAATTTTGCCTGGGACCAGAAGGCCATCAAAGCCGGCGATCATGAAAACCTCAAACAGGTGGCCGAATTTTTGCAAAACAATCCCCAGGCCTATGCGGTGCTGGCCGGATTCACGGATTCCTCTGGTGATCCCGAGTATAATTTGAATCTTTCGAGGATGCGTGCGCAGAGTGCGAAAAACTATATTCTGGGGCAAAGCCGCATCGATCCCGATCGCATCATTCTGCACTGGTACGGGGCCACCAACTTCATCGCCGACAACGATACCGAAGAAGGGCGCTTCAAAAACCGGCGCGTGGAAGTCGCGATCGGTTTCCTGGAATAGGCAGCGCCACGCCCATTGGCGT
>CAYMAR010000225.1:0-3916 GCA_964388465.1 uncultured Desulfobacteraceae bacterium
CCGTCGGCCAGCTCGAAGCGGCCTTTCTTGTCGCGGATGGCGCCGGAGAAGGCCCCCTTGACATGACCGAAGAGCTCGCTTTCGATCAGGCCCTCGGGCAGGGCCCCGCAATTGATGGGCACGAACGGGGTGCCGGCCCGGTGGCCCTCGTTGTGGATGGCCGTGGCCACCAGCTCTTTGCCGGTGCCGGTATCGCCGAAAATGTGCACGGGGTAGTCATAGGCGGCCACATCGCTGATCTGCTGGAAAACCTGCAGCATCTTGGCATCGCGCCCGACGATGTTGGAGAAGCGCGTCAGATTGCCCGTCTGCATCATGAGACGCAGTTCGTCGGTGATGTCCCTGAAAAGGGCCAGCACGCCCACGAAATCACCCGTGTGGTCGCGCATCAGGGTCACGGTCATTTCCAGGCGGCGCGATTCGCAGTGCTTGGTGGTGATGTTGAGAGTGTATTCCTTGAGGTCGGGGGCGCCGGGTGCCGGCGGACTGTTGTCGCAGAACGAGCAGCGCTCGCCGCAGAAGGGAATGCCGAAGGCCTCGTGGCAGTCGCGGCCCAGAATCTCTTCCCGCTTGTAGCCGGTGATCGTCTCGGCCTGGCGGTTGAAGAAGAAAATGCGCCGCTTGAGATCGTGGGCAATCACCCCTTCCTTGAGGTTGTCGAGAATGCGGGCCAAATTCTCCTGTGGTGCCAGAATCTGGTTCAGGTCGGTGGCGGCCATGGGCTTTGTCGGTCCAATGCGCGAGGGTCACGAATTGCGGATAGGGTTAGCGCATCCTAAAAGCAAAGTCAAACGAGAAGCAAAATCAGATCAACAAGTTACAGTGCCGCTTGGTGCCACGGGCGCGCCATCGCCCGATTACAGCCGGCAGGGCAGGGAGCGGCCCAACCGTATCATGTCCGTATCGATGCAGGTGTCATACGCCATGAGCTCGACACCGGCGGCAACGGCCTGTCGCAGGCCGCGTCCGTATGCCGGGTCGATGGCGTCGGCCGGCTCAAAGGCTTGCGCGTCCATGCGCTGGACCAAGATGAAGATTACGCTGCGGGTTTGCGGGCCGACATGGCGGGCGAGCGCCTGAAGGTGCTTGAGTCCGCGGGCCGTCACGGCATCGGGAAACCGGGCGATACGCTCCCGGACCAGCGTGCAGTTTTTTATTTCGACATAGCAGCGCGAATCGCCCGGACCGGCGAGCATCAGGTCCATACGGGCGTTGGCCCCCACGCGCACCTCGCTGCGCACTGTCGCGTAGCCGCGCAGTTCGGGGATGGCGTCGCGGGAAACGGCATGCTTGACCAGGCGGTTCGGGACGAGCGTATTGACCCCCACCAGCGAATCCGGCATGGCGATCAGCTCCCAGGTGTAGGGGTATTTGCGCTTGGGATTGTCATGCACCGAGAGGTAGACGCGCCGGCCCGGCTCGCTGCAGGCCTGCATGCTGCCGGTGTTGGGGCAGTGGGCCGTCACCTGGCGGCCGTCGTCCAGCCTGACGTCGGCTAAAAAGCGTTTGTAGCGCCGGACCAGGGTGCCGGCAACCAGGGGCGGCCACTCCAGGCCGTGTGGGCCGGGGACGTCCGTGCGGATGGGTGTGGCTGGCATGGGGATTATGTGTAAAGCGCGGCGGCCTCGAATGTCAAGCAGGCGGGGCCTGCGGCCGACGAAAAAGCGTCAAGCTCAAAGCTGAAAGCAACTGCCCATAAAAGACGATAAAAGCGCGTAGTGGGTTGCGGCGATATAAGAAGCTGAAAGGTGAAACTGGATAAAAGTCCATTGGCTGAAGGCGCCATTCGTTGACTTTGCGCTTGGCGCTCTGCCACGGGCCGTCTGCATTCAGCTCGGACCGAAGGCCGCCGGGCTTGCCAAGCGCGACAAAATGATACAGATTCCCGGCCATGATCGCCCGGCGATCGCGCAGCGCGATCGCGGCGACAGGAAAGGGGGCGGCGGGTTCATGGCGCCGATTCTGGAAGTTCGTCATCTCCAAAAAAAATACGCCGATCTCGTCGCGGTGGACGACGTCAGCTTCGCCATCCCGGCCGGGGTCTGTTTCGGCCTGCTGGGGCCCAACGGGGCCGGCAAGACGACCACCTTAGAGGTGATCGAGGACATCATCCCGCCGACGTCCGGCGAGATCCGCTACCAGGGGCGGCCGCGGACCCGGCGGTTCAGGGACGAAATCGGCATTCAGTTTCAGCACACCGCCCTTCTGGCCATGCTGACGGTCGAGGAGACCCTCAGGGTTTTCCAGTCCCTGTACCAGGCCCCCGAGGATCTGGAGTACCTGGTGGTCCAGTGCCAGCTCGCGGAGTTCCGGCACCAGCGGCACGAGAACATCTCCGGCGGCCAGCGTCAGCGCTTCCTGCTGGCCTTGGCCCTGGTGAACCGGCCCCGGCTGCTGTTCCTGGACGAGCCGTCCACCGGACTCGACCCCCAGGCCCGCCACAACCTCTGGAACATCGTCAACGCGGTCAAGGCCGCCGGCAAGACCATCATCCTCACCACGCACTACATGGAAGAGGCCCAGCAGCTCTGCGACACGGTGGCCATCATGGATCATGGCCGCATCATCGCCCGGGGGACGCCGGAGGAACTGATCCGGACCCACTGCGAGGGGACGTCCGTGGTGCTGCCGCACCGCAGTGTGGCGCCGGCGGCGGCAAAGCTCGCCTTGCCCCTGCAGGTCGAGGGGGACATGGTGCGCATCCAGGCCGCCAACATCGACGACTGCCTGCGCGCGCTGATGGCCCACCAGGTCGACCTCTCGGAGATGGTGGTTCAATCCCCCAACCTGGAGCACGTCTTCCTTAACCTGACCGGTCGGCAACTGCGAGACTGATATGCCCATCAAGCGCATCTGGGTCATGTTCAAGGCCCGCAACTATGAATTTTTCAGGGACAAGGCTTCCTTTGGCTGGAATTTTCTATTCCCGTTTTTGCTGGTGGCCGGCTTCGGGATTCTCTTCGGGGGACGCGAGATCACCGAATACAAGGTCGGGGTCTTTCCGGCCCCGGCCGGTGCTCTGGAGGTTTCCGCCATCGATATCCCCGCGGGCCTGCGCGAAACCCGCTATCTGCAGTTCGTCGGTTTCGCCTCCCGGGACGAGGCCCTGGCCAAGCTGCGGCACCACAAAATCGATTTCGTGATCCAGGCCGGGCCGCCGCCCCATCACTACTGGATCAGCGACGGCTCCCCCAAGGGTTATCTGGTCGAGAAGATCTTCCAGGCCGGCCAGGTGCCGCCGGAGGCCCTGCACTCGGTTCTCAAGGGGCGTGTGGCGAGCAACCCCATCCGCTACATCGACTGGCTCTTCCCGGGCATCCTGGCCATGAACATGATGTTCAGCGCGCTCTGGGGCGTGGGCTACGTGGTGGTGCGCTACCGCAAAAACGGAACCCTGAGACGGCTCAAGGCCACCCCGCTGACGGCCTTCGAATACCTGACGGCCCAAATGCTCTCGAGGCTTTTCCTGCTGATGTTCACCCTGACGGTGGTCTGGTTCGGCTGCGACCTGATCTTCAACTTCAACGTGGCCGGCTCGCTGGTGGACATCTTTCTGGTGTTTTTCGTGGGCAGCCTGAGCCTGGCCGCCCTGGGCCTCGTGCTGGCCGCCCGGGGCGTGAGCGAAGAGTTCACCACCGGCATTCTCAATTTCATCTCATGGCCCATGATGTTTCTCTCCGAGGTGTGGTTCTCGCTGGAGGGGGCGCCCGAATGGGTGCGCCAGGCCGCCCAGGTCTTCCCCCTTACCCAGCTGCTGCAAGGGGTTCGCAAGATCGCCAACGACGGGGCCACGCTGGGGGGTGTTCTGCCCGAGATCGGCATTCTGGCCGCGATGGCCCTCCTCTTTCTATTGCTGGGGGCCTATCTTTTCTCATGGGACTGACAAGCCCTTCCTCGCATGCCATCCACGGCCCGG
>CAYMAR010000225.1:4016-6529 GCA_964388465.1 uncultured Desulfobacteraceae bacterium
GTGCAAATGAATTGGTATCCCTGTTTTCTTTTTTAGCCAGCAGGCAGGTGACCCATGCCGAATCCCAAATACGACATCGTCTTCGAGGGCCGCTACGTCGAGGGGGCCGATCCCGTGCGGGTCAGAGCGCTCATCAGCGACATCTTCAAGATCGGCCATGGAGAATCCCGGGGGCTGTTCAGCGGCCGCAGCTTCGTCATCAAAAAAGGCGTCGATTTGCCCGAGGCCCACCGCTTCAAGAACCTGATGCGCAAAGCCGGGGCCGCCTGCCGGCTGGTGCCGCAGGATGTCACCCTGACGGATCCCCCCGCTCCCCCGCCGGTCTCCGCCGGTCAGACGGATGGCGGCCAAACCGAATTCAACGCCGAGGGAGCCGGTGCCGGCGCCAGGCGATCAGAACCCGTTCAACCGGGAGATGGCGCACGGCTGCGACCAACCCCGCCGAAGGAAACCAAAGGCCCGGGTCAAACCTTCAGGCGCGGGCCGGGTCGCCGCCGCGCGCTGCAGATGCTGCTTGTGGCCCTTGCGGTCCTTGTGGCAGTGGGCTTTGCGGTGCCCTGGCAAGGCGGCGGGCCGATGCCGTCCGACACCGCCACGCTGGAGCGCTTTGTATCGGCCTTCAATTCGAGGCTTCTCGAAATCAACGTCGGGCGGTCGCGGGCGGTGACACAGATCGGCGTCGCCAAGGCGGTTGTCGAAGACATGGGCTACGACTATGACCAGACGCTTCTGGCCTGGCGTTTCAACCAGGCATTGACCCGGGATGCGCGCCGGCGTGCGATCGGCGACGATTATCTCCTCGGCCCGGTCAGGATCCAGTTTGAGCTCGACCCCGGTGCGCTGCAATCCGTCCTGGCCCCGGAGACCTGGGCGGCACTGGAAAAGATCGAGGGCGTCGGCGACCATATCACCCTGCGGTCAATCGAGATGCTGCGGGAATGCGCCCGGGGGAAGGACTGGGTGCCCCACGAGGTTCTCACCGCGGGACTGGCGAAATTCAATGTCCCGGTCGACCCCCAGTTCCCCGAGCTGTCCGTCGAGGAGGCCTTCTACGGATTGAGGTACAACAACCTGATTCAGATCCACACGCAGCGGGAGTGGAAAACCAAGTGGGTCGAACTCGAGATTCTTGACAGGGCGCAAATCGCCGACCAGGAGCGACGCTTGCGCTGGATGGAGAGCATGCAAGCCCAATATACCCCCAAATAGAGGGGCGTGGCCGAGAAGCGCCATCTTGCGGATGGTCGGCGCACTGGCGCGGGTTTTACGGCTTGCAATTGTCAGCAAATCAAGTCTATCATCGATCCCGGACGCATCATCGGCCGCCCGCCGGGCGGCGCTTGAAGGGTTCGGATTGCCCGGCCCCCGGCGTATCCTCGGTGGCGCGATTCAGCCACCCGGCATGAGGTTCGAGGATGGATATTGACAACCTGGTCGCTTATCTCACGGATTTCTACTACAGCCACACCGTCGTCGCGATCGCGCTCGTCGTCGTGATCGTTATCCTGGTGATCTTCCGGCCGAAGGCCATGCTCAAGACCGCCGGGATGATCGTGGCCCTGGCCGTGGTGGCCTACCTCATGTCCCTTGCCATCGATATGGCCGGGTCCGGAAGATCCCAGAAAGAAGAAGCCGTTCAAATCGTACGCTGAATGCCGGTGGCCGGCTTCAGACGTTTTCGACCTCGAAAGCCTCGTACCAGCTCTCGAGCAGCTTGTCCGTGCGGTTGCGCAGCCGTCTGGCAATAATTTCGGAAACCCGCTGCATGAACAGATAGCCCACCGCGGGCGCCTGGGCCAGCACCGCCTTGAGCCTGCTGGCTTCGAGGGCGAACACCCGTGTCGGCCGGCAGCAGGTGGCCGTCGAGGTCAGGCGGTGGGGGGCGCTGAGCGCTGACCAGGAGAAGATCTCCCCGGGGCCGAGGTCCTCGATCACGATTTCCTTTTCGATAATTTCCACGTGCTTGCGGACGTAGTCCTCGTACTGCACGTCGGCCCGCATGACGCGGTCGCGGAAAAGGATGCTCAACTCGACTTCGCCCTTCATGACCCCGTAGAGGTGCGAGGCTTCCTGGCCCTCCCTGAAAATGACCGCGTTCGCTTCATAATCCAGCGCCTGCGCCGCCTGGCCGATGCGATCCATGATGTCGCGCGGGATGCCGTCAAAGATCGGAAACGCCACCAGTTGGGAGATGGTCAGCATAAGAGCCTCCTTCAGTTCAAACGGTTGGGGGGATGTTGTAACCTGCGACTGCGTTTTCGGGGCCGAACATTTGCACGTGTGCCGGTTGCCCGCGGGCGGAAGACCGAATCAGGAAGCCAGGACGTTTGCCGTTATCAGGCTCAGTGAGAAGTGGTATAGTAGTTTAAATAGGCGCAAATCAAAAATTTTGGCAAGTTTAAAGCGCCCATCGTCGAAGCCCATGGATGTCCGGTATTCAACGCCCAAAAGTTCAATGGCTCGGAGGCAACCGCTCTATTTGCCTTCCATGGTCGACCCCGCAGGATTCACGC
>CAYMAR010000226.1:0-4899 GCA_964388465.1 uncultured Desulfobacteraceae bacterium
AACATCAGAACCATTCATGCGGAATGTTCTTGAGCGTGTGTTCGTGCTTTCCGAAGTCACCCCGGAAGGTTTCCATGGTTTCGATGATGACTTCCAGCAGGGTATCCCTTTCGCGGTTGAACAGCAGGGTTGGCTCCTGATAGATCGACTCGGCTTTTTTGAAGTCACTGTTCAGACGGACGCTGTTGGCCAGGACCGCCGTGATACCGCTGTCGTCCAGGCCCTGTATGTGCCGCAAAGCGGCAATGTCGGCGTCCGCTTTGCGAAAGGAAAAGCTCACCAGGTCGTCCAGGAAACCATAGCTGTGGCGCAGCATGTGCCACCCCTCGAACAGATAATCCCATAGGATCATGGCCCGCGCGGTTTCGTAGTCCGTATCGAGGATCGTTTGGTCGTGAACGGCGCCACCGACGGTGCATCCTGATTGAATGCTGGCGATATCCAGCAGGCGGGCCGTGTAGGCGACCAGGTAATTCGTGAAATTGTGCACGACCGAGCCGATTTTGAGCACCGGATTGCGGCCCGGTGTGCACATGGTCGGGTAGGCGCCGTTGATGACTTTCGTGGCGGGGTTGATCGCGTAGGCCAGCGCCATGCCCGCCAAAAACTCGGCAAAGACCAGCAGCGCGAGGCCATAGGGCGTCATCGGCGCGTTTTGCCCGCTGAACGGCTGGGTCACCAACATGACGGGAATCTGCCGGGCGACACATTCACGGAATACCTCTAGTTTTTCGGTGAAGGATAAGGTCAACGGGGAGTCAAAGATCGTGTGGATGGTGATGATGTAGTGCCCCTTGCGAATGCACCGCTCCGCCTCGGCGATGCCCGCCGCCGTGGAAACGCTCAGAAAGATGGGGCCATCGAAAATCTCGGTCATGATCCCGAACTGTTCGATTTCGAACTGGGAGAGTTGCCGCGCGCAGACATACGCGAATGGCATTTCCCATTTTTTGGCCATCAGGGCTTGTTTGAGGATATGGTTCAGGCTGGGCGTCTTGAGCGTGTGCGTCTCGCCGTCGCCCTCCTGGATGAAACCGGCGATGCCGCCCGGCCCGAAGGCCTTGTCGAAAACCGGAAAGTCGAACCGATTGGCCAGATCGACGATATCCTGGATATAGTCGGGTTCGAAATGAATCCGCCGGGTGGCCGGGTCGTGGACGGCCCCGAAGCGGGTCCCTTGCGTGACCCCCTCGACGAAGGCCGTATAATCGTCAGCCTTGCGCTTGTCGTCGGCCGACGGAATTTTGACACCGCAATAGAGAAGGACTTGTTTGGAATCGTAAATCAGATCGCGGGCCGTACGATTCCAGAGATTGCCCTGAAAGATCTGGCGCGGTCGATTGAACATGGTCCTCCTCGCGGGGCGCACGATGCGCATGACGGATGATGCTGAAAACTACACTGTCGCGCGGCCGAGTGCAACCATGCGTGGGGTCGGAGGCGCTGCCCATTGAGCGGTTTTTGTAGGGCCGCCTTGGGTGGACGCGCAAGACGGGAGTCAACCGTGCCGAAAGGCGCGTACGCCGTCCGGCAGGCCGGGCAGGTGCTCGCCGCCGAAAGGCCTGCAGCGGCCCACGGGGTGGGCTTCGGGCAGGTGTTTCACGATGGATGCAAAGGTTTCGGGGCGGCAGGTGAACAGCAGTTCGTATTCCTCGCCGCCGGCCAGCGCCTCATTTGCCGGGTTCAGGCCGTGGGCGGTGCAGAAGCGCCGGAGTTCGGGATGCGCCGCCGCCGCGCGCGCGTCGAGGTCAATGGTCAGGTTGGCCGCCCGGGCGATGTGGGCGGCGTCACCGGCCAGACCGTCGCTGATGTCCATGACACAGGCGATGCCGTGGTCGGCCAGGACCGCGGCGGCGTCGAAACGCGCCCGCGGCCGGATAAATCGCGTCACCAGCCCGGGGAACCGCTCGTCGCCGCTGCCGAGCGCCATGAGCCCGCAACGGGCCAGGCCCAGGGGGCCGGTCGCGTAGAGCGTTTCACCCGGGCGTGCGGCCCCGCGTCGCGGGAAGAGGTCCCGGCGCCCCTGGCCCACGGCGAACAGGTCCAGGCAGAGTTCGGGCGACCGGGCGATGTTCCCGCCGCCCAGGCGGCAGTTGTGCCGGCGCAGGGCCGCGTGCAGGCCGTCGTAGAGGCGGACCACCTCCTTTTCGGCCATGGCCGGCGGCAGCCCCAGGTTGACGAACAGGCTCACCGGATCGGCGTAGCAGGCCGCCAGATCGCTCAGGGTGACTTCCACGGCTTTTTGGCCGATATCCTCGGGCGACTGCCATTCCCGATGGAAATGGACCCCCTCGCGCTGGGTGTCCGTCGAGATGACCGGCACGGGCAGGGCGTCCAGACGGGCGGCATCGTCGCCGGGCGGCACCAGCGTCGGGCGGTCGGGATAATCGGCCAGGGCCGGGGCCACGAGGCGCTCGATCAGGGCGAATTCGTCCTGCCAGGCGAGGTCGAGCGATTCCCGCGGCGGGCAGCTGCAGGCCGCGGCCATACGCGCGGCCGCGGTTTCGGGGTGTGGGGCCCGGGAAACGGCGCTGATCACGGCCACCCCGGCCGCGCCCTGCTGAAAACATCCCGGCGCCCGCCCGGCGTCGATGCCGCCGATGGCGACCACGGGCATCGAAACCGCGTCCACGATCGCCTTGAGACCGGCCAGTCCCCGCACCGGTTTGGCGTCGGCCTTGGTTCCGGTGGCAAAGATCGGGCCGCTGCCGACGTAGTCGCAAGGGGCCAGATCGGTGCGCGCCAGTTCGTTCAAATCGGAAATGGAGACGCCGACGATCGCCCGTGGACCCAGCACCTCCCGGGCCACGGCCGGCGGTTCATCGTCCTGGCCCAGGTGCACCCCGTCGGCACCCACGGCCTTGGCCAGCAGCAGGTGGTCGTTGACCACGAAGGGCACCCGGTTGACGCGGCAGAGATCGCGAATCGCCGCGGCCTCGGGAAAGTCGGCCGCGGAGAAATGCTTGCGGCGGTATTGGATGAAGGTGGCCCCGCCCATAAGCGCGGCGCGCACCTGATCGACGGGCGCCAGATGCGGGGCCCGGTCGTCGGTGATGAAGTAAAATCGCAAGGCGGCGCGCAGATCCAAGGTTGTCCTGACCTTTTTGGTTTTGATTCAACGCCTCCACATCTGGTGGCGTTCCAAGAGAGTGACCCTGTTGGCCTGCATGGCCCTCATGTATCCTGATTAACGATTAAACCTTCAAAGCGGGCGGCCCAGCGGGTAAAGGTCGCCACCTGGCGCCGGCCGTACGTTTTCAGGCGGCGGGCGACCTGCGAGGCGCTCGGGGCCTTCTCCCTGGCAGCGTTGGTCTTGGAGAAGAACTTGTCCGCGTAACAGATCAACGCTTCCTCGATGGAGACCGGGCGCATGTCCCGTAGCGGCAGCGGCAGGCCGTGTTCCCGGATTTCAGCGGTCGTGATGCCCACCCCGACGTGCCGCTCGCAGACCAGGGCGTGCCGCGGCAAACCATGGTCATCCAGCATCTGGCGTCCCAGAATGCCGTGGCGGATATAGGGCTGATCACCGTGGCAGTCCAACTGCGGGGCGGCCGTCTTCACGATACCGATGTCGTGCAGCATGGCGGCGGTGTAGAGAAACTCGGCGTCGATCGAGGCGTCCTCGAGGCCGGCCGCAATTTTCAGCGCGCGCGCGGCCACCTGTTCCCCGTGGCGCCGGACGATGTCGAACCGCCGGGTGCCGGCCCCGAAGGTTTCTTTGAGGAGTTCTTCGGTGTCGATGGCCTGCAGGGTGTTCGTCGCGGTGCGCTGGGCGGTCGTTGGTTTTACGGTCAACGCTTTTCCTTGCGCTGGGATAAAAGCCAGCCGTCGATGAAGGGGTCGATCCCGCCGTCCAGCACGTCGCTGACATTGCCGACATCCAGGTTGATCCGGTGGTCCTTGACCATCTGGTAGGGATGCATGACGTAGGAGCGGATCTGGCTGCCCCAGGCGATGTCGTCCTTGCTGTCGTGGACCTTTTGCATGGCGGCTTCCTGCTTCTGCATCTCCTGTTCGTAGAGGCGTGATTGCAGCACTTTCATGGCCAGGTCGCGGTTGCGGTGCTGGGATTTTTCCTGCTGGCATTGGACCACGATGCCGCTGGGCAGGTGGGTGATGCGCACGGCGCTGCTGGTCTTGTTGACGTGCTGGCCCCCGGCCCCGCTGGCGCGGTAGACGTCGATGCGCAGGTCTTTGTCCTCGATGTCGATACTGATCTCCTGATCGAGTTCCGGATAGACGAACACCGAGGCGAAAGAAGTGTGTCGTTTGCCACTGGCGTTGAAGGGCGAGATCCGCACCAGGCGGTGCACGCCGCGCTCGCTTTTGAGATAACCGAAGGCGTTCTCGCCCTCGGCTGTGAACGTCACACTCTTGATGCCGGCTTCGTCCCCGGGTTGAAAGTCGATGATGTCCGATTTGTAACCGTGGCGCTCCGCCCAGCGAACGTACATCCGAAAGAGCATCTCGGCCCAGTCCTGGGCCTCGGTGCCGCCGGCGCCCGCGTTGATGGAGACGATGGCGTTGTTGGCGTCGTTTTCCCCGTCGAGCATGAGGCTCAAGGAAAATTTCTCGATGCGTGTGTCGATGCCCTTGAGCTGCGTCTCGATATCGGCTAGCGCATCGTTGTCCGATTCCTCCAGCGCCATTTCCAACAGCATGTCGCTGTCCTCGATGTCCTGCTGCAAACCGTTGTAGCAGTCGAGCTTAGCGGCGATGGCGGTGCGTTCTTTTAATAGGGGTTTGGTCTTCTCGGGCGCGTCCCAGAATCCGGGGCCGGCGATAATGCTCTCCAGTTCCTGGAGGCGTCGTTCAAGGGCAGGCAGGTCAAAGATACTCCTTGATCTGATCGAGGCGGTGGCGGACGTCCTGCAGGGTTTGTTCGAGTTCGGAAGCCAT
>CAYMAR010000226.1:4999-6511 GCA_964388465.1 uncultured Desulfobacteraceae bacterium
CGGTGGCGTTTTCGATGCGGCCGGTGGGATCGATGAATCCGCTGATGCCGGTGTTGGCCGCGCGGATGAAACTGCGCCGGCTTTCGACGGCGCGGAAGACGCACAGGCTCAAGTGCTGGTAGGGTGCACTGGTGCGGCCGTACCAGGCGTCATTGGTCAGGTTGACGAGCAGGTCGGCGCCGTTCAGGGCGGCCGCCCGTGTCAGGGCCGGAAAGATGGCCTCATAGCAGATGAGCGGGGCCAGGCGGTGCTCCCGCCATTTCAATACCTGCCCCGGCGTGCCGGCCACGAAATCGCCGACCTGGGCCACGAGTTTGCCCACGAAGGGCAGCCACCGGCGCAGGGGCACGTATTCGCCGAACGGCACCAGGTGGGCCTTGTCGTAGCGCTGGCCGATGACGCCGTCGGGCGCCACCAGGAAGGCGCTGTTATAGTAGTTCATCTGGTCGCCCTGCCGGGTGAAATAGGGGCTGCCGATGACGAAGGGGGTCCCGGCCTTTTGAACCCCGCGGCTGACCATACGGGTCAGCACTTTGTTATGATGCATGTGAAAGGGGGTGGCCGTTTCGGGCCAGACCACCAGATCGGGGTGCCCTTTCGCCGCCTGCAGCGAGAGTTCAACGTATTTTTTGGTGGTCGCTATCTGAAAGGCCGGATCCCACTTGACGGCCTGGGGGATATTGCCCTGAACGATGGCGACTTTGACGCGGGGTGCCGCCACCGCCCGTTTTTCAATCTGGACGATGCGCATCTGTCCATAGACGAGAGCGGTGGCGACGACGCCCAGGGTGAGCCCTCCCCACGCCAGTGCCGTTCTGCGGTTGACCCGGTTTCCCTGCCAACGCTTGTCGCTGCGCCAGAGCACGATCAGGAACAGCGAGGCATTGATCATCATCAGAACGAACGAAATGCCGTATACGCTCGTGATATCCGCCATCTGGATCAAAGGGCGAAAAGCGTACTGGGAATGGCCCAGAAAACCCCAGGGAAAGCCGGTCAGCAGGTGGCCGCGCAAGTACTCCAAAGCCGCCAGGAAGGCCGGCAGCGCGACCGGCATCAGCAAGGGGTTTTGTCGGGCATAGATGACTATCGCGGCCCAGACGGCCGTGTAGAGGGCGATATAGGTGGCGAGCAGCGCCAGGATACCGACGGCCACGACCATGGAAACGTGGCCATAGGTCGTGATGGTGTGGGCGATCCAGTAAAGCAGCGACAATGCATGGGTCAGACCGGTGAGCAGTCCCAGCCTGAAACCGGCCCAGGCACCGACGTCGCGCAGGGCCAGCAGCAGGGGGACGTAGGCCACGCCGGCCAGAAAAAACAAGCCGGTGCGGGGAAAGGCCGCAGTCAGGGTCATCCCGGATATCAGGGCCAGGAATAGTTTGGACCGATCGATCGGGCGTCGGTCGGCCGTGTCCGCCGATGACAGCGTTGCGGGTGATCCGGCTTCGAGATTCACGGGCAGTCTTTCCAGCGGTTTGACGATAAAAAGCTTCCCCGTGCAGGGAAGCT
>CAYMAR010000227.1:0-6493 GCA_964388465.1 uncultured Desulfobacteraceae bacterium
TGGTGGGCGGCAAGGTGTCCAACCGCATCAGCGCGCCCAAGTTCTCCAAGGTGGTGGTGGCCTTCCAGCCCAACAACACCCCGCGCTGGCCGGAAATGACCGACGCGATCAAGAAGATCATCGAGGTCTACGCGGCCGAGGCCAACAAGTACGAACGCCTGGGTGAGTGGGCCGAGCGCATCGGCTGGGAGCGCTTCTTCGATAAGTGCGACCTTGAATTCACGCATCATCTGATCGACGACTTCCGCGATCCGGCCTACTACACCTGGCGTCAGACGAGCCAGTTCAAGTTCTAGCGCCAATTCAGCGAAGTTGCCCAACCTAACCGGGGCGTGCCCGCAGACGGGCATGCCCCGGTATCCTACGAGAGAGGTAAATCCATGGCATTGGACTACGAAGAGTCGAAAACCAAAATCGTTGAAGGGCTCACCAAGAAGCTCAAGAGCAAGAGCAAATTCTATTTCAACGACCTGTCCAAAATCCTGGAAGTCAAACCCCGCGAAGCCAAGAAGATCGTGAACAGGCTTGTGCAAGAAGGCGTTCTGGAATACTGGTCCAGTGGCAGCACCTCCATGTACGGCCTTCCCGGCACCGGCAAACAGGCGGGCGCGGAGCACGAGGATTAAAATTCGGCGCTGAGGTTTGAGGGTTTTTATCCCGAACCGCGATCGGATCTGATCGGTCGGTTCCGAAGCGCTTGATCTGCAGGCGAAAGGCGGAAAGGTATTTCCGTCTTTCGCTTTTGTGCTTGGCGGCGCGCACATGCTTTCGGTGGTGCCGACGGAAGCCACCCAACGCCAGCGGGTAAAGGCATGACCAACAGTTTGGCAAAACGATCAGGGATCGTCGTCGGCGCCCTGCGGGGCGGATCCGGCAAAACCATGGTATCGCTCGGGCTGATTGCCGCGCTGGGGGCGGACGGCCGTCAGGTGGCACCCTTTAAAAAAGGGCCGGACTACATCGATGCCGGCTGGCTGTCGCTTGCGGCCGGGCGCCCCTGCTACAATCTGGATACCTTCCTGATCGCCCCGGACCGCATCCGGCAGACCTTTCACGTGCATACCCGGAACACCGATGTGGCCGTGATCGAGGGCAACCGCGGGATTTACGACTGCATCGACACCCACGGCGAAACCAGTACGGCCGAGCTGGCCAAACTGCTGGGGCTGCCGATCCTGCTCATTATCGACGGGACCAAGACGACCCGCACGATGGCGGCCGTGGTCCGGGGCTGCGCTCTTTTCGATCCTTCCGTGCGGATCGGGGGCGTGGTGCTCAACCGGATTGCCGGCCCCCGGCACGAAAGCATCCTGCGCCGCAGCATCGAGGCGCATTGCGGCATTCCCGTGGTGGGGGCCATCCCCAAGCTGCGCCGACAGTGCTTTCCCGAAAGGCACATGGGGCTGGTACCGACACCGGAACACGACTGGGCCCGAACCTCGATCGATTTTGCCGCCGAGATCGTCCGCGACCACCTGGATCTCGATACCATTCGGCAAATGGCCGCGGAAACGGCATACGAGGCGCCTCCGGAACCGCCTGAAGCGGCGCCGATCGCCGTTTCCGCCCCCCCCACCATCGGCATTATTCAGGACTCCGCCTTTCAGTTTTACTATCCGGAGAATATCGAGGCGCTGCGTGATGCCGGCGCCCGCCTGACCTTCTGCAGCCCCTTGAAAAAAAAATCTATGCCGCCCATCGACGGCCTATACATCGGCGGGGGATTTCCGGAAACCCATGCCGCGGCGCTGACGCAGAATGCAACCTTCCGCCACGAGCTCAAAAATCTTGCCGAGATGGGGCTGCCCATCTATGCCGAATGCGGCGGCCTCATGTTCCTGGGCCGCCGGCTGGTTCTATCCGAGGGGTCCTTCGAGATGGCCGGGATTCTACCGCTGATCTTCGGGTTTTCGCGTCGACCACAGGGGCACGGCTACACAATCATCGAGGTAACCGGGCAAAACCCCTACTTCCGCCCCGGCACGATACTGCGCGGTCATGAATTCCATTATTCCAGTGTGTTGGAAGGGGATGTCGCCGAAAAGGACCTGGCCTACACCATGGTGCGGGGTACCGGTCTGATCAACGGCCGGGACGGTTTGTGCTACAAAAACGTGCTGGCCACCTATACCCACCTTCACGCCCAGGGCACACCCGATTGGGCCCCCGCCCTGGTGCGCAACGCCCTTCAATATCGGGCAACCAAATCCCCGCCGGCCTGATCCATCCAAGCCTTCAGAACCGTCTGTCCGCTTGAGCGACCGTGGGTGCCGTGCCCCCGAGGGCGGAACCGGCTGCGGGGTACAGGAGAGATCGACGCCGGGTAACAAAAAGGCCGGGGGACCCCAGGGGGTCCCCGGCCTTTTTGTTCAGGACCTGAAACTACTTCGTTTTGGGATGGCACTTGGAACAGGAAACGGGCGCGGCTTTGGATTTGTTTTCCTTGTTCCATTTTTTATGGCAGGTGATGCAGTTCATGTGGACGGCCTCGGCGTGGTAGTCGAGCTTGAGCTTGTTCGTCTCGGCTTTTTTCAGCTTCTTTTCCCGCCACTCTTTTTTGACATCCTTGGGCAC
Source organism: uncultured Desulfobacteraceae bacterium (assembly GCA_964388465.1). Classification (GTDB taxonomy): domain Bacteria; phylum Desulfobacterota; class Desulfobacteria; order Desulfobacterales; family UBA5852; genus JABZFP01. The sequence goes on from CAYMAR010000227.1 coordinate 2,575, forward strand.
CGTGCCGGGAATCTTATGGCACTCAATGCACTTTACCTTGCCGCCATCGGCAACGAAGGCATCGATAGCGGCCTGATCGGCCAGCGGCTTGGCATCGCCATCGTGGTGGCAATCGCCGCAGGCGCCTCCGTATTCGGTGGCGTGCTTCTTGTGGCTGAACTGGACGATACCCTTGGTGTGCTTTTCATAGGCCGGATCTTGCAGCGGAATGACGTCCGCCGCCTGGGTACCGGCCTGGATGGCGGCTGCAAAGAACAAGCAGGCCAAACCGACCAGACATAGCGTGAGCAACTGTTTCTTGACCTTCATGAGACCCTACACCTCCTTGATAAAAATGGTTGTTTGCCGTTGTTCCCCAATCAGGCACTCCTATCAGAACATCCTAAAGCTGTCAATGAAAGACGGTGCGGGGCGCGAGCCTTCGCCGATCCACGCCGTTAAACGTCCCTATTTTTGAGCATCTGCCCTTCAGGACGTCTGCCCACGCATTTTGGTCGACAAGCCGGGGTTTTTTCTGCCGGCCGGGCTGCGGTTTCGAACCGGTTCGGCGCCCGTGGGGCCCGCTTGTCAATCCCGGAGTTGGTTTTGAATGTCCTCCAGCAGGATCCGGTGCTGCTGCTTCAGATCCTGCAATTGATCGAAGACCGGTTCGAGGCGGGCGGCTTCCTGGGCGACATATTCGTAAAGGGCCAGGAAATTGCGGTCGATATCGTCGAAAATGAGATTCAACCGCGTGGAAAGGCGTTCGTTCAATTCCGCGGCGAATTGTTCGCCGCCCATGTCCAGATTGGCCTCGAGCTGGGCAATCAGCTTGTTTCGGCGGACAAACATCACGCCGCCGGCCAGGAGCAGACCGGTCCCGGTGAGAATGCCGCCGGTGATGTCGAAAAAGAGACCGTGGGTGACGATCAGGAAAAAGGCGCCCATGGCCGTGAGTGCGCTGCCGCCCACCAGCGAGGGGCCCAGTGAATCGGTGGCCTGGAGATCGCGGGTGGAAAAGCTCTCGCCGCCGATCAATTCGGCCATGTTACCTTTGACGGCGTCGATGACCTCGGCGCGGCGCTGGTCGATCCGCCGGAAGAGATGGTCTTCGGCGATGGTGGCCGGCTCGATGGCATCCAATTCTTTCAACAGCTGCTGCAGCAGAAACTGCAACCCTTCCACGAAATGCGTGGCCCCCTCCTCCGTGAGGGTTTCGGTGCGACGCCCCAGATCCGCCTCGAAATGGGCCTCGAGTTTCTCGAGCCATTTCTTGATGGAGGCCTTGCGGCCGAAGGTGGCGCGGACCGAACGCTCAAACAGCCGTCGGAAAGCCAGCCCGTCCCTGAAATTGCGAATCATGGCGCGGGCGGCCTGATGATAGGCCTCGGTCAGACGGCCGATCAGGGTCTTCAGCTCGTAAGCCGACTGTTTGTGTCCGCTGGCCAGCCGCTGTTTGACCTTGTCCACGGTGGCCTGGTCGGCGGCCAGGCGCTGACGGCGCTCGGCCAGCGACTGCTCGACTTTTTCCGAGACGTGATCGGCGGATTCCAGAATCGAAACGAGTTTGAGCCGGTAGTGGCGGCCGCCGGTGATGGTCTCGCGGATGAACCGGCGAACGGCTTCGAAGCCGCTGCCGTCGGCGCCCTGCAATTCGAGTTCGGCCGAGGTCGCGAATATATAAGGATCGGCGATGCCTTTTTGGAGCGCAAGTTCGCGGACGCGGGTCAAATTGGTCTGGATCTCGTCCGGCCGGGCCAGATCCGCCTGCTGCAGGATGAAGACCGTGCGCTTGCGCCAGTCTTCACGGATATAGTCGAGGAGGTCCCAGGCGGACCGGGTGTACGGGTTTTTGGCCGGAAACACGACGAGCACGAGGTCGCTGTGGGGAACGAAATTCCGGGTGATGGCCTGGTGGTTTTCGATGACCGTATTGGTCCCGGGGGTGTCGACGATGGCGATGCTCTGGAGAATGGGCAGGGGCAGGCCGATTTTGGTCAGGAGTGGATGGATCTTTTCCTCGAAACGGGTTTCGCTGAAGACGATCTGCTGGATGACGTCCGTGCACGGGGCCGCATCGACCTGGCAGATGGGGTCGCCCAGGAGGGCGTTGATGAAGCTGCTCTTGCCGGATTTGACCTCGCCCACCACCACGAAAAGAAACGGTTCGTTCAGCCCCGAGCGCAGCTCGCTGATGATTTCGACGAGCGGCTCGCTTTCGAGGCGCACGAGGGTCTGGTGGAAATGCTTTAGAAAATCGTCGATGCGATCTTTGAGAACGAGAAAGCGATCATTCAGGACGGGGTTGGTCATGGCGGCCTCATGTTGGCGGAGTGTCGGACGCGGCCTTTAGCCTATGCCAGGACTTTTAAAAAGGCAAAATGAATCTTAGAAAATTTAAAGGGTTGGAAAGGAAGGGCGCTGTTTGGCCATCCACGGGGCGAAAAAAGAAACCGTATCGACCCGCCTGCGTTTTCGACCTGCCGGCGAGCGCTCCGGCCGGCGTATCAGGCGTCGGATTCACCGGTCTCGGCATCTCCCTCGTCTACGGCGGCGCCGATCGGGCGGCGCCCGAAAATACGCGCGCCGAGGATGCTGATTTCATAAAGCAGCATGAGCGGCAGGGCCATCATCACCTGGGTAACCACATCCGGGGGGGTCAGGATGGCCGCCCCGGCGAAAAAGAGGAGCAGGGCGTATTTCCGGTTTTTCTTGAGAAATTGGACCGAAACCAGCCCCATGCGGGCCATGAAGGTGATCACCAGGGGCAGCTCGAAAACCAGGCCGAAGGCGATCAGCAGCTTGGCGGCGAAACCGAGATACTCCTTCATGGAAGGCATCGGCCGGATGGTTTCGGTGGCAAATCCCAGGAAAAACTTGAAGCCCCAGGGAAAGACGATGAAATAGCCAAACAGCGCCCCGCCGATAAAAAAGAAGGAGCACAGGAAGACGATGGGCAGCAGCAGGCGCTTTTCCTTGTCGTAGAGCCCCGGCGCCACAAACATCCAGAACTGATAGAGCAAAACCGGCGTGGCCAGGCCGATGCCGGTCAGCAGCGCCACCTTGAGATAGGTGAAAAAAGCCTCGGGCAGATTGGTGTAAATCAAGGTGTCGCCCTCCTGCATCACGCTTTGCAGCGGGCGTACCAGGATGCCGAAGAGGTATTCCTTGAACCCGTAGGACAGGACAAAACCGATGCCGATGGCCACGAAGCTGAAGATCAGGCGCTTGCGCAACTCTTCCAGGTGGGCGGTGAAGGGGATTTTGTCATCGTCACTCATGCTTGGCGTTTCCTTCACCACGGGTTGCCGAAGGTGCTTGCGGTTCGGAGGGTGCCTCTTCGCCTTCCTTCGGTTCGGAGGCTTTTTCGGCACGGGCGGCGGTATCGGGGGAAGCGCTGTTCAGGGGGTTGACCGATGTCTTGATGTCGGCATTCAGATCGTCAAAAGATTTTTTGACATCCTTCAAGTCGTCCCCCACGTCGATGGATTCTTTAATTTCGCGGGTGGCCTTCTTGAACTCGTTCATCGCCCGGCCCAGGGATTTGGCCAGGTCGGGCAGCTTTTTGGGGCCGATCACGATAAGGGCGATGGCCAGGATGAGAATCATTTCCGGCATGCCGATACCGAACATGAACAATCTCCTTTAAATGGTTTTTTCCCGCTCACCGGGCCGAATACCGGAGCGCTGAAACGATCCCGCATCTATCCGCGTGTGCTCCTGAAGGCGCATCGGATCGAAGGATGTACCTAACTTGTTCGCCGACTGCCGTCAAGCATCGGTATGCGTTCGGCGGCCGCCGCGCTCAAGACGGGGGGGCGGTCTTCAGAACCAGAAAATAAAGCTCGCCGTCGTGTTTGAGGTGGCCCGCCGCGGTTTCGGCATATGCGCCCGAGCCCCAGAAAAGATCGGCCCGTCCGGGACCCTTGATGGCGCCGCC
>CAYMAR010000228.1:0-6469 GCA_964388465.1 uncultured Desulfobacteraceae bacterium
GGGGTACTGGAGCAGTTCGACGTGGAGATGATCGGGGCGACCCTGGCCTCCATCCGAAAGGCCGAGGACCGCGACCTGTTTCGCCAGGCCATGGCCAACATCGACCTGCGCATCCCTGAAAGCGGCATCGCCACCACCATGGAGGAGGCCCGCGCTATCGTGGCGCAGATCGGTTTCCCGATCATCATCCGGCCCAGCTTCACCCTGGGCGGTACCGGCGGCGGGGTGGCCTACAATCCCGACGATCTCGAGCGCATGGCCAAAGCCGGCCTGGACGCCAGTCTGATCACCCAGGTGATGCTGGAGGAGTCCGTCCTGGGCTGGAAGGAATACGAGCTTGAGGTGATGCGCGACCAGCACGACAACGTCGTGATCATCTGCTCGATCGAAAACCTGGATCCCATGGGCGTCCACACCGGGGACAGCATCACGGTGGCGCCGGCCCAGACCCTGAGCGACCGCGAATACCAGGTCATGCGCAACGCTTCGCTGGCCATCATGCGTGAGATCGGTGTCGACACCGGTGGCTCCAACGTCCAGTTTGCCGTGCATCCCCAAACCGGGGAGATGATCGTGGTGGAGATGAATCCGCGGGTCTCGCGGAGTTCGGCCCTGGCCTCCAAGGCCACTGGTTTTCCGATTGCCAAGATCGCGGCCAAGCTGGCGGTGGGCTATTCCCTGGACGAGATCCCCAACGATATCACCGGCGAGACCCTGGCCTCCTTCGAGCCCACCCTGGACTACTGCGTGGTCAAGATACCGCGCTGGACCTTCGAAAAATTTCCGGAGACGCCCGATTTTCTGACCACGGCCATGAAGTCCGTGGGCGAGACCATGTCCATCGGCCGCACCTTCAAGGAGGCGCTGCAAAAGGGGCTGCGCTCGCTGGAGATCGGACGCCACGGCCTGGGGGCCGACGGGCGCGACCCCCTGGATACGACCGACGACCCGGCCGCCGTCCTTACCCGGGCCGATATCGAGCACCATCTGGTGACCCCCAATTCGCAACGGATCTTCTATCTGCGCCACGCCCTCCAGCAAGGTTTCGCGGTCGACGACATCCATGAGCTCACCAGGATCGATCCCTGGTTTCTCTACCAGATCCGGCAGATCGTCGATCTCGAGGGCGAAATCGCCGCCGTCGGCGCCGATCTCGATGATCGTCTGCTCGAGAAAGCCAAGACCTTCGGATTTTCGGACGTGCAGCTGGGCCACCTGACCGGCAGCGACGCGCTGGCCGTCCGAGCGCGCCGGCAGGCCATCGGGCTGCGGCCGGTCTACAAGCTGGTGGACACCTGCGCGGCCGAGTTCAAGGCGGCTACGCCCTATTTTTATTCCACCTACGAGGAGGAAGACGAGGCCCGCCGGACCGGGGGGGCCAAGGTCATGATTCTGGGCGGCGGGCCCAACCGCATCGGGCAGGGCATCGAATTCGACTACTGCTGTGTGCACGCCTCTTTCGCGCTCCGGGAGGAAGGTGTCGAGAGCATCATGGTCAACAGCAACCCCGAAACCGTGAGCACCGACTACGACACCTCGGACAAGCTCTATTTCGAACCGCTGACGCTGGAGGACGTGCTGCACATCGTCGAGACCGAGAAGCCCAGGGGGGTGATCGTGCAGTTCGGGGGGCAGACGCCGTTGAACCTGGCTGCGGGCCTTCTGCAGGCCGGCGTCCACATCCTGGGCACGCACCCCCACAGCATCGACCGGGCCGAGGATCGCGAACAGTTTCAGGCCATGCTTAAAAAGCTCGGCCTGGTGCAGCCCGATAACGGCACGGCCCTGGACGTGGCCGAGGCCATCAAGGTGGCCCAAACCATCGGTTACCCGGTGATCGTGCGGCCTTCCTACGTTCTGGGCGGCCGCGCCATGAAGATCGTCTACGACCGTGCGGCCCTTGAGAATTTCACCCGCCTGGCCCTCAGCGCTTCCCCCGGACATCCGGTGCTGATCGACAAGTTCCTGGAGGACGCGGTGGAGGTCGATGTGGACGCCCTCTGCGACGGGCGGCGCACGGTCATCGGCGGCATCATGGAGCACGTCGAGGAGGCCGGGATTCATTCCGGGGATTCGGCCTGCATCCTGCCGCCGCGCTCGATTTCCGCCCCGGTGCTGGAGGAGATTGCCGCCGCCACCCGGGCCATGGCGGCCGAGCTCAACGTGGTGGGGCTGATGAACGTGCAGTACGCCATCAAAGGGGAGCAGGTCTTCGTCCTGGAGGTCAACCCGCGGGCTTCGCGCACGGTGCCCTTCGTAAGCAAAGCGACCGGCGTGCCTTTGGCCAAGCTGGCCACCAAGGTGATGCTCGGCCGCAGCCTGGACGAACTCGGGCTGACCGCGGAAATCATACCGGGCCACGTTTCGGTCAAGGAGGCGGTTCTGCCCTTCGACCGCTTCCCGTCGGTCGATACGCTGCTGGGCCCGGAGATGAAGTCCACCGGCGAGGTCATGGGCATCGATACGGATTTCGGATCGGCCTTTGCCAAAGCCCAGCTGGGGGCGCGCCAGCGGCTGCCGGTAAAGGGTACGGTGTTCATCAGCGTCAAAGACCGGGACAAGCCGGCCGTGGCCGATCTGGCGCGGCGGTTTGTCGACCTCGGTTTCGGCATCGTGTCCACCCGCGGCACTGCCGATTTTTTGAAGGCCCGCGGGATAGCGGCGCGCTTTGTCTACAAGGTTTCCACCGGGCGCCCGCACGTGGTGGACGCCATCAAAAACCGCGAAATCCAGATGGTGGTCAACACCGGTTCGGGAGATGAAACCAAACGCGACGGCTATGAGATCCGCCGGGCGGCGCTTAAATTCAACCTGCCCTACGCCACCACGGTGGCGGGCGCCATGGCCATGTGCGAGGGCGTGGCCGCCCTCAAGGGCAAGCGCCTGGAAGTGATGTCGCTCCAGGAATACCACCACCAGCTTGCCGCGCCGTCCGGTGCGCGCCGGCTGAATTGAAGCCAGGGGCAGGTCACAAGACCGGGAGAGGACCCGATGATGATTGTTGATGAAAAGCCGCGTGAGGCCTGTGGTCTATTCGGCGTTCACGGGCACGCGGATGCGGCCAAGCTCGCCTATTTCGGGCTCTACGCCCTCCAGCACCGCGGTCAGGAAAGTGCCGGCATCACCGTTTGCCAGGACAAGAGCATCGTCGGTCACAAAGGCATGGGGCTGGTTTCGGATGTCTTCACGATGAAGCATTTCGAGCAGTTGGCAGGCTTTTCGGCGGTAGGGCATGTGCGCTACTCCACCACGGGAAGCTCGATTCTCACCAACGCCCAGCCATTTTTCGTGCGTCACCAGAAGCGCTCCTATGCCGTGGCCCACAACGGCAACCTGGTGAACGCCCACATCCTCAAGAACGAACTCGAGCAATCCGGCTCCATTTTTCAGACCACCATGGACAGCGAGGTCTTCCTGCACCTGTTCGTCAAAAATCTGCGCCACGGCTTCGAAGGGGCGTTGATGGAGACCGTCAAACGCCTCAAGGGAGCCTACTCCTTCGTGCTCCTGACCAGCGAGGGCGAGGTGATCGGCATCAAGGATCCCAACGGGTTCCGACCGCTTTGCCTGGGCAAGCTCAATGGCAGCTATGTCCTGGCCTCGGAAACCTGTGCCCTCGACCTGGTGGAGGCCGAGTTCGTCCGGGAGCTCGACCCGGGCGAAATCGTCATCATCAGCGACGACGGCGTCCGGAGTATCCAAACCCAACCCGATGGGGCTCCGCGCGCGTTCTGCATTTTCGAGTTCATCTATTTCGCCCGCCCGGACAGCACGATTTTCGGCAAGAACGTCTACCTGACCCGCAAGGCCCATGGCCGCCGCCTGGCCCAGGAATCCCCGGTGGACGCCGATCTGGTGATGCCCTTCCCGGATTCAGGCACCTATGCGGCCCTGGGCTATTCGGAAGAGGTCGGCCTCCCCTTCGAGATGGGCATGATCCGCAATCACTACGTGGGGCGGACCTTTATCCAGCCCACCCAGAGCATGCGCGACTTCGGCGTGCGCGTAAAGCTCAACCCGGTCAAGGAACTGCTGCGCGGCAGGGACATCATTATCATCGAGGACTCCATCATCCGGGGCACCACCGCCCAAACCCGCGTCAAGGCCCTGCGCGAACTGGGGGTCCAACGGGTCCACATGCGGGTCAGCGGACCGCCCCACCGGCATCCTTGCCACTACGGCATCGATTTTCCCACCGAAGGGGAGCTGATCGCAGCCAGCATGTCGGTGGACAAACTACGCCAGCACCTGGGGCTCGATTCCCTGGCCTATCTGAGTCTGCCGGGTCTTCTGGAGTCCACCGGGGTGACAAATCCAGGCAACCATTTTTGCAAAGCCTGTTTCGATGGTTGCTATCCGGTCGATTTTGATGGATCATTGTCCAAGAACTGTATGGAAATGATTTGATCCTTCGGGGATTGTTCGTCCCCGCCAGTATGCGAGGTCTTATGCAGGAAACGCGTTATCTCAAAGACAGCATCGAGAATATCCAGCGGCTGCTGACCATACCGGCGTTGCGCAATTTCGAGACCAGCAACCTGAGCCGTCTGCTGCGTCTCAGCAAAATTCGCGAATACGAAAAAGGCGAGCAGATCATCCGCGAGGGCGACAACGACCCCTGGCTGTATTTTCTGCTCGACGGCCAGGTGCGTATCGAGAAAGCCGGCATTGAAATCGGGGCCTTCAGCGAGCGGGGCGAAATTTTCGGCGAAATGCGCGTGATCGACAGTCGGGCCCGCTCGGCCACCGCCACCGCCCTGAGCCGCGTCGTCTGCCTGGCGGTCAACACGTCCGCCACCGACCGCATGGAGGGCAAGGACGGGCGCGACGAACAGCTCGATTTCCTGCTATTGCTCTACCGCATTTTCGCTGAGTTTTTGTCCATTCGGCTGCGGCTGACCAGCGACGAGCTGATCAAGGCCCAGAAAATTCTAAAGACCCTCAAATAATACCCGTCCGTAAATGGCATCTTTCGGCCCAGACCGGCGCTCGCGTGGATTGGAAATCCTGGACGTAGCCGTACGACGCCAGTGGTTTCAATAAGGCGGCGGCCTCGGTCTGAACCCAAATCCAGGAATCTGGACGGGCACGCAATCGACCGGTATGGCCCGCAAACGCACGGTGGCGTTTTCCCGCAACGCCGTTAATCTCTTTTTCCACCTGTTGACCCGCTGCAATCTCAACTGTCGCCACTGCTATATCAACCCGGCGCAGCACGGCACCCAGACCCTGACGTTGGAGACCGTGCGGCGCTGGCTGGCCGCGTTCCAGGCCCGCAGCCGCGAGACCAACCTGGTGCTCCTGGGCGGGGAACCCACGCTGCACCGGGATCTGGCGCCCATCATCCGTCTGGCCCGCGAGATGGATTTCGGTTCCGTGACGGTGGATACCAACGGCTATCTTTTTCACGACATCCTCGACCGGGTGACCCCTGCGGACGTGGATTACTTCAGTTTCAGTCTCGACGGGCCCACGGCGGTCGTCAACGACCCGCTCCGCGGCCAAGGCTCATTCCAGGTCTGTGTCGACGGTATCCGCAAGGCCGTGTCGCTAGGCTTCACCACCAGCCTGATCTACACGGTGAGCCGGGCCAACATCGATCACCTCGATCGCATGGGGCCGCTGCTCGAGGATCTGGGGGTCGAGCGTTTTTTCATCCAGGTCATCGGACTGCGGGGAAAGTCCGCCTGCCCGCCGCGGACATCAGACGCCGGCTCAACAGGGCAGGTCTCCCGCGAGCAGTGGATGCGGATCGTTCCCCGGGTGGCGGAGCGCATCGCCGATGCGGGCCTCACCGTGGTCTACCCCAAGGTATTCCTGGCGCCGGGCGAAGCCTTCGCCTGCGCCGGCCGGGTGGCTGACAATTATTTCGTTTTTCCCAACGGCCGGGTCTACCGCTGTCCGCTGTGCGAGGACTACCCGCTGCACAGCCTGGTGTTCGACGACGATCGGCTGACCGCCACCCCGAAGATCAACGAAGCGGATCTTTTCGAGCTCGCGATTCCCGAGGGCTGTGTCATGAATCGCCTCGTGCAGCCCGGCAACATCGACTACGGGCCGGACGGACGGCCCCGGTACCAGATCGCCTGCTGCCTGCTCAAAGAGGAGGTGTCCGGCACATGACGGCGGGGACGGTCCGACAGCAGTTGGCTACGCTTCTCGGGGCGGGCGATTGGGATGTGCGTGGGTTGTCCCAGGCGCTGGGGATTGCGGAAAAGGACGTGATCGCCCACCTGCCCTATGTGAAGCGCAGCCTCGCGGGCAGCGGGGCGCGACTCGTCATCCAGCCGGCGTTTTGCCGGTCCTGCGGGTTCACCTTCAAAGGCCGCGAGCGCTTCACGTGCCCCGGGCGATGCCCGCGGTGCCGCCGGACGCACATCGCCCCTCCGGCGTTTCATGTGGACTGATCGCTATTTCCGGTACCATTCCCCGCTGGGCTTCTGGAGCCACTCGCCGCTGCCGGCCACCT
>CAYMAR010000229.1:0-3562 GCA_964388465.1 uncultured Desulfobacteraceae bacterium
AGATAAAGGGGGGAGATCCCGTTGCGAAAGTATTTCTTGAGGATGCTCTGCCCGGCCGGATTGGGCGCGTTGGCGATGATGGTCAGCCCTCCCCCGGCCACCGCTCCGGCCACCACCGCGTATTTGAGACCGGGGGTCAGGTCCGGCACCAGGGTGCTCAGATAAGTGATGGCGGCATTGTCGTTGAACGCCGTCAGCATGGTGGCGATCAGCATGAGGGGAACGTCCGCCAGGGCCCCCAGGACCGGCGCGATCCACCAGCCCTGCACCCCGCCGTGAATCACCAGCCCCCCCAGGAAGAACCCGACCAGCAGCGGCTGCTTGAGATCGATCCGGTTTTGATAAGAGGCGGTCACCTGGGAGAACCCCAGGAAAAACAGCACGCCGGGAACGAATATCGCCGGGTCGTGGGCGTTGACGATGGTCCAGCCCATGAAGACCACATGCATAACGACGACCCAGGCCGGCACGGGATCGTCGCGGTTGTCCCATTCCGGGTCCCGGTAGCGCGGCCGTTGATCCTCCGGCAGCAGGCCCGGAAAAGTACGGCGCAGGTTCTGGCGCTTGATCTCTTCGAAACGGGTGTCAAAAGCCTCCCGCGCGAGTTTCAGGTCGATTCGGCTGTTTCGCAAATCGTCTTTGTATTTGTCCCAAAGCCGCTTTTCGATGGCTTTTTTCAGTGCGGCGTAGCGGCTTTCCACGGCCCAGCGAAACCCCAGTTCTTCGCCGAGTTCAACACCCGTGCGCTCAAATTCCGGTTCGAATTCGCTGCGGCGAATATAGGTGCGCTGGATGTCGTCCTTGAGACTCGTCAGGGTAAAGCTTTTCTCGAGCGCGGCCAACTCGCGGCGGAAGATAAAAAAGTAGAGGCCGTTGGAAAGCACGATCGCCAGGGCCGCCTTCCAGCCGAAATGCGTCACCATGTAGCCCATATCCCACTTCCAGGGTCCGGCCACCATCAGCACGGGCGGCGCGGCAAAATGCGATAGGGTGCCCCCCACCGAGACGTTGACGAAAAGCAGCCCCATGGTGGCGTATTTGAATGGGCGGGAAGGCGCCAGGTCGAAGAACTTGCGGGCCAGCAGCAGGGCGCAGATCGTCATGGCCGCCGGTTCCGTGATCAGCGAACCCAGCATGGGGCCCAGGGTCAAAAGGGTCAGCCACCAGGACTTGAGGGTGCCGCCCAGCATCCGGGCCACCCGCGCCAGGGCCGCCTCGGCCAGTTTGAGGATGGGTCGCGTGGCGGCCAGGGTCATGATCACCACCACGAACATGGGTTCGGTAAAATTCACCCGGCGGGTGATGTAGAAGTGCAGCGTCTCCCAGTCGTAGAACAAGAAGATGGCCCAGGTCAGAACGGCAGCCCACAAGCCGAAAACCACCTCGATTTCACCCAGAAAATAGAAAATTTCGGCACCGATATGCACGGCGTAACGCTCGGTACCGCCCTTGGCGACCCGCGCCTGGTGCTGCCGGGACCAGCGGCGGGCGATGGCCATGAAGCGGCTGGTCAAAAATGTGTGGAGGATAGCGGCCATAAAAATGACCGTGGCCACCAGATTGAAGGGCTCCTGACGGATGCGGTTGGCGATGATCGTTCCCAGTCCGTCACCGACCATGTCGCCGTAACTATCCAGCGGTTTCGGAAATAGGATTGTTTCGCTCGGTGATGAAGAGCTGTCGGCCGACACGGGCAGAGCGGCCATCAGGATACCGACAATCACCAGCACACCCAACCGACCCAAACCATTCCATCGCGGCATGCCAAACGCTCCTCTCTTCATCGGAAACGGGGATGAAAACGAAAGGACAGGCGGGAGACGATCGACCGGGTTGCGGTCTACGGGCCGACCACATGCTTCGCTAGCGCCCGCCGCGGAGTGGCATTCCGGGCGGGCGCGGTGTCTCGCTTGAGGGGTGTGCGATCAGGAATCCTGCTGCCAGTATGGGTTGATGAGATCTTCGAAGATCGTCATGGCGGCCTCGGATCCCATGCCGGTGGCCGTGACGATCTGCTTGTAACCGCCCTCGACATCACCGGCGACGTAGATTCCGGGGATGTTGGTGCGGTGTTTGGCGTCCCGGGCGATATAGCCGTCCTCGTTGAGTTCGATGCCGACCTTCTGGGCCAGTTCGACCGCCGGCTCGTAGCCAATGGCCAGGAACACGCCGTCCACCGGCATGGTGGAGATCGCGTTGGTCTGGTTGTTGATCAACTCGACCGCGCTCACCCGCTCTTCACCCAGAATATCCTTGACTTCCGTGTTCCAGAGCACGGGGATGCCGGTTTCCTTTAAATTTTTGCCCAGATGCTCCTGGGCCCGCAACTGGTCACGGCGATGCACCAGGGTCACGTCCACGCCCATGTGGTGAAGATGGAGGGCTTCGGTCACGGCGGAATTGCCCCCGCCGACCATGACGACCTTCTTGCCTTTGAACAACGGTCCGTCGCAGGTGGCGCAGTAGCTGACGCCGCGCCCGTTCAGGCGCGACTCACCCGGTACGCCCAGATGGCGGTGACTGGCGCCGGTGGCCAGCAGGATGGTTTTGGTCATGAAACGCCGCCGGGTGGTCAGCACCTCGTGCGGTGTACCCGGTTTGATGTCGATCACCTTCTCGCCCTGAAAGATCTGGACATACTCGAGGGCGTGGTTGACCATGATATCCACCAGGGTTTTGCCGCCCACCTGGGTGAAGCCGGGATAGTTCTCGACGATCGGTGTCAGGGCCACCTGACCGCCGAGCGCATCGGCTTCCACCAGAGCGGTCTTGAGACCGCTGCGAACGGCATAAATGGCCGCGGTCAGACCGGCCGGCCCGCCGCCCACGATCGTCAGGTCGGTTTCCACCACCTCGGCGTCCACATCGGGGATAAAAATCGTCTGCGGCTCGAGTTTTTGCAGCGAGCTCATGAACACCTCTTCGGCCTGGGCGCCCTGACCGATGAGGGTCTCATTGGCGTAGGCCACCGGGACGCTGTGGGCCGCGTACTGTTGCGCGATGTCGGGTCGGCACTGGATATCGACCAGTTCCACAGAGACCAGGTCGGGACGGGCCACGGCCGCCTTGGCGGCGTTGACCGCCTCCTGGGGACAATAGGGACAGGACGGGCTGATGAAGACCTTGACGTTGCGCGGGCCGTCGATCCGTTCCAGGACCTTGAGGGACTGATCGCTGGCATTGCTCTGTCCCGAGCCCACCAGTAGCATCAGCTCAAGAAATGTCCGGGCTTCCTCTCCCATGGGAGCACCAATCCAGCGGATATTGTACCTGTCCGGGGCGATTACCAGGGTCGGCGCGACCGTGACGTTGAGCTCGCGCGCTTTGTCGTGATCCAGACCGTATTCGCGCAGTGTGATGCGGTCGGTCAACTCACGGAAGGCACGGATTACCTGGCGGTTGGCCTGGGCGAAGACATCGTCCTGTGTTCGCTCGGTGAACAGCAGAAGCGGGATGTCGTTTGGCATTTGCGCAAAAGTCGTTCGCAGTTGCTGGAGAAAAGCTTCACCGTCTTGTCGATTGGGGGGGGCTTGCGCTTGCATACCTGCCATTTCCATGTTTC
>CAYMAR010000229.1:3662-6467 GCA_964388465.1 uncultured Desulfobacteraceae bacterium
GGTGTCATGGGTGGCGGGGACGCTGACGCCGCTCAGGAAGCCCAGGCCTACCGTTTGGGCCGGCTGATCGCCGCCCGGGGGTGGGTGTTGCTCAACGGCGGCCGCTGCGCCGGCATCATGGAGGCTTCCGCCCGGGGGGCCTGCGAAGGCGGCGGTCTCACGGTGGGTGTGCTGCCGGATGCCGACCGTCGCCATTTGTCGCCGTTTATCCAGATTCCGGTGCTGACCGGTATGGGCAGCGGCCGTAACTACATCAACGCCCTCTCAAGCGACGTGGTCGTCGCCTGCCGGGGCGGGGCCGGCACCGTTTCCGAGGTGGCCCTGGCGTTAAAACACGGACGCCCCGTGGTCCTGTTGGATTTCGACTTGGAGCGCACTTTCCCCGCTTATGTCGCCAGCGGTCGCCTGCGCCGGGTGGCCACGCCCGAAGATGCCGTGCACGCCATCGAAGCCTTCCTGTCGGGGGCACCAGCGGCCACCTGATCGTGATCCTCCCATTCTCAATGTCGGCGGCGGAGTTGCCAGATGGCTTCGGCCAGAACGAGGTCCTCCGGGCAGGTGATCTTGATGTTGCTGCGGCTGCCCGGCGCGATAAACACGGGCGTCCCTAAACGTTCGACCAGTTGAGCGTCGTCGGTCGCCCGGAAGCCTTCCCGGCGGGCTTTCCGGTGCGCGGTCCGGATCAAGTCCAGCCTGAAGGCCTGCGGGGTCTGGGCCTGCCAGACGGCATTGCGGGGCAGGGTCTTGATGATGCGGCCGTCCGGCAGGCCCTGTTTCAGTGTGTCGGAAGACGGCACGGCCAGGATGCACGCGCCATGGTCCGTGGCGGCCGCCAGACAGGCCTGGAGAAGATCCACCGTAACCAGCGGACGAACCCCGTCATGGATCAAGACCAAGTCATCATCCTGCCCGCGGCAGGCCCCGAGCCCCGCGTACACGCTTTCCTGGCGCTCGCTGCCGCCGGCGACCACTCGGACATGGTCTTCCATGCCAAGGGGGGCAATCACTTGACGACGGCAGGTGTTCATGTCCCCGGACGCCACCACCAGGATAATTTCTTCAAAGCACGCGCTCTGGTGAAACGCCTCCAGGGTACGACCCAGAATGGGCCGTCCACCGAGGCGGCGGTAGGGTTTGGGCACACCGCCGCCCATGCGTCGGCCGCTTCCAGCCGCAACGATGATGGCCCAGTTCATGGGGGCCATCCGGGTTGGGCGGCCAATGATCGGCGCCATGTCGGACCAGGGGATATCACGGGCGGCCTTCTTCCTTCAGCGCAGGTAGAGTAGTTCTTTGGGTAGCGGTACGCCTTTGCCCATGGTGTCTTCGCCATAATTGACGCCGGCCAGAATTTCAATATCATTGAGGGCCCGCGTGTCACCTTCGAACGTCACTTCGGTGATATTCTCCTTGTTGATTTTTCCCCCGGCCCACTGAATATCCAGTACACTGCTGGCGTCGAAGCGGTCTTCAGCGATGCACAATTCAACCTGACCCCCGTAATGCTGAACAATTTTGGCGACCAGCAAACTGGGCCGGCTGTGAAAGCCCAATTTAACGGGAATGCCCACCGTGATTCGTCCGCGTTCGATATTGGCGTTGAGAATTTCTTTGGCCAGCGCCTTGCCGGTATTCAGAAAATGACAGGCGTAGAAAAGCCCGAAGTTGATCGTGCGGTCCAACAGCGCCTCCGGGTCGATGAGCTCAGACAGGCGATCCTGAACCTGCTGGTAGATGTTTTTGAAGCTGGTGGCGTGCTGGTGGCGTTCGTAGAAATGCAAAAGCCGTCCGGTCAGCTGCAAAAGATGAAACACCACCGAGAAATGACTGCGCAATTGCTTGAGTTTGCGGTTGCCGTAACGGTAGCCGCCGTGTATGACGTAGGAGTCAAAGGCCGATTGCAGATTGTGAACCAACATCTCAAATCGCCGCACCTGGACTTCGTTGACCTTGTCGGGAACAATCGTCAGGATTTTTTCCAGAGGATAGGGTTCGAAGAATCCAAGCTGGTCGAATTTTTGACCAATGCTCAAAAATTCACTGGCGATCTTGACGATATACTGCTTCTGCAGATCCTTGCTCTCGTCGTCGATGTCATAGGCCAGCATTTCCGCTGAGGCAATGCTGGGAAACATGGCCGGGTCGAAACCCCGCTCCGGATGAGGGATGTCCAGCCGCCGGGCCTCTTCCATGATGGCCGGGGCCAGGTTGATCAAGCAGGTGTTTAGAAATTCCAGGGTTTTTTCGCCTTGAACGGCAAAGGCGTCGGCGTCCGGAAGATCGTAGAAGACTAGCCGGTTGGCAATATGCTTCTGGGAGTAAGCCCCCAGACTGAGGTGCCGAACGGCCGCCGTAAGCTCACGGTAGTAAAACCAGTCTGTATTGTTTTTGGCGCCATGGAAGTCCAAGAAGTCTTCCATCAGCTGCGTGATGCCGATCAACTTGGAATAAAGTTTTTTGGTAAAGATCAACCGCTGGTCGCGCGCCTGGGAGATGTAGATACAACACTTCAGATAGTCATGGGAGAAAATGCGCACTTTCTCCTGATAGGAGATGGCGCCCGTCGGTTCCACTTGCATGCTCGTTCCGATCGATAACGTTGGGGAAAATCCGGCCACGATGGGCCGAACCCATTGGAAACGGCCAGAGCAGCCCATAAGCCGAATTCTGTTTCCGATCCCGGTTGCCCGGAACCGGACGGCGATCATTCATCTGCGGGCGACGGTTGCCCGCCGCCTCCTGCGACCTACCCGGGAGCTCGGACGGGCCGCCCTCGAACGCTCCTCTATTTGGTCTTGCACCGGG
>CAYMAR010000230.1:0-2521 GCA_964388465.1 uncultured Desulfobacteraceae bacterium
TCAGATGCAAAACGGTGGTTCAGAACACACTGAATGCAAACAAGCCATATGCGGCGCGGGCCAGATCACATTTGGCATTGACGGCACCCGCCTCCCAGGCGGCCCTGAATTCGCGACAGCTGGCCGGACGGCTGTCATAGATCGTGCATCAGACGGTCTGACCGACGAGACCGTTCAAGCCCGCACAGCGTTTGATTTTACCTTGCCTGCCCTGCATGGCATATCGGTTCTTTATCAAGGGTACGATGAGATCAAGCGGTAGGCGATATTCCCCCTTGGGGGATTTGATCTCGTCGGTCCCCACGATCACCGAAAAACAAGCGCAGCAGGCACCGCAGGTCGTACATCGATTTTTCGCCGTCATATATGCCGAACCTTCGAGCGTGGTTGTGCATTGGGGTACTGGCAGTCCTCGACCAGGCATCGATTGTCGGAGCGGCTGTGAAAAGACAGGGGATGCCCACCATGGTGAACACCCCCTGCCGATTTCCCTGCAGAACGGAAGTCCTTCGGCCGGATCAATTCACGGCTTTCTGCAGGCGCGTGCCTGGACTGAAGCGGGCCACCTGGCGGGCCTCGATCCTGATTTTCCCGCCGGTGCGGGGATTGACGCCCTGGCGCGCCTTGCGCCGGACGCGTCTGAAGGTGCCGAATCCGCTCAGGGTGACGGATTCGCCTTTGTTGAGGGCGCCGGTGATCTGCGCCAGCAGGCTGTCCATGGCCGCCGCGGCCTGGCGCCTGTCGCCCAGTGTCGCGGCGATCTGATCGATAAGGTCGCTTTTGTTCATGCTGCGTTGGACCTTTCTATTTTCTTGGTGATGATTTCGAACTGGTTGCTTTTTTTGTCAATCCAACCCTCGAACAGGATCATCTCCTGATACATTTCGAGGGAGCCGTAGTTGCGAATCGAAATACCGGAATGGTCTGCGGCCACAGGGTTGAAAATGCGGATGTCATGCCGGGAACCGCCTTCCGCATGCGGCCGCGTGACCGCCTTGAGATTCCAGACCTGGTCCGGATCCATGCCCAGTTCAACCACCAGGTAGCGACCCACCCGCTCGGGCAAATCCCGCGGGCGCGGGAGTTTCGATTGACGGCCCTGGGCGTCGGCTTCATCCTTCTGCCAGAATTTCCATTTCATCTTTCTCACCTCGCTGATTGTCTCAGGCGGCCGGTCGGGCGGCCCGCCCCAGTTTTTCCAATGACTCCAATTTGGTCTTGCAGTGAATGCAATAGGTCGTCACCGGTCGGGCCTGGAGACGGGCGATGTGGATGTCCTCGCCGCACTCTTCGCATTCGCCGTAGGTCCCCTCCTGGATACGCCGCAGGGCCTGCCGAATTTTGCGGATCAATTTGCTTTCGCGGTCACGGATGCGCAGGGTCCATCCCCGGTCCGCGTCCATCGCGGCCAGGTCCATAAAATCGGCCGCGCCGATCGATTGGAGCAGCAGATCGCTCACCGTGCCGCCGGCCCTGCGCTCCAGCTCGTCCAGTTGCTGTTCAAGAAGATCCCGGAAAGCCATTAATTCCGCTGTCGTCAGCATGGCGCACCTCCTGCGTGGGCGGTGGATTGTCAAAATGCGGACAGGTCCGGCACCAGCAGCGCATTTCGCCGCTTCGAAAAACAGCGGCGCACACGCTCCGCAAATAGAAATTCCCCGGGTCCTGCGGGCATTCCAGCCAATCGTCGATCATAACGGCTCCAGGTGGCTGCCGGCGGCGTTGCCGCCGGGGCTGATGCCGGCAAAGGTCTTGCGCTGGGTGACCTCGCAGGCGGCATTCACGACCACGAAAGCCGCCGGGTCCTCCCGCAGCACACAGGCTTTCAGCCTGGGGATCGCCATCAGCGGGGCCACGGAGTAAATCACTTTCTTCTCCCCGCGGCTGTAGCCGCCTTCGCCCTTGAGGAAGGTGATCCGGCAGTTGTCCTGGCCGAGCAGCGCCTGGCCCACGGCCTCGGCCCGGTCCGAAATCACCAGCATGACCCGATAGGGATTGATCCCGGCCAGGACCGCATCCACGACGCGACTGCAGACGAACAGGAACAGGGCCGAATACAGGGCCGCCTCCAGGCTGTAGAACCAGCCCGCGATCACCAGCAGCAGACCGTTCAAGACAAACCCCACGGCACCGATCGAAAACCCGAAGTGCTGTTTGAGATGGACGGAAAGGATATCGAGTCCGCCGGCCGAGCCGCCGGAGCGCAGAATCAAACCCGCACCCAGACCGCAGATGACGCCGGCGGCCAAAAGCCCCAGCAGGGGATCTTCGATCGCCACGGCCGGCGGCTTGACCCACACCGCGGCCAGCGAAAAGCACACCATGCCGAAGACCGTGAGCAGCATGAAGCGCCTTCCAACCCGGTGCCATCCCAGCCAGGCCAGCGGCAGGTTCAACAGCAGATACCACCAGCCGATCTCCAGGCGGGGGACCACGTGATGGAGCAGGATGGCCGCGCCAGTGAGTCCACCGGCGATCAGCTGGTGCTGCACCAGGATGGCGTTGAGGCCGTAGACAAATA
>CAYMAR010000230.1:2621-6463 GCA_964388465.1 uncultured Desulfobacteraceae bacterium
TCACGGACAAAGCCATAGATTTCAGATAGCAACCAACATGCCATTCCAAACGGTCACGTAAATCGCGGATTTAGCAAGCAAGTTCCCAGGTTCGGAATGAAGAGTTCCGATCCGCTCGGCCGCGGCGGCGCCTTTTTGGTCACAGGTGGGCGGCCAATCCATATAAACATATGAAATTAAACGTATTAATTTTCAGAATTTATAATTCTGAATTTCTTTCGACAGCCACCCGGAATTCCGATCAAATCCACCGATCGCAACCCAATCCGCCGCCCGGACCGCGAACAGCGGGCCGGCGACCGGCCGCCACGCAGACCCTGGCCAGCGTAAAAAATATATTTTTTGTTTTCTTTCAAAGGGTTATGATCGATATCCGGCAACCGGCCGCCGTGAGGTAAATTACATGGGCGTGTTGGCATTTTCATTGCTTTGGACGGGAACGCCGAGAAGTCCGTCGCACGGACGCCGCTGGTCGTTTCATCACCAACGGGATCTTTCGGCCCCGGTCATCTGTGGTTGGCCATCTGCATCCGAGGGTTCCGGAAGGCGGTGCCCGAAGCAGAGGCCGAAAACGACATGGAGAGGAAGATGAACGACCAGACCCTTTACTGCGTGCAATGCGATGAGCCTTTCGCTTTCAGTGCCAGCGACCAGGAAAAATTCCGCCAACGGGGGTTCGATCCCCCCCGCCGCTGCTCCGCCTGCCGCCAGCACCGGGTGCGCATGGCGGACGCTTTTCACGATCACGAGGGGCGGCGCCGGAACCGGCCGCGCCGCCGCCCGCATCATGACGACGAACACGCCTATCTTTGACACCCCCTCATCGGGTGATCGTGCACCGGGCGCCAACGAGACCCCGTAACCGCGATAAAATCGCTTGCCGGCCGCCGGAAGGCGTACTATCACTTCCTGTATATCCCCGATCGGCCCCAGACCCCACGGGCGGCCCCGGCGTCCGTGGAATGGGTGAAGCCGACGACTTTTTCCCGATGAAAACGAGAAGGTGCCCGTCCGGAGAATAGCGCGCCGGGCGGCATCCCCACAGAAACGAGAAGGGCGTGGATGCATTGAGTTTAAACCTGATCGTCCCGGCAATGCTGTCCTGGCGCGCCGTCCTCGACATCGTCCTGATGGCCGCCGGTCTTTTCCTGCTTTACCGGACCCTGGTTCGTCTGGGAACCTGGAAAATCGCCACCGGCATCCTGGTGGCCGTGGGCGTTTTTCTCCTTGCCCGGCTTCTCGATCTGCGCGGCATCGAGTGGGTTTTTGGCAATTTCAGCCAGGTGGCGGCTGTCGCCCTGATCGTCATCTTCCAGCCCGAGTTGCGCAAACTCTTCGAGCGGGCGGTCTCGGTGCGCAGTTCCCGGACCCACGACCCCGGCGACGTGGTCTCGCGCCTGATCGCCTACACCCTTTTCGCACTGGCCAAAATTCGCCAGGGCGCACTGGTGGTCTTTCCGGGTCGGGAACCGATCCAGGAGTGGATTTCAGGGGGTTATGCCCTGGACGCCCGGCCGAGCATCCCGCTGTTGCGGAGCATCTTCGACCCGAATTCCCCCGGGCACGACGGGGCCCTCATCGTCGAGCGGGGGCGCTTCTCCCGGCTCGGCGTCCGTCTGCCGGTGTCCCAGAACCAGCAACTGGGAGACGAATACGGCACCCGCCACCACGCCGCCATGGGGCTGGCCGAAAAATCGGACGCGATGGTCGTACTGGTCTCGGAGGAGCGCGGCCAGGTCAGCGTGTTCCAGCGCGGGGCGATGCACCCGCTCCAGGAGGCCGACGATCTGGTGAAAGCCATCATCGATCACTGGCAGCAAACCGCGGCCTATCCCTTCGATATCGCCCGCGGCCGGCTGCGCCGCGCCGCAGCCGTTCAGATGCTGGCCAGCCTGGCGCTGGCCGTCGTCGTCTGGTCGACCCTGATCAGCGCCCAGGGCGAACAGCTGGAGAAAATGCTGACCGTCCCCGTGGAGTTCACGGCCTCCCCGGCCCATCTGACGCTGGTGGGCGACAAAGCCCAGGAAGTGCGGCTGCACCTGAGCGGCTCGCGCTCGGATCTCGACCTGGTCGACCCGACCAATCTCAGGGCCAGAATCGATCTGGCCAAGGCCGCGGCCGGCAAGCAGACGTTCGTACTCACGGCCGAAAATTTCCGTCTGCCGCGGGGGGTCGAGCTCCTGGACGTGGCACCGGCCAGCCTCGAGCTGACGCTGGCCGAGCTGACCGAGCGCGAGATCGCGATCCAGCCCCAGCTGGTGGGCAAACTGCCGGCGGGTCGCACGCTGAAATCCGTAGACCTGCAGCCCGGCCGTATCCGGGTGTTGGCCCCGCCGGGGGCGAAGGAGCTGGTCAAGGTCATGACCACGCCGATCTATCTGGAAAACCTCGAGAGCGACACCGTCATCTACTGCAAGATCATCGCCCCGCCGGCCCTGCATCCCGTGGATCGACGCTGGCCGGACGTCGAGGTTAAAATCACGCTGGCCCGCTGACCGTCGTCACGGGCGACCGCCTCTCGGAGGGATATCACATGAGCAACAACCAGGCGCTGGAACTGTTCGTGCGCAAGAGCTTCGCCCACGACGTCGCCGCGGCCACCTTCCTGCTCGAGGAGCTGCCGGTGGAGGACGCCGCCCGGATCTTTCAGGGACTGCCCGTCGAAAACGCCGTGCGCGCCATCGGCAACCTGCAGATCGACTTTGCGGCCGACCTTCTCGGCCAGGCCGACGACCGCTTTTTGGCGGAGCTCGCCGCCCGACTCGACCCGCCGCTGGCCGGCGCCCTGCTGATGCACCTGCCGGAAACGGAGCGCGGGCGCCTCAAGGAGCACCTGCCCGACGAATTGCAGGCCCGCATCCGCGAGTACCTTGAATACCCGGCCGGCAGCGTGGGGCGCATCATGACCACGAATTTCCTGGCCTTCAACCAGAACCTGCGGGCCGAGGAGGCCATCGCCAAGATACGCGCCCTGGCCAAAAAGCGTTTCCCGGCCTCCTACGCCTACGTGGTCGACGACGAGAATCGCCTGCGCGGGGTGCTGAACATGCGCGATCTCATGCTGGCCGAACCCGGTCAGCGGCTCGAGGCCGTCATCCGCCCGGACGTCTTCAGCCTGCACGGCTTCACCGATGTTCCGGAAGCCGCCGCCGAGCTGGCGCGGCGCAAATATTTCGCCGCCCCGGTGGTGGACGGCGAGAACCGGATCGTGGGTATCATCAAGGCGGAGCGCATGATCCAGGGCATCCAGGAAGAGGCCGTCCAGGACATCCAGAAGATGTTCGGGGCCGGCGGCGACGAAAAAGCCTTCTCGCCCATCACGTTTTCGCTGCGCAAACGGCTGCCCTGGCTGCACGTAAACCTGGCCACGGCTTTTCTGGCGGCGGCGGTCGTGGCCCTGTTCGAAGACATCATCGCCCAGCTGACGATCCTGGCCGTCTTCCTGCCGGTGGTGGCCGGCCAGGGCGGCAATGCCGGCGCCCAGTCCCTGGCCGTGGTCATGCGCGGATTGGTCATGCGCGAGATCCCCCGGGAAAAGATTTTTCGCCTGATCGCGAAGGAGGGGAAGCTGGGGCTGCTCAACGGCGCCGTGATCGGTATCGTGACGGCGCTGGTGGCCTGGATCTGGCACGGCAACCCTTATCTCGGCGTCGTCATCGGCCTGGGCATGCTCTGCAATCTGTTCTTCGCCGGCCTGTCCGGGGCGTCGATCCCGCTGTTGATGAAACGCATCGGGATCGACCCGGCCCAGAGTTCGAGCATCATATTGACCACGGTGACCGATGTCCTGGGTTTTGTCGCCTTTCTGGGCTTTGCCGTTCTGTTTCAGCGTTTTCTGGTCT
>CAYMAR010000231.1:0-6413 GCA_964388465.1 uncultured Desulfobacteraceae bacterium
ATCGAACTGATTCCAGGCGTGCCCTATCCCCGCTACCGGATCGCCGTGATTGCCGTGGGGATTCTGGTGGGCGTTCTGCTCTACCTCCTTTTCACCCGCACCCGCACCGGCATGCAGATCCGCGCCGGGGCCAGCAACCGGGAAATGGCCGGCGCTCTGGGGGTGAACATCCGTTTGCTTTACACGCTCGTGTTCGGCCTGGGAACTCTGCTGGCCGGCCTGGCCGGCGTGATGGCCGGTCCGATTCTGGCCGTGGAATCCGGGATGGGGGAGAGCATCCTGATTCTCACCTTCGTGGTGATCGTCATCGGCGGCATCGGGTCTATCCGCGGGGCTTTGGCGGGCGCGCTCCTGGTGGGTCTGGTGGACACCCTCGGCCGGGCGTTCCTGCCCCTGCTGCTGCGCCTGTTTTTCTCCCCGGCCTATGCCGACGGGGTGGCCGCCTCGCTGGCTTCGATGTTGGTCTACCTGCTCATGGCGGCCGTTCTGGTGTGGCGGCCCAGGGGACTCCTGCCGGCCCATGGGTGACGGATTTGTTAAAACCCAATAGCGGCGTTGCACGGCGTCCCGCGTCACTGCGGCGTACCGGTGTACGCCTCGTTCCTCGGAACTTGTGCGCCTTGCTCTTGGGCTTTTTACAAACCCGTCAAAGATGTCAATTAAATTGTTCGACAGCAGACGACCTGAATTTTAGGCTTTTACTTTGAATACGGTTTGTCCATTTTCTAATGTGGGGAAACACTTCGTGAATCGCCGAAGCCTGGCGATTGCCAGCGGCGGTTTGTTGCTGCTGGCGCTGCCGCTGCTGGCCGCGCTGCTGGACGAACCCTACCTGGTGACCTTGTTCAGCCGTATCCTGATCTACGCCCTGGCCGCCGTCAGCCTCGATCTCATGCTGGGCTTCGGCGGCATGGTGAGCCTGGGCCACGCCGCCTTCTTCGGGGTCGGGGCTTACGTGGTCTGCATCCTGTCCGTCCACGGCTTCGAGGGCACGCCCGTCTTCACATGGCCTTTCACGCTCGAGGGCCACGAGAGCGCCCTCGTGCTCTGGCCGCTGGCCGTTATACTGGCCGCCCTGGCCGCCCTCGTGATCGGTGCGCTGAGTCTGCGCACCAGCGGGATGCATTTCATCATGATCACCCTGGCCTTCGCCCAGATGCTCTACTATTTCTTCGTCTCCCTGGAGGCCTACGGCGGCGACGACGGCATCAGCCTCTTTGCCCGCAATACGATGCCGGGGGTCGATCTCGCCGACGACCGGCAGTTTTACTACCTCTGCCTGGCGGCCCTGGCCGCATTCCTCTTCTTGGCCCACCGTCTGGTCAACTCGCGATTCGGCATGGTCGTCCGGGGCTGCAAGGAAAACGAGCGGCGCATGAAGTCGCTGGGGTTTCCCACGTTCCGTTACCGGCTGGTCTGTTTCGTGATCGCCGGGGCCGGCGCGGGTCTGGCCGGCGCGCTGATCACCAACCAGACGGAATACGTCAGCCCGGGGCTGATGCACTGGACCCGCTCGGGCGAGATCCTCGTGATGGTGCTGCTCGGCGGGATGGGAACCCTTTTCGGCCCGGTGCTGGGGGCGGCGGCCCTTCTACTGATGGAAGAGCTGCTTTCGATCTACACCGAGCACTGGATGGTCTATCTGGGGCCCTTTCTCATCCTGGTGGTTCTGTTCGCCAAGCGCGGCATCTACGGCTGGATTGCAGGAGGCCGCGGCAACCATGGCTGACACCCTCTTAACGATCCGGTCACTCAGCAAGCGCTTCGGCGCGGTTCAGGCCACGAAAGACTTTTCCCTGAAGGTGACCCGCGGCGAGCTCCACGCCCTGATCGGACCCAACGGGGCCGGCAAGACCACGGTGCTTAATCAGCTCAGCGGCGAGCTGGCCCCCGACCGCGGCCGGATCGATTTCGACGGTCGGCCGATCACCCACCTGCGGGTGCACAAACGGGCGCGGATGGGGTTGGCACGCTCCTACCAGATCACTTCGGTTTTCAATCACCTCACGGTGCGCGATAATCTCTCCCTGGCCATCCAGGCCCACAACGGACACAGTTTCCGCTTCTGGCGGCGGGCCGGCGACGACCCGGTCATCCGCGGCGCAATCGGCCCGGCTATGGCGCGTGTCGGCCTGGAGCACCGTAGTCGGGTGCCGGCGGCCAACCTGTCCCATGGCGAGCGGCGGCAGCTCGAGGTGGGCATGGCCCTGTGCGGCCGGCCCAAGATGCTGCTTCTGGACGAGCCCTATGCCGGGATGGGACCGGGTGGCGCCGTGGAGCTGACGAAACTGATCCGGGGCCTGAAAAGCGAGGTCACCATCCTGCTCGTGGAGCACGACATGGGGGCGGTGTTTGCCCTGGCCGACCGGATCACGGTACTGGTCTACGGGCAGGTCATCGCCAGCGGCCCGCCGGAGGAAATCCGCTGCGATCCGGCCGTGCGCCAGGCCTACCTGGGCGACGAAGACACCCATCGCGGAGAAGACGCGTGCTAACCGTCGAGGGCATCGAAACCTTTTACGGCCCGAGCCAGGCCCTTTTCGGCGTGAGTCTCGAAGTTCAGGAGGGCGAGGTGGTCACCCTGCTGGGCCGCAACGGCATGGGCAAGAGCACCACGGTGCGTTCCATCATGGGGCTGACGCCGGTGCGCGCCGGGCGCATCGTCTTCGACGGTACCGACATCCACCACCTGCCCAGCCATGCCATCGCCCGGTTGGGTATCGGGCTCGTGCCGGAGGGCCGGCAGATTTTCCCCAACCTGACCGTCTACGAAAATATGGTGGCCACGGCCGCCAACCGGTTGAAGTCCGCCGCGCCCTATACCCTGGACAGGGTCCTTGCCATCTTTCCGCGCCTGGCCGACCGTCTCAACCATTACGGCAACCAGCTTTCCGGCGGCGAGCAGCAGATGCTGGCCGTGGTGCGTGCCCTGATGACCAACCCCCGGCTACTCATCCTGGATGAGGCCACCGAAGGACTGGCCCCCCTGATTCGCCGGGAGATCTGGCAGGGCTTGGCCCAGCTCAAAGCCAACGGCCACGCCATCCTCATCATCGACAAGAATCTGGACGCCCTGATGCAGATCGCCGACCGCCACTGCATCATGCAGAAGGGCCGCGTGGTGTGGCAGGGCCGCACGGACGAACTCGCCGGCGCCGAGGAGGTCAAATCGCAGTATCTAGGCGTATGAGACCCTTGCGCCGCATCCGTCATGCGACACCCGGCTGCCTCCCGGGGTTTTCTTTTGAGTCGACATTGCCTATAACCGGGGTGACAGCCGATTAGCCCTCCGCGCCCGGCCTGTGCAACAAAGCAGGCTTGACACGCATCGGTGGTACACGGGCGGACCGCGGAAGTCCCGACCGCCGATCAATGCGCGAAAGACGTCAATAACAGGAACGTATCCGCCATGAGCCCGGACACCCAAAAGGTCATCTACTCGATGATCAACGTATCCAAGTACCACGAAAAAAAACCGGTATTGAAGGACATCTCCCTTTCCTATTTCTACGGCGCCAAGATCGGCGTGCTGGGCCTCAACGGGGCCGGCAAGAGCACCCTGCTGCGCGTCATGGCCGGCGTCGAGCCGGACTACAACGGCGAGGCCATTCTCTCCGAGGGCTATTCGGTGGGCTATCTCGAGCAGGAGCCCCTGGTGGACGAAGCGCGCACGGTCCGCGCGGTGGTCGAAGAGGGTGTTCAGGAGACGGTGGATCTGCTCAAGGCCTTCGAGGCGATCAACATGCAGTTTGCCGAACCCATGGACGATGATGCCATGGACCGGCTGATCCAGCGCCAGGGCGAGGTCCAGGAAAAGCTCGACCACCTGGACGCCTGGGATCTGGATGCCCGCCTGGAGATGGCCATGGATGCCCTGCGCTGCCCGCCCGGCGACACCCCGGTGGAAGTGATTTCCGGCGGCGAGAAGCGCCGCGTGGCCCTTTGCCGCCTGCTGCTGCAGCGGCCCGACATCCTGCTGCTGGACGAGCCCACCAACCACCTGGATGCCGAGAGCGTGGCCTGGCTCGAACACCACCTGCAGCATTATCCGGGCACCGTGATCGCCGTCACTCACGACCGCTATTTCCTGGACAACGTGGCCGGCTGGATCCTGGAACTCGACCGTGGGCACGGCATTCCCTGGAAAGGCAACTACAGCAGCTGGCTCGAGCAGAAGCAGGAGCGCCTGCGACGCGAGGACAAGGCGGCGAGCGCGCGCCAGAAGACCCTGGCGCGGGAGCTGGAGTGGATCCGCATGTCGCCCAAGGGGCGGCGCGCCAAGGGCCAGGCCCGCATCAATGCTTACGAAGACCTGCTGGATCAGACCGCGGCGATCCGGGAAAAAGACCTGGAGCTCTTCATCCCCCCGGGGCCGCGCCTGGGCGACGTGGTGGTTGAGGCCCGGGATGTGCGCAAGGCCTTCGGGGAGCGACTCCTGGTGGAGGATATGGCATTTAAGCTGCCGCCGGGAGGCATCGTCGGCGTGATCGGCCCCAACGGCGCGGGCAAGACGACCCTGTTCAGGATGATCACCGGCCAGGAGACACCCGACGGTGGCGAGATCCGCATTGGCGACACCGTGGCCCTGGCCTATGTCGATCAGGGACGCCAGCTCGACGGGGACAAGACCATCTGGGAGGAGATCACGGGCGGCGACGAACAGATCGAGCTGGGCGGCCGGATGGTCAACTCACGCGCCTACGTGGCCCGCTTCAATTTCTCGGGCGGCGAGCAGCAGCGCAAGGTGGCCACCCTCTCCGGCGGCCAGCGCAACCGCGTCCACCTGGCCAAGATGCTGCGCCAAGGCGCCAACGTGCTCCTGCTCGACGAGCCCACCAACGACCTGGACGTGAACACGTTGCGGGCTTTGGAGGAGGCCCTGGAAAACTTCGGCGGTTGCGCGGTGGTGATCAGCCACGACCGCTGGTTCCTGGACCGCATCGCCACCCACGTCCTGGCCTTCGAGGGCGACAGCCGGGTGATCTTCACCCCAGGCAACTGGAGCGACTACGCCGCCGCGCGCCGGGAACGCCTGGGCGCCGACGCCGATGTGCCCAAACGCATCAAATACCGGCAGCTAACCCGTTAGATCGCACCCATCCCAAAGATGGGCGGTGTTTTGGCGATGCGCTTGAAAAGCGCATCGTGGGCGGCGAGAGGCCGGGGCGTGCGTGCAGCCGAAAGTTAGCGGGTTAAAGCCACTGTGTTTCGGGTCAATAGAAAATCAAGATGGTGCAATCCAATAGGATTGATTTCTCATCATCGCGTTTAAAATTGTCAGGATCTTTCTCATACAGGCGGTCAATGCCAGTTTGGGCGGTTTGCCGGCCTCAATCAATCGGTTGTAGAATTCTTTGATTGCCGTGTTATGACGAGCCGCCGCAACCGCTGCCATGTACAATTGCCGCCGCACATTGGCTCTGCCGCCTTTGATACGACGCGTTCCGCGATAGCGCCCACTGTCACAGTTGAGCGGCGCCACACCGACCAGGGTCGCTATCTTCTTGCGGTCTAAAGTGCCCAGCTCCGGCAGATCACAAAGCAACGTGGCCGACACCACCGGGCCAACGCCTTTAAAGCTTTGTAAGATCTTATCATTTTCACGCCAGGACGGACTCTTTTTGATCGTTTTGTCGATATCATCGTTGATGCTGACCAGTGATTTTTCAAGCCACTGGATGTGTTTGTGGATGCTCTTTTGGTTTTTCTTGTGAGCCGTATGCAGCCGGTTTTTTTCAGCCACCAGCATGTCAACGATTTGTTTACGCCTGGCATTTAAGGCCGACAGCAGTTGCGTGTGCTCGTCTTTTACGGGGCGCAGCTCGGGGCGCACATCACGGGCAAAGCGGGCGATGATTTCGGCATCGATGGCGTCGGTTTTGGCCAGTCTGCCGGTGGCTTTGGCAAAATCTCTAATCTGGCGAGGGTTAATCACCACGACCGGCAGCTGATGTTCAATGAGGCCACTGACGGCCGGCATCTCTAAGCCTCCAGTGGACTCAAATACAATCAATTTGGGCGCCACCTTTTTCAACAGTTTGATCAACCGGATGATGCCCGCATCGTCATTGGTCAATTGATGCGCATCATGGTTGGGCAGCACGTTGACATCTAAACGATCTTTGGAAACGTCAACACCGACATAAGCCTCTGAGTCCATGGTCGTACCTCATCTCCCGGCCTTGTGACATGCGGACTGTTTAGGTCCTGGCCATTGTTCGGGCTAATCAGGTGATGGTGTGGCGACCCGTGCTTTAACACGGTCTTAAAAACCTAGGTTCGGACGGTCTGCCACACCGCTTTACACGACGTGATGCTAATCTCAGTAGCTTGCTTTCTATTTATTGTCATTACATACAAGGTTCGGAATCGGCGGCGGTTTCAGCTGCCGCCCCGGCTGCTTGCCCGGGGGA
>CAYMAR010000232.1:0-6394 GCA_964388465.1 uncultured Desulfobacteraceae bacterium
ACGTCGAACTCGGACAGTTTGAAAGGATAAGGGCTGTCGGATGAGCGCGCGGTGTAATCGGCGGCCGGCTCCGCGGCCGGGCTGAAGATTTCCAGGGTTTGGGTCTCGGCCCCTTTAAGTTCCAGGCGATAGCGTGGGACGTCTGCGGCCGTCGGCTCGCCGTCCGCCAGGAAGGCGCTGCACTTGAGCGGGTCGAGGGCGGAGAGCAGTTGGTCCACCGTCGCGGCATCGACCGGTTCGCCCGCAGCCGTTTCCCAGCGGGGTTCTTCCGTGGCATCCGCCGGCCCCGTGGCCGGCGGGGGGGATGCCGGTGTGTCTTTGCCCGTTGCGGCGGGCTCCGCGGCCGGCGGCTGCTTCTCCACGACGATCTGCTGTCCTTCGGTGGTGAGGCCGATGGCGGTGATCGCGCTGCGGTCGAGGGCCAAGACGGTTTTGTCGCGCAGGTCGTCGACAGATTTGTCGAATGTCCATCGAAAGCTGCCGGCGGCGTGGTAGACGTTTGGATCCTCGCCGACCAGGACGTGGGTGTGGCGGAAAGTGCCGGCGGCCTTGCCCACCGCGAAGCGGCGCACGAGTGTGTCCCCGCTGTAGGCCCGGACGTCGATGCGTCGATCCGCACTCAGGTCATAGCGGGCGAAGCTCTGGGTTTCGGACACCAGCGCGGTCAGCGTGAGTTCGGCAATGGCGCTTAGGATGGGCGCCACCTGGCCGCTGTCGGCGGGGTAGTCGCCGGGCGTCACGCGCCATGTCCCGTCGACCTGCTTCAGGGAGAGATGGCCCCCGGGCTTCTCGATTTCGATGCGGGTCATGTCCGCGGTCTCCAGGCGGGGTGTCTCCGGCAGCGTATAGTGCACCTGGTCCCGCTGATTGAAAAACAGGTACAACCCCAGGGCCAGGATCACGATTCCCAGCAGCAGATATTCTTTCTTGAGCTTCATCGTCAACCTCGCGAGGGTTTGGGCGTTTTTTCGCTTGGGTTCCCTTCAAATGCCGAACGGCAGCGGTGTTACGACGTGAACATGGCCTGGATGCGCTTCTTGCGGGCCGCGCGCCGCAGCCAGACCACAAGGCCGAAAACCACCACCAGGAGCGGAATCCCGATCACGTTGAAGGCCTTGGTCATCGTCCGGGTGGCCATATCCGTCTCCTCGAGCGGGTTGAAGCGCTGCTCCTTGCTGCGCATTTCCGCCACGCCGAGACGATCGTTCAAATAATCGATGACATTCATGACGAACATGGAGTTCGGGCTGCGTCCCCCGGCCTCCAGGATGGTATCCTGGATCAGATCGCTGGAGCCGACCAGCAAAATCTGGGAAGGCTCGCCCCGGTCGCGGCGCGCGGGAGCGCTCTCGATGGCATTCAGATCGGGCGCTTCCGCTTCGGACGCCGCATTGTCCGGCGGTATATCGCTCTCCGCCGCGTCATCGCCCGGCGCCTCGGCGGGGGCCGGTTTCTCTGGAACGGGCTGGCCCGTAAAATAGCTGGGGAAGCTCCCCTTGAGCAGATAGGCCAGGTGAAACTGCTGCTGGTCTTCCGCGGGCGGCGGCTCCCCGATGGCCATCGGATCCAGGGTGATGCGTTCGCTCATTTCCCAGGACTGCGGAGAGGAGGAAAACAGGCGCGTGGCCTGAACACCGGTGGCCTTCAGGCGCGCTTCGTCCAGTTCCAGCGGCGACATCTTGAGGGCGATCAGCCCGCGGATGTTCTTGAGATAGGGCTCGTCCGCGTTGATGTTGGCGCTCTGAATGATGGGGGCGAAGTAGATCGGGCGGTCCCCGCCGCCCATGTCGCCCGCGAGGCGTTGGCGAAAGCAATTTTCATCCAGGACGATCGAGGGCCGGATTTTGACGCCGTAACTCGCCAGGAGTTTCTCCAGGCCGGTTTCGATCGGGCCGAACTGCGGCTGCTGGCGGAACACCGGCTGGCCGGGAGGGGTGCTGTCGCCGACGGCATCGAGGAAAAGCACCAGGCGGGTGCCGCGCATGAGGGCCTGGTCGATCTGGAAGAGGTCGTAGTCCGTGAAAAGCTCGGTGGGCCGGGCAATGATCAGGACTTTCAGGCTGGCCGGGATCGGGTCTTCCTTTAGATCGATGCGCTTGATGGAATAGCTGTCGGAGAGCAGCGTCATGAATGTACCCAGCGGGCTCTGCGCCGGGCCGCCCGTGGGGGCGCCGGCGCTGAGCAGGTGGGTCCCGTGGCTCACCAGGTAGCCGATCTTCGCGTTGATGTCCACCAACGCTTCGATGTTCTCGTTGATGATGTTCTCCATGTCTTCGACCGGCGTCATCTGGTACTGGGTGCCGACGATGGGCAGTCGAAAGACGCTCAGCAGCGGGGTGGTGATGCGCTTCTCCCCGAAGGTCATGGTGAGCCCGATCATGCCGTTCCCGGCGGCAATATTGGCCTGGGGGATGTCGGGCCAGTTGACCTGCATGATATTGGCGGCTCTTGCGGCTTCGGCACCCTGGGCGTCTGTGCTCGGGTCGATGTGGGCATAGTCGAGCTTGCCGTAAACCTGCTGGTTGAGAGGGGCAATGATTTCCTCTAGGCGCCGGGCGAAGGACGGCAGGGTGTCGAGCCCCATGTACTGGGCGACCTTGTCGAGCGAGGAGGAAAGATAGAGCCGGACCTTGATGTTTTCGTTCAGGTTCAGCAGGGCGCTTGTTTTGTTGTTGAGTTTCTGGATGGCGGTGGTCAGCTTGTATTCCAGTCCGTCGGTGGTGGTGATGGTCGGGATGCGCTCGACCACGTCGCCGTGGATGATGACCAGCCCCATGTAGGCCCGTTTGAATTTGACCTCGTCTTCTTCGATCACCTGGATCTGCACGGGATTGATGCCGTAGTCGTCGGCCATTCGCTGGTTGGCCCCGGCCTGGAGGCCGATATTGCCCTCCTGAGGGCTGACGTCGAAGAAGGTGAAGTTGAAATTGCGGTTGGCGTTCAGGGCATATTCTTCGAGCAGATCGCGCAGGTAGCGTTCGGTGTTATTGTGGGGCGCCGGCAGATTGTTGGTGAAAAAGACCTTGATCGTCAGGGGCTCCCTGAGGGTGGCCACCACTTCCCGGCTGGTTTCCGAAAGGGAGTAGATTTTGTTGCCCGTTAGGTCCCAACGGAAAAACAGGGTCTGCCCGGCGACGTTGAGCAGCACGATCACCACCAGATAAATCAAGAACTTGAAATATTTTTCAGATCGACGAACCGCCATGTCAGCTCCTTATTTTTTCTCCTGCATTACGAGATGGGCGGCATACAGCCCCAAAAAGGCGACGCTCATGAAATAGATCAAATCGCGGGAGTCGACGATGCCCCGGGCGATGTTCTGGAAATGCAGACTGGCGCCGAGTTGGCTGACGATCTTGAGCAGCACACCGGGCACGAAGAACAGCATGCGTTCGATGGTCGTGAGGGCAAAACAGATGACCGCCCCGGTGATAAAGGCGATGATCTGGTTGCGCGTCAGGGCCGAGGCGAAAAGGCCCACCCCGGTGAAGGCCGCCCCCATGAACAGGGCGCCGACGTATCCCCCGATGACCGGGCCCCAGTCGAGGGCGCCCATGAAACCGATGAAAATCGGATAGGAAAGCGTGGGCAGGAGCAGGGCCGCCACCATGGCGACGCCGGCCAGGAACTTGCCCAGAATGATGTCGCGGAAGGTGACCGGCAGCGTCAGAAGGGTCTCATAGGACCCCGTGCTGAGCTCCTCGGCGAAGAGGCGCATGGTGATGGCCGGGACGACGAAAGCGAAGGTCATGGGCAGCAGATTGAAGAAGTTGCGCATGTCGGCCTGGTCGAAAATGAAGAAGGCCGAGAAAAACAGCCACCCGGTCACCAGCAGGAACACGGCCATGACGATGTAGGCGATCGGGGATATGAAAAAATCCTGGAGTTCTTTCTTAAGGATGAACACGACCTGCTGCATTTCAGTTCTCCTTGGTCAATTCGCGGAAGATCGATTCGAGATCGCGGGCCTGCTGGATGAAGGCCAGCAGGATCCAGTCCGTTTGCTTGACGGCCGCGTAAATCGCGGCCCGCGGGTCGCTGCCGCGGCGGCACGCCAGGGTGACGTCCACGACACCGTTGTCGGCCTCGGCGCGCGTGGTCACCTCTGTTACGACGTCGAGCGCCCCCAGCGTGGCACGGACATCGGCTTCGTCGGCATTCTGCAGGCTGAGGTCGATCTGCCCCGTGCCGCTGGCGCTGGTCTTGAGGTTGGCGGTGCTGTCGTCGGCCACGATGCGCCCCTTGTTGATGATCACGATGCGGTCGCAGGTGGCTTCGGCTTCGCTGAGGATGTGGGTCGAGAGAATGACGGTTTTCTCCTGCCCGATGGCCCGGATGATGTCGCGGATTTCGACGATCTGGTTGGGGTCGAGGCCGGAGGTCGGCTCGTCCAGGATCAGGATTTCGGGATCGCTCATCATGGCGTGGGCCAGGCCCACCCGCTGTTTGAGACCCTTGGAGAGCTCGCCGATGGTCTTGTGCATGATTTCGTGCAGGCCGCAGCGCTCCGCCAGGTCGCGAAGCCGTCCGGCCTTGGCATCGCCCCGCAGGCCGCGGATATCGGCAATATAGCTCAGGTAATCGTAGGCCATCATGCCGGGGTACAGCGGGGCCGACTCGGGCAGGTAGCCGATCAGCCCTTTGATCGCTACAGGTTGTTCATCGACGTCGTGATTCTTGATGCGGATCCTACCCGAGGTGGGTTTGAAATAGCCCGTCAGCATCCGCAAAGTCGTGGTCTTGCCGGCCCCGTTGGGTCCTAGCAGGCCCATGATTTCGCCTTTGGGGATGTCCAGGCTGATGCGGTCCACCGCGCAGAAATCATTGTAAAATTTGGTAAGGTCCTCGACCTGTATCATTCGCTTCTCCTCATCCCCATGAGCGTGCGCCCAGGGTTCGGCAGGGGGGTTGTCGCTGAACGAAAGCGACATTTTATGGTTTGGCGCCAAAAAGTCAAGACGGTGCGCCCGCGACGACCGTGGCGGCTCCAACGGACGGTGTGGTCGGCACCCAAGCCGTTCCAATGCTTTTCATGCGGTGTGGAGGCCGATGGGGGTGAGCGGTGAATGGACCGGCCCCGGCAGGCACGGGATCGCTTTCCGTCGGTTCAACGGATCAGTTTCATTTTAAGGATGGCATCCCATTCGCGCAGCAGGCGCTCGCGCTCGGCTTTCACCCAGTCCTCGCCGTTCATGCGCACCAGATCGCCGATGCGGGTGCACAGGACGTCGAGTTCCGCCGGGGTGCCGTCGACGGCTTCCCGGTCCAGAATTTCCAGTACTTTTTCCAGGCGCATGGTGGAGGGCCTTGGACGTGCGGACATCGTCAACCCGCCGTCAAGCGGGGACGGGGCTTAAAACCGGCGGCCGCTACGGGGCACCCCGGCGTTCGAGGGCCGCCTGTATTTCGGCCAGCCGGGCATTGGTTTCCTTGAGACCCTGCTGAATCTGCTGCATCAGGTTGATCACCCGGTCGTTTTTCTCGGCCAGCGTGGTCGGTGAATCGATGCCGATGCCGATCTGGCGGGAAATGTCGTCGAGGCGGATGCCCAAGGTGACGATGAAGAAGAGCAGCAGGGCGAAGGCGTATTCGTCCCTGCGCCAGTGCAGAAAGAGGAAACCGAAGGTGATCAGGACGATAAAGACGCCGCTGGTCACGGTGTAGGGGTGTTCCGCTATAAATTTCTTCATTTCGCATCCCGCTCCGGTGTTGAGATGGGGTACGATATGCAAAATGGCCCGAAATTGCAATCGTTCGCTGCTTCGCCGGAGGCGGCGGCACCGCGGAAAGGCATGCGATGCGGACCGGCACGGCCGAAGTGGCAATTCCGTGAAACGGTATTAAATTCTTAGACTGGCGTGCCAATAAGTTCCAACTGTCATGTTTAAATTCGACCGCCGACCGATATTCAACGCGAATATCCATCGCGCTCACGACGCCACCCGGCGGTTCATCAACGAACCGGCCCGATATCGCTTGGAGGCCGGAACCCTTTGCGTCGGCAAGATCTTTGACTGGTGCGGGGGGGACTTGGACGGCGATCCATTGGGCTTCTTCAAACAATGTGCCGAAGGCGGGTTCAGGACACGCCTGGGTCGGCAGCATTCCCCGTTGAAGAAGGGTTGCCTTGACGACGACGGGTCATTGGACAGGCGCTAGACAGCACCCGCGCGCCGTTCACATGGCCCGGGGCGAAGGAGTCTTGCATGAATAGCTACGACTACGACCTCGGCATCATCGGCGGCGGGGCCGCCGGCCTGACCGTGGCCTCCGGTGCGGCGCAACTGGGCGCCAAGACGATTCTGGTGGAAAAGGAACCGGCCCTGGGGGGCGACTGTTTGCATTTCGGCTGTGTGCCCAGTAAAACCCTGATCCGATCGGCCCACGTCTATCA
>CAYMAR010000233.1:0-6391 GCA_964388465.1 uncultured Desulfobacteraceae bacterium
AGGATTTTGAACGCGTCAACGCGGTGCTGCTGGACGCTTTTGAACGCCTGGTGGCAAAAGCCGGCGCCGAGACGGCCAGAATGTGGTGTGAGGTCCTCGAGCGGCTGAAGCGGGTGCTGGATGCCGAAGAAGCGGCGGCCCGATCCAAGATCCCGAACTGAATGCCGGCCGATCGGGTGGGGGGCGCCGGTCGACCCGGTGCCCGCCGTAACTTTGGGAGTGCAATGAACGACCGGACGGTAGAGTGCCGGCTCACCGGTCCGGAAGGCACCACATCGATGCGAAACCGACGGAATTCGACAGGGCAGGCAACTGACCTTGGAAACGCATCGGAAAGCCAGAGCGTGTCATCATGAAGGTTGACAAATCCAATCATCGAGGCCCCCGAGCCGTCCAGCGGCTGATTATCTGCGCCGTCGTCCTGCTCGTCGGCGTTGTTGCCATGCTGGCCCTGGCATCCATGAAAAAACCCCCGGCCGAAGCCCGTCTGGATGAACGCCCCCTTCACGTGGAGGTCCAGGAAGTTTCGACCCGCGACGTCCCGGTGGTCATCGCGGGATTCGGGGAAGCCCGTGCCCTGGACGTGGTGACCATATCCCCTGAGGTTCCGGGGCGCATCGTCATGGTCCACCCCCAACTCGAAGCCGGTGAAATCATCGCCCGGGGCGACATTCTTTTCCGCATCGACGAGCGCGATTACCGAGCCGATCACAGCGAAGCGGCCGCTTCGGTGCGGCAGTGGCAAAATACCATTCTGCGCCTCAGGAAGCAGGCCGCCATCGACGCGCAACGCCTCAAAACGCTGCGTCGCAGCCAGCGCCTGGCGGAGGCCGAGTTCGACCGTTTGAAGCGCCTCTACGAAAACGACCGCGTGGGCACGCGCTCCGCGGTGGACGCCGCCGAGCGGGCGGCCAACACCGCCCGGGACCAGGCCGACCAGATGGACCAGGCCGTAACCCTTTACCCGATCCAGATTCGTGAGGCCCAGAGCAGTCTCAAAGCGTCGCAGGCCCGCTTGGAGATCGCGGCGATCCGGCTAGAGCGTTGCGTCGTCGCCGCACCTTTCGCGGGGCGCGTTCGCAGCGTGGCCATTGAAGAGGGGCAATACGTCCAAACCGGCATAGCGGCCGTGACCCTGGCCGATGATTCCATCCTGGAGATTCATATTCCCATCGACAGCCGCGATGCCCGTCAATGGCTGCGCTTCCAGTCCGATGCGTCCCCATCGGGCGGGGCCTGGTTCGGCGCCCTCGAGCCGGTGACCTGTCGCATCAAATGGACCGAGGCCATAGACGGTCAGCACTGGCAGGGTACCCTGCACCGGGTGGTGGAATTCAACAAGGAGACCCGCACGGTGACGGTGGCCGTGCGGATCAGCGCGGCCGAGGCCGTATCCGGCGCCCCGGAGCGCATCCCGCTCGTCGAGGGGATGTTCTGTCGGGTGGAGATCCCCGGTAAGATCATGTCCGGCGTGATGGCGCTGCCGCGCTGGGCGGTCAGTTTTGAAAACACCGTTTATGTCGTGCGCGACAGCCGGTTGAAGACCGTCGGTGTCCGGGTGGTGCGCATCCAGGGTGACCGCGTCTTCATCGCCGAGGGCCTGAACGAGGGCGAGCAGGTCATCATCACCCGTTTGGTCGACCCGCTGGAGAACAGCCTGGTCGAAGTCAATCGGACGGACACCGCCGACGGAAGTCCATCCTAAGCCCACAAACCTGCGGACCACGGAACAGCGGTATCCGATTTCTTGAAATGGAATCCCCATGAAGTCGCTTTTAGCCGCCTTCGCGCGCAATACGGTTTTCGCCAATATCGTGCTGCTGATGATCTTTCTGGTGGGCGGCATGGCCGCCCTGTCCATGATCCGGGAAACCTTTCCGGAATTTTCGCTGGACATGATTACAATTGCCGTTCCCTATCCGGGCGCCGACCCGGAAGAGGTGGAGGAGGGCATCAGCCGCAAGATCGAGGAAGCCATCGAAGCCGAGGAAGGGATCAAGCAGTACACCACCAATTCCAAGGAAAACGAGGCCACCGCCACGATCGAAGTCCGCGAGAACTATGACGTCGCCAAGGTCCTGGCCGACGTGCGCAGCAAGGTGGACGCCATATCCACATTTCCGGTCGATGCCGAAGAACCGGTCATCAGCGAGCTGATGCTCAAGGATCCGGTCATGCTGCTCTACCTGTCGGGCGACATGAACGAGCGGCGGCTCAAGGAGTGGGCCGAGGCGGTCAAGGACGACCTCCAGCAGCTCCCGCAAATTTCCCAGGTGGGGGTGTTCGGGACGCGCGAGTACGAGATCGCCATCGAGGTCAGCGAACAGCGTCTGCGCGAATACGGACTGAACTTCGACCAGGTGACGGCGGCGGTGCGCCGCAGCAATCTCAATCTGGCCGGTGGTACGATCCGCACCGAAGGCGAGGAAATCCGCGTGCGGACCATGGGACGCAAGTATACGGGCAAGGAGCTGGCCACTATCGTCGTGGTGGCCAAGCCCGGGGGGGAGATCATCACCCTCGACCGGCTGGCACGCATCGTGGACGGCTTCGCCGAAGATCCCATCCAGGCCACCATCAACGGCGTCCCGTCGGTCATCCTGATCGTCTACAAGACCAAAGAAGAAGACGCACTGGTCATTTCCGCGGCGGTCAAGCGCTATGTGGAAGGCAAGGGGCAGCAGATCCCCCCGGAGACCCATCTCAAAATTCTTTATGACAATACCCATATGTTGCAGGCGCGTATCAACCTGCTTCTTAAAAACGGGATCATCGGGCTGATGATCGTGTTTTTGCTGCTCTGGATGTTCTTGAACGTCCGGCTCAGTTTCTGGGGCGGCATGGGAATCCCCGTTTCGATTTCCGGGGCCCTGGCGATCATGTGGGCCATTGGGGGAACCATCAATATGGTGTCGCTGTTCGGGTTCATCATGGTGTTGGGCATCGTGGTGGACGACGCCATTATCGTCGGGGAGGCCATTTACTTTCACCGTAAAGCCGGCAAGCCGCCCCTGCAGGCCGCCGTGGACGGGGTCCATGAGGTCGGGCTGCCGGTGGTGGCCGCCGTGGTGACGTCGGTCGTGGCCTTTCTGCCGCTCGCCTTTATCAGCGGCATCATGGGCAAATTCATCGCCATCCTGCCCATGGTCGTGATTGCCTGCCTGGCAGTGTCTCTGGTGGAATGTCTTTTCCTGCTGCCGGCCCACCTCAGCCATCTTCCCGATCCGAACCGACCGCCCACCAAGTCGGACAAGCTTTTCCAGCGCCTGGAGGTGGTGCAACGAACCACCAGCCGCGGCATGGAATGGTTCGTTGACCGGGTCTATACCCCGTTTTTGAGCATGACGCTCAACTGGCGCTACGTATCGCTATGTTCCGCCGTGAGCGTATTGCTGGTCGCCGTCGGTCTGCTCATGGGGGGCATCCTCAAATTCGAGGTCTTCCCCGAGTTGGACGGCTTTGTCATGACGGCGACCGTTGAATACCCCAACGGCACCCCGCCGGATGTCACGCGCCGCGCCGTGCGTCAAGTCGAGGACGCTTTGATCGCACTGGAAGCGCAGTACACCACCCGCAGCGGGGATCCGCTCGTGAAGCACCGTCTGGCCCTCGTGGGCCAAACCCTCGAGGATTGGCCCTCGAGCGGTCCGCATTTCGGCGCCGTGCAGGGGATCCTGCTGGATTCGGAAGACCGCGGGATCCATTCGCGGGACCTGATGGTCGCCTGGGAAAAAGCGGTCGGGGTCATTCCCGGGATCAAATCCCTGACCTTCACCGGCATGGAGGCCGGGCCGCCGGGCGCCCCCATCGAGATCTGGATTCAGGGCCGCGAGATGGACAAGATTCTGACGGCCTCCGAAGCCCTCATGCAGCAACTGCGCAAGTTCGACGGCGTCTATCAGATCCGCTCCGATTTTGCACCTGGCAAGAACGAGATGCGTCTGCGGCTTAAACCCGAGGCCCGCGTGCTGGGCCTGACGGTGGACGATCTGGCCCGCCAGGTCTATGCCGGCTTCTACGGGGACGAGGCCCTGCGGTTGCAGCGCGGCCGGGATGACATTCGCGTCAAGGTGCGCTACAGCGCGGATGAACGGCGCCGTATCACCGATATCGAAAATATCCGTATCCGCACTCCCGAGGGCCTTGAGGTGCCCCTGCTGTCGGTGGCCGAGGTGCAGTTCAGCCCGGGTTACTCGACCATTACCCGCACGGATGGCATGCGTCGGGTGGCGGTCAGTGCCGATGTGGACACCAGCAAAGCCAACGCCAACGAAATCTTCAACGAACTGGCGGCCCATTTCTTTCCCCAGCTCGAACGTCAGTACCCCGGCCTGCTTGTGGCCCAAAAGGGCGAGAAGAAAAAAATGGGTGAATCCTTCGCCAGTCTCAAGGTGGGTTTTCCCATCGCGGTGATCGGGATTTTTATCATCGTGGCCACCATTTTCCGCTCCTACGCCCAGCCGTTCGTGATCCTCTTCACCGTGCCTTTTGGCATCATTGGCGCGGTCGTCGGGCATTATCTGCTGGGATACGATCTCTCCCTGATGAGTATTTTCGGCATGGTGGCGCTTACGGGGGTGGTGGTCAACGATGCCATCGTGCTGATCGAACGGATCAATGAAAACCTGGCGCTCAAAATGCGCTTTTTTGACGCCATCATTCACGGCGGGCGCAGGCGTTTCCGGGCGATCATCCTGACCTCGTTCAGCACGGTGGGGGGGCTGGCACCCATGATTCTCGAGACCGATCTGCAAGCCAAGTTTCTGATTCCGATGGCCCTCGCGCTGGCGGCCGGGGTGGCTTTCGCCACCGTGCTGACGCTGGTATTGATCCCCAGCCTGCTGGTCATCTTGAACGACATGCGCCGGCTGGTGTATAAACTCCGCCACAAACGCTGGCCCTCCCGGGAGGAGGTGGAACCGGCCACCACACGCCAAGCCCACGACGACGTTGCGGGTGGCGAAGCCGCGTCCCTGGAGGAAACGGCGGTACTGACCCGTCTGAATTGAATCACCTTATAAAAAATGGAATGGAAGCGAAGACATGTGCGTACTGAAGGTTCTCTGGAAGGCTGGTCTGGCTGGAATGCTGCTGATCGGATCGATGATCGACGGCCACTGCGCCGGGGCAACCGCCGATGGCGCCAATCCTGCGGACATTCCGTGGGAGACCATCGAAGTTCTGGATCTGTCGATGGCGCAGCGGCTGGGATTAATGCAGAATCCCAACCTGATGGCGGCTTCGGAGCGACTCAACCAGGCCCGCGAGCGGGTGCGCCAGGCCAAGGCGGCCTATTGGCCGACCTTGAGCACCGAGGCTTCAGGTCAGCGGGTTGAGATTTCCAACAACGACGGCAAGAACGCCGGCGCTTCGCCCTTCATCTTCGATCCGCGCGAGCGGGACGATTCCACCAATGTTTACCGGGCC
Source organism: uncultured Desulfobacteraceae bacterium (assembly GCA_964388465.1). Taxonomy (GTDB): domain Bacteria; phylum Desulfobacterota; class Desulfobacteria; order Desulfobacterales; family UBA5852; genus JABZFP01. The sequence goes on from CAYMAR010000233.1 coordinate 5,428, forward strand.
GGTGTGATCACGACCTGGACCGTTTTCGACGGCTTTCGCCGCCATTACGACAATGCCCTGGCGCGTTACGGCGAAGACGAGAACGAAGCTTCTCTGCTTGAAGCCCGCCGCCTCTTGTTGTCCTCGATTGCCGATAACTATTATGTGGCCCAGCTGGCTTTGGAGAATATCGGCATCGCCGATGCCGACGAGGAGTTCAACACCCGGCAGCTGGACGAAGCGCGGGCCCGCCTGCGGGTGGGAACCGGTTCTTTGAGCGACGTGCTCAACTTCGAAGTGCTGGTCAATCGCGCCCGCTCCGCCCGCAACGGTTTCGCCCGGGAGTATCAGCTGGCCTTGATCGGCCTGGCGGCCCTCATGGGGATTCCGGACGCCGGTCTTCCGGATTCCATCAAGCTTTCCCCTCTGAAGCCGGAAACCGAAAAGGACCTGACGGCCCCGGTCGACGATGAAAACATCGTTTACGCTCTCGACAATCGGACGGACATTCAACGCGACATGTCGATCGTCAACCAGGCCGAGGCCGGGGTCGGAATCGCCCGGGCGCGGTTCTGGCCCGAGATCGAATTTCAGGCGACCCTGGACGGCGAAAGGGAAAACGGTCTTCAATACGAAGGCGATGACTTCGGCAGCACGGTGGGCGTATTTCTGCGCTATCCCCTGTTTACCGGCGGGGAACGCCGGGCCCGGCTGGCGGAGGCCAAATACCGCAAGAACGAGGCCGAAGACAGTCTGGATGCCACACGGATTACCGTGGCCTCCGAAGTGCGCGAGGCCATCGCCGACGTAATGACGGCTCAACGCGAACTGCTTTTGCAGCGCAACAACGCCATCCTTGTCAAGCGCAACCGTGATCTGGTGGACAAAGAGTACAATGCCGGGCAGGCCTCGCTGGTCCGGCTCAACGAAGCCCAGCGCGATCTCAACCAGGCCACGAGCCAACTGGCCCTGGCGCGGGTGGGCC
>CAYMAR010000234.1:0-1414 GCA_964388465.1 uncultured Desulfobacteraceae bacterium
CCCCCTTTTGATGGAAAAGAAGACTTGACCTTATCCGGATGTATTGCCATATCTGCCGGGTGCGCCGCGACGCCGCGGTCTCTATTGCCGCCCGCTGTTGCGTCGGCAGGGCGGGTGGCCTTGCCCCCGTATTTATATAAGGTCGGATCCCCCCGTGGGGAACCCAAACATCGGGCCGGACATGGTGTGGCCAGGGAACAGACTAACGTCCGGTCGGTCGGCCCATGCACACCGCCAATCAGGTCACCAGAGGGCATATTTGCGAATAAATAAAATGTTTCTAAATGGTTATATCGCTGCTTCGATGGGGCAAAAACTACTTGACTAAACGCATCATAAATTATAGAGAGAAGTCTACCAACTGAATAGCATTCAGTCAATGGCCGGTTCTGGATCGGGCGGTGAGGGAGTACCGCAAGCGGATATGATCCCAGGCGATACGACATTCGATTGGCACCGGATGATGGCTAACCAATCAGCCCCGCCGCGGCGGCTACGGGGGGCTTTCCCGGGCCCCTTCCGCTCCGTCGTTTCAGCCCTGATGGCGACCGCCCCCACCGGGCGACCATCGGGGCTTCTTTTGAACCAACCCGTCGCGGTAAATGGCCCTATCTTCCGACCGGGTACCGAAGACAGCGAGACGCACCAGATAGATGAATACAAAAGCCGACCCTGATTCACAGACCGTTCTCCAGGTGAACGAAGCCACACTGGATTTCGGGGGATTACGCGCCCTGTCCCGCGTGAACATGACCATCAATCCGGGTCTGATCACCTCTGTCATCGGACCCAACGGCGCCGGCAAGACCAGCCTGCTCAACAGCATCTCCGGATTCTATCATCTGACCCGGGGCGACATCTATTACGGGGAGCGGCGCCTGACTCAGGCCTCGCCGCACCAGGTCTCCAACCTCGGCATCGCCCGGGCGTTTCAGAATATCGAGCTTTTCAGCGGCATGACGGTGCTGGACAATCTGCTCCTGGCCCGCCACCAGAATCTTAAATACAATTTTCTGCAAGCGCTGATCTATTACGGACGCACCTCGCGCCTGGAAGCCGAGAACCGCGCCTACGTCGAGGACGTGATCGACTTTATGGAACTCGAACCCTACCGCAAGAGGACGGTGGGCAGTCTCAGCTACGGGGTTCAGAAACGCGTCGAGGTGGCCCGGGCCCTGACGCTGGGCCCGGATCTTCTTCTGCTCGACGAACCCATGGCGGGGATGAACATCGAGGAGAAGGAGGACATGGTGCGCTTCATCCTCGATATCCAGACGGAGCGTGAAATCACCGTCGTGCTTGTGGAGCACGACCTGGGCGTGGTGATGGATATCTCCGACCAGATTTACGTGCTGGACTTCGGGCAGTTGATCGGCGAGGGGCAGCCGGATGAGGTGGCGGCGAATCCGAAGGT
>CAYMAR010000234.1:1514-6384 GCA_964388465.1 uncultured Desulfobacteraceae bacterium
TCGGGCAGTTGATCGGCGAGGGGCAGCCGGATGAGGTGGCGGCGAATCCGAAGGTGATCGAGGCCTATATCGGTGAAGACTAAACGGTTGCGTAAAATGACCAATCTCGGCGTTGCGCGGCATCCTTTGTTGCTGCGGCGTACCGATCTACGCCTCGCGCCTCAGGATTTGCGCGCCGTATCTTGGCCATTTTACGCAACCGTCTATCGGGTGTCTTTGCATGCTTTTATGGATTTTGAGGTCGGGGGCGTTGCCCGGCGTGCCTCGTCGCTGCGGCGTACGGGTGTACGCCTTCACGCCTCGGGGCTTGGGACGCCGTGTCTTGGGCCGATGACGCCCCCGGCGTTCAAAAGCAATTCATCAATCGGGAAAGCTTGATCATCAGCGTATGGAAAACCGTGACGAGTTGGTGAAGTTTACGATTCCGCAGCTTCTGCGCTGGCGGGTGCAGCGCTCCGGCGACAAAGTGGCTTTGCGCGAGAAGGACTTTGGCCGCTGGCACGCCTACACCTGGTCCGACTATTACGACCTCGTGCGCAAAGCCGGCCTGGGGCTGGAGAAGATCGGTTTCAAACCGGGCGACAAGATCGCCATCATCGGCGACAATATCCCGGAGCTGCTTTTTGTGGCCGTGGGGGCGCAGGCCGTGGGCGGCGTTTCCGCCGGGCTCTATCAGTCCAGCCTGCCCGACGAGATCGAAGGCATCCTGAATTACATGGGCGTCAGCCTGGTCTTCTGCGACGACCAGGAGCAGGTGGACAAACTGCGCGAGATCCGCGAACGGATCCCGCAGGTCAAGAAGGTCGTTTACGAAGATCCGCGCGGCATGCGCAGCTACCGCAGCGACGACTGGTTCATGTTCATCGAGGACCTCTACCGTCTGGGGGAGGCGGCCCACAAGGAAAATCCCGACCATTTCGAGCAGATGATCGATAAGGGCGCGGCGGAGGATGTCTGCCACCTCTGCCTGACCTCGGGCACCACCGGGCTTCCCAAGGGTGCCGAGATGATGCACCGCAACTACATCAACATGGGCGTGCAGATCACCAAGGTCGACCACCTGGAGCCCACCGACGAATACCTCTCGTTCCTGCCCTTCGCCTGGATCGGCGAGCAGATGAACGCCTTCGGGGTGGCCATGGCCACCGGGATCACCGTCAATTTCCCCGAGTCGGTGGAAACCGCCATGGAGGACCTGAAGGAGATCGGGCCGCACTTCATGTTCGGTGCCCCGCGGATCTACGAGACCATCCGCTCCCAGATCTGGCTCAAGATCGACGAGTCCTACCGCCTCAACCGCGCCTTCTACCACTATTTCATGCAGGTGGGCGAACGGGCCGCGACTTACCGCATGTCCGGCCAGGCCCTGCCGCCGATCCTGGCGTTCAAGGCCTGGCTTGGCAAAACCCTGATCTTCCGGCCGCTGATCAACCAGATCGGCTTCCTGCGCCTGCGCCGGGCCTACACCGGCGGCGCCGCCCTGGGGCCGGACCTCTTCACTTTTTACCAGGCCCTGGGGGTCAACCTGAAGCAGATCTACGGGCAGACCGAGATCACGGGCATCGCCTACATGCACCGCGACGGCGACATCCGCAACGACACGGTGGGCATTCCGCTGCCGGAGACCGAGTGCAAGATTTCCGAGGAGGGCGAGATCCTGTCGCGCTCGCCCTCGGTTTGCCGGGGATACCTGAACCTGCCCGACAAGACCGAGGAGCTGCTCGAGGGGGGCTGGCTGCACTCCGGCGATGCCGGCTATATCGACGAGCAGGGGCACCTGGTGGTCATCGACCGCCTCTCGGACGTGATGCACAACCACCGGGGCGAGATGTTCAGCCCCCAGTTTCTGGAGAACAAGCTCAAATTCAGCCCCTACATCAAGGAGGCCGTGATTTTCGGCGACCAGATGGAATTCGTCTCCGCGCTGATCAATATCGACCCCATCATCGTGGGCAAATGGGCCGAGGACCGCGGCATCTCCTTTACGACCTATATGGACCTGTCGCTCAAAGGCGAAGTGGCCGAACTGATCCGGGAGCAGATCGAGGCGTTCAACCGCACCGTGGAAAAGCCCCACTTTCGGATCCGGCGCTGGGCCATGCTCTACAAACTGCTGGACGTGGACGACGGCGAGTTGACCAAGACGGGCAAAATCCGCCGCAAGTTCGTGCGGGAGAAGTATGTCGATCTGTACGACACCTTATACGACGAAGCCGTCGGGGAGAAGGCGGTCCAGGCGCAGTTCCAGTATCAGGACGGCCAGACGACCAGCGTCGAGACCCAACTGCCCTTTTACACCATGGAAGAGGTTCGATGAGTTATTTTTTTCAGCTTGTGGTCAGCGGCATCGTGGTCGGGTCGATCTACGCGCTTTCGGCCCTGGGGTTCGTTCTGATCTATAAATCCAGCCGGGTGCTCAACATTGCCCACGGGCAGATCATCGCGGCCGGGGCCTTCATCACCTATGCCCTGACGGTCTACGCCGGGCTTTCGATCTACCTTTCCTTCCTGCTGAGCATCCTGATCACCTTCTTCCTGGCCATGAGCGTGGAGCGCATCTTTCTGCGCCGCCTGATCGGCGAGCCCATCATATCGGTCATCATGGTGACCATCGGCCTGATGTCGATCATCGACGGTCTGGTCTACCTCACGCCCTTCGGCACCGAAAATTTTTCTTTTCCGGAATTTCTGCCCAAGACGCCGATAAGCTTCGGGGGGGTTTCGATCTCCTGGACCCAACTGGTGGGGGTGATCATCACCACGATCTTGATCGGCGGGTTTTCGTGGTTCTTCAAGCGCTCGACCATCGGGGTCTCGATGCGGGCGGTGTCCGACGACCAGCTGGCCTCCATGTCGGTGGGCATCTCGGTGCCCAAGGTCTTCGGGCTGGCCTGGGCCACGGCAGGCTTGAGCGCGGCCGCGGCCGGCAGCATCATCGGCAACATCACCGGGTTGAATTTCGACACCCTGCACGCCTTCGGCATCACCGTGTTCCCGGTGGTCATCCTGGGCGGGCTGGATTCGATCATCGGGGCGGTGGTGGCCGGGATCATCATGGGGCTCATCCAGCAATTCGCGGCCGGATACCTGGACGGCCACTGGGGGCTTTACGGCACGGCCGACGTCCTGCCGTACATCATCCTTCTGATCATTCTCCTTTTCAAGCCGCACGGACTTTTCGGCATCCACGAAATCGAGCGAGTCTAATTTATGTCTGCCAATCGTTGGTTTGCGACCGGAAATTTCTTTTCGACCTACAAGGAAGAGCAGCGCATCTTCCAGACGAATCTGGACCGCCTGGTGTTCGTCCTTTTTCTGACCGTCCTGTTCGTCTGGCCGCTGTTTTTCAAGCTGAGCAACAAGTACATGCTGGTGATCGACAATATCATGATCGCTGTCGTGGCCGTCTACGGCCTCAACCTGGTGACCGGGTACGCCGGGCTGATCTCGATCGGGCATGCCGCTTTCGTGGGGGTGGGGGCCTACACCCTGGCCACCTTCTCCCAGCTGCTGGGTGACCGCCACGTCGTCATCACCCACGCCTGGCCGCTGATGATCCTGCTCTCGGGCGGCATGGGCGCGGTGTTCGGGGCCTTCGTGGGCCTGCCGGCCATGCGCATCAAGCATCTCTACCTGGCCATTGCGACCCTGTCGTTTCAGATGATCTTCCAGTGGGTCATCAATTCGATGCGGTTCTTCGACCAGGGCCAGACCATCTATATCGGGCGCATTTTCTGGCTGACAGGCAAGGTGGGCCGCAAGGAACACTATTTCTTCTGGTACTACGTCATTCTCGTGATCGTCGTGCTGATGGGCTTCGGCGTGCGCAACCTGATGCGGAGCCGCTACGGGCGTTGCCTGATCGCCGTGCGCGACAACGACCGGGCGGCCGACGCCATGGGAATGCACCCGGGCTTGACCAAGGTCTACGCGTTTGCCCTGGCCGGCTTCTTCGCCGGCGTGGCCGGCGCCCTGCACGCCTATCTCTACCGCGGGGTGGGCATCGAGTCGTTCACCCTGCACCAGTCGATCACCTATTTGGCCATGGCCATCGTCGGCGGGCTGGGCACGCTGCCCGGTGCCTTTCTGGGACCGGCCGCCATCTACACGCTGGAGCTGCAGGTGGAGCACCTGGCCGAATATGCCGGCACCATATTCACCGGGACGATGAACCTGGCCACGGCCCTGAAGCCGCTGACCTTCGGACTGGTGATCGTTCTTTTCTTGATGTTCGAGCCGCGGGGCATCGCCAACTGGTGGCGCATCATGCGGTCGTATACCAAGCTGTGGCCCTTCCGCTATTGACGCGGGCGGCCGGGTGACGGCCGCGGGCGCCTGGCTTCCAGGTTAGGCTTGAGCACAGGGAGTAAAACCTAAACCCGTAGTCGAAAAAGGGGGGAACCATGAAGAGAAAAAGCATGATCCTGCTAAGTCTGATCGTTGCACTGGCGCTCGTTCTGGGGGGATTCGGCACCGTCGCCGCCGGTGAAACCTACAAGCTGGGCCTGTCGCTGGCCATCACCGGACCCACCTCCGATGCGGGCAATCCCTATTCCAAGGGCGTCGAGGACTACTTCCGCTACGTCAACGAAACAAAGATGCTGGGCGACGACAAGATCGACTGCACCATCCGCGACGACCAGTACAAGAACGACGTCACCAAGCGCAACTTCGAAGACTTCCTGGCCGAGGATATCGTCTTCTATCTGAACTACTCCACCGGCAGCACCCTGGCGCTCAAACGAGATTTCGAAGAAGAGCAGATTCCGGTCATTCCGGCCTCCTTCCACGCCGGGAACCTGGACGGCTCCAACTACATCTTCCTGCCGATCGCGTCCTACTCCAGCCAGATGATCGGCCTGGCCGAGTA
>CAYMAR010000235.1:0-6339 GCA_964388465.1 uncultured Desulfobacteraceae bacterium
ATGGTGCTCGAGCATGCCTGGGACGGCCGTTCGCTGGACCGATCCCGTGTGCGACGGGGTTGCTGATACCGGGCGAGTGATCTTCTTCTCCGTCCCGCGGCCATGAAGACTTGACGGTTGACGGGGTGGACGGTATCCTGCGCGGACCAGCCGCCAAAGGACCTTCACCCATCGCATGCCCGGAATCACGCTTTATACCAGCAATCGCCTCGAAACCCTGGCGGAGAAACTCGCCGGCATCCTGCGACGTCCCGGCGATCCGCTCGCGGCCGATATCGTTGTCGTCCAGAGCCGCGGCATGGAGCGCTGGCTGTCCCTGGCCCTGGCAAGGCTGAACGGTATCGCGGCCAACGGCCAGTTTCCCTTTCCCAACGCATTCATCGAAGACATCTTCAAACGCCAATTCGGCTTCGAAGCCGACAGCAACCCGTTTGAACGCAACGCGCTCACGTTCCGGATCCTGCGGTTGCTGCCGGCGATGACCAGGCAGGATACCGCCTTCGGCGACCTGCGGGCCTATCTCGAGGGGGACGTCAACGGTGTCAAGGGTTTCCAACTCGCCGCCGAGATTGCGGATCTTCTGGACCAGTACCTCATCTTCCGTCCCGGGATGCTCCTGGACTGGGAAAAGCGCCTCCCCCCTGAGGCTGGTGGGCCGCTGGCCTGGCAGCCCAAATTATGGCAGCGGCTTGCCGGGGAAACGCCCGAACCCCATCGGGCGTCCCTCTGGAAAAAGCTGATCGAAACAAAGGAGGGGAGGCTTGTGCCGGCCGACGGCCTTCCGAAGCACGTCTCACTTTTCGGGGTGTCCTACCTGCCGGCCTACTATCTTCAGATCCTGCAGGCCCTCGCATCCGTCATGCGGATCGACATTTATCAGCTGACCCCCTGTCAGGAATATTGGGCCGACATTGTCTCCGATCGGGAAATGGCGCGGATGCGCCGCGGCCGGCCCGAGGACGAACGCCCGGTCGATCCCGGGGACCTTCACCTGGAAAGCGGCAACCGGCTCCTGGCCTCCATGGGCGGTCATGGACGCGAGTTTCACACCCTGCTCGCCGATCTTGACTGTCTGGTCGAAGATCTTTTCGAAGACGTGGCCCCGGATACGCGGCTCAAGGCCGTTCAGCACGACCTCCTGCATTTATCCGACCGCAGTGCCGGCCGGCCGGGTGAGCGCGACCGGCGTCCTCCCGCCCAGGGCAACGGGCGCGACCGCTCCATCCAGATCCATGCCTGTCACGGCCCCATGCGCGAAATCGAGGTCCTGCGCGATCAGCTTCTGGCCCTGCTCGACGAACACCCGGAGGTCGAACCGCGCGATATCCTGGTCATGACGCCCGACATCGAAACTTATGCCCCCTACATCCAGGCCGTATTCGGTGCGCCGGGGGACGAGCGCCTCTACCTGCCCTTCACGATCGCCGACCGCTGTCTGGAATCGGCCAGTCCCCTCGTGAACGCCTTCCATCATCTCTTGGACCTGCGCGCCGCCCGGTTTACCCGCTCGCATGTCTTGACCCTGCTCGAATTCGAACCGCTGCGCACACGCTTCGGCTTCGACGCCGCCGATATGACGGCCATCACCGAGATGATTGACCGGGTGGGGGTCCGCTGGGGACTGGACGGCACTGAAAAAGCACGCTGGGATCTTCCGGTCGACGACGCCAATACCTGGCGACAGGGTCTGGACCGTCTGGCCCTGGGGTATGCCCTCACGGGCGAACCGGATCGGCTTTTTCAGCATCTGCTGCCGGACGACGGCGTCCAGGGCAGCCAGGCCGACCTGATCGGCCGGTTCAGCGATTGGATCGAAACCCTGGCCCGATTCAGCCGGAAACTCGACGAGCACCGATCGCCGCAGGAATGGCACCACCTGCTGGTCAAAGCGCTGACGGCGTTTTTCGTCCGCGATGCGCGCTACGAATATGATTTTCAAACCCTCGAACGCCTGCTGGGCGATTGGCGGCAGGGCGCCCTCGTCGGGGGCCTGGAAACTCCGGTCGATCTCGATGTTGTCCGGGCTTATCTGAACCGCAAACTATCCGGCGAACGCTATCGCGGCGGTTTTATCGCCGGGGGGCTTACTTTCGGGGCGCTGCTGCCGATGCGCAGCATTCCGGCGCAAATCGTCTGCCTCGTGGGGCTGAACCATGATTTGTTCCCGCGTCAGGACCGGCCCCGCAGTTTTGATCGCATGGCCCTGGAGCCACGTTTGGGGGACCGGTCCCGCCGTAACGACGACCGTTATCTCTTTTTGGAGGCGCTGCTATCCGCTCGCCGCTGTCTCTATATCAGCTACACCGGTTTCGATCTCCACGACAATTCGGTGCGGCCCCCTTCGGTGCTGGTGAGTGAATTGATCGACTATCTCCAGGAGGGATTCGGCTGCAGCGAAACCGACCTGGTGGTCAAACACCGCTTGCAGGCCTTTTCACCGGCCTATTTTCAAACGGAAGCGACCGGGCTATTCAGCTACAACCGCGATCATGCCCGGGCGGCGCGCAACCTGGCGGCGTCCCGCCGGTCCAGGCCGGCTACCCAACCGTTCTTGACGGTGGCGCTCGACAAGTACCCGGACAGCTTTTTGCGGTTGACGTCTGAAGATCTTCTGGAGGCTTTGGTCCACCCCTGCCGGTTTTTGCTGAAAAGACGGCTTGACATCCATTTGCGCACGACGGTCCAGGCAGCCGAGGATCGCGAATCTTTCGACCTGACGTCGCTGGAACGATTCCGGGCAGGCCAGTGGATGGCCTCAAAAATTATGGCGGGTATGCCGTCGAAGGAAGCGCGCGCGCTGTTGCAGGCCCGCGGCGTCCTGCCCCCGGGCGAGACCGGACGGGCCGTCTTCAGGCGACTGGCCGAGGATGTCGAGGCGTTCGCCGACCAAATCCGCCCCTTTGCCTCCAAGCCGGCCCTTGCGCCCCGGCGCTACCAGCTTTCTGTGGATGGTTATCGAATCGATGGCCGCATCGCGACCCTTTATCCCGACGGGCCGCTCATCTTTCGCTACAGCCACGCCAGCGGCAGGGCCTTGATGGCCGCCTGGATCGAGCACCTGATTTTCTGTCAGCTAGCCGCAGCCGACAAAGAAACCGGCGCGACCGTCCTGATTTGCCGGGATGAAGTCCGTCGGTTTGAATTCATTCCGGACAGTGCCCGAATCCTGGAGCGGTTGCTGGATGTCTACTTCCAGGCCGCCCACCGGCCCCTGCCGGTATTCCCGAAGGCTACCCCGGCATTTGCACGGGGGGTTTTTGAAAACGGAAAGACCGCCGATCAGGCGCAGCGGGCGGCCCACCGCGCCTGGGAAGGCCATTATAAGTTTCCGGGGGATCAAGACGATCCTTACATCGCGCTTGCTTTCAGGGGTCGCGACCCGTGGACGCTGGAATTTGAAACCCTGGCCAGCACGCTGTTTGCGCCATTGTTTACCCATTCGGCCGCCATCGCCTGAGCGGGAAGGCAGCGGGCATAATGAAAAGGACCGTCACCGCAATTAAATGGTTGAAGTCACGACCCGACCGTGTCCTGATTCACCTGGACGATCAGCCCTGGGCGACGGTCAGTCTGTTAGCCGCCGGCCGGTTCCAGGTCGGCGATCGCATCGAGCCCCGGGAAGCCGAAAAACTTCGCACCGATCAGGAGCGGCGCGACGCCTACCACTGTGCCTTGCGCTGGCTGGGAGCGCGGGACCGGAGCGTTTCCGAGGTCAGGCAGAGGCTGAAACAGAAAGGCTTTCATCGCGCGGCTATCGATCACACCCTCACAACACTGATGGATAAGAAATACCTTGACGATCAGCGCTTTGCCCGAAACTGGGTCAACGATCGCATCAACCACGCACCGCGCGGGTCGCGCCTGCTGGCGTATGAATTGAGGCAAAAGGGGATTGATCCAGGTACCATCAGCTCGGCTCTGGACCTTGCCGACGAGGGCGCGATGGCAACCGCCTGCCTCCGGCGCAAACGGCGCCGGTGGCGACGACTCGAGGACAAGGCGCGGCGGCATAAAATGCTGGCCTACCTGAGCCGGAAAGGGTTTGCCGCCGACATCAGTCATCACGCCGTCGATCGCTATCGTGATCAGACGGATTGACTAATTTCCCATTTATCGTTATGGGTTGGCCCGGTAGTGAATGATTGCAGGAGTGGATCGTGTACGTTTCAATGGGCATCTACATTGCCGCCGTTCTGGTGGCCAACTATACGGCGACCTGGTTCATCCCCCTGCCGCTGTTCGGCATGGTGTCGGTCGGTACCATGGTATTCGGTATCACCTTTACCCAGCGTGACCGTGTGCATCGTTACGGCCGCGGTCCGGTCTATCTCATGATTCTGGCCGCTGCTGTGGGGATGGTGCTGGAATCGCTTTTTCTGGGCGTCGAATGGCGCATCATTCTGGCGTCGTTTATCGCCATCGTTCTCAGCGAGGCCGCGGATACCGAAGTCTATCACAAGCTTTTGCACCGCAGCTGGATTCAGCGGGTGGCCGGCAGCAACCTCGTCAGCATTCCACTGGACAGCGTGCTGTTTAACCTGATCGCATTCCTCGGTGTGTTCAAGCCATCCATGCTGGTGGCCATCATATTCGGAGAAATCGTGGTCAAGTTCACCACCGGCGCCCTTGCCGCCCTGTGGCGCACGCCCCGGGCGGTTGACGGTACGGCCGTATCCCGGGTTTAGCCCGTTCGTTCTCGAAAAACATTTAGCATCCGAAAGGAGCCGGGCGATGACGATCAACACAGGCGGAAATCCGCCCCCCCGCGGCGAGCGCCGGACGACCCCGCGCTTCGGTGTGGAACTCTGGGCCGAAGAAACCGCCGAAAAGGGGTTGTACTTCCATCGCATCACCAATCTCAGCCTGGGTGGTTTTTTTATCGAGAAGAAAATCCCATTTCCCGTTGGCGCGAAAGTCGACCTGCGGCTCGAATTGCCCGGCCGCGGCCAAAAGACGTCCGTATCCGGTAGGATCATCAACAACTATCAGGACCAGGATGACAACCTCAGAGGGGCCGGCATTCAGTTCATCGAACTCGACGACCAGGCGCGTGCCGGTATTTCGGCCTACCTCAAGCAGGTCGTCACGGCTGGGGCCGTGCATTAAAATCGCCGTTGTCTGACAGGCTATCGTCGGGAGGTGAACGTGAGCATAACGTCCTTTCTCCAGAAAGCCGATAAACTCGAAGTCCAAAAATACCGCCCGCCGGCGGACCGGCGTCAACTGAGCAAAAACCACATCGCCTACTCGGGGTCACCCTTCAAGCACCCCAACGATCCTGACAAGATCGTGCTGATCGCCGATCCTTTCAGCCAGAATACGTTTTATTACGAATTCGACCTGGAGGACATCACCTTTGCCGAAGACCTCCCCAGCATCATCAACCTGGATGATGAATCCCTCAACATGGTGCGCCTCTGGGTGCGCAAGGGCAGTCTGGCCGTGCGTTGCACCCCATTCCGTGTGGCCAACACGCTCGAATAGACAGCGGCCTATCCCGACGATTTCATAATCTTTTTCCGGATGTTGAATCATTCATGGGCGATAGGACCGGACGCCGTCCTGCGCGCTCAGAAAGCACCGAGCTGACAGGCGGAAATTTTGATTCGAAGCGCCTCGCAAACTTCGGCCACCTTGAGTCGCTTCAGCCCCCGGCGATCGGCGATCGCCCACGCGGACCGGCAGGGCAGGCGGCCGTCGACGCGTGCGGCCCGTATTTCGTCGGCCAGATCGGGCGCCACGGTGCTGGCGGGTTTGACGATCCGTTTGCGCGGGGCGTAACCGAAGAGGCCGAGCTGGCAGCGGATGATCGGACGGTTCTGGAGATCCAGCGCACGGCCGGCTTCGCGCGGTGTTCTGCCCAGCTGGCGCGCCACGGTGTGGGCCTTTTCACAGCTGACGCCAGCGGCCTCCCGGACGGCTTCAAGGGCCCGGGCAAGATCGGTATCGAGCGCGGCGCTCTCGTGTTTGGCGGCATATCCCTGCGGTGGTTTCTTCTTCATTTTATCACTCCCCCGGAAGCGGCGGCGGATGCCGCCAAGATTCGATCGGCTGGGTGTCGATCCCAAGCTTCATCAATCAGGCGAAAAATCTAAACCGCATCGCCGCAACAATCAAGTCCTGAATTGCCCGTGGCCAGGGGCTTGATCCGGTGGCCGAGGCTTGGCCGGGGGCCCCAACGGATAATTGACAGGCCGCAGGCCTGCTGGTAGTTAAGCCGAGACCGTTTGCTTGCGCGCGGCCTGATCATAGATCCGCCGGACACGCTGCGACCGGCGCCATCCTGCTGAAGGGGGAGATTGATGCATCCCAAATCGTTCATGCCGGCGTTCCAATCGG
>CAYMAR010000236.1:0-6277 GCA_964388465.1 uncultured Desulfobacteraceae bacterium
GCCTTCCGGGACTGGCAGGCCCGGCAGGTCCCGAAAAAATCAACCCGATGGGTTAGAATTTGATAACCGGTGGCTTTGACGACTTCATCGGTCAGGTCTTTGAGGCTTCCCAAATCCGGATCGATGATTTGGTTGCAGCGGGTGCAGATGACATGGGGGTGTGGATAGGGTTTGTGACCGTCATACCGGTTGCTTCCATCCGGGAATCCAAGCTCCAAAACCTCGTCGAGTTGTTTAAGCAGGCTGACCGTCTTGTAGACGGTGGCAATGCTGGTCGTTGGAAATTCAGCCTGCACCCTCTCATAGATCCTTTCGACCGTCGGATGCCCTTCGCCGGTCGCCAGCACCCGCAGGATGGCCAGCCGCTGGGGTGTGATGCGGAAATCGTTGGCTTTCAACCGCGACAGCATCTGGGCCAATCGCTTTTCGGTTTCGGTCGTGTCAGCGCGTTTGGTCATTGTTCGATATAATTTGGTTTAGTAAATCGATTATTAATATCAACTAATAATTATTATCGATTATAACGTCAACCCGTGCCGGACCAAAAGGGTGCCGCCAATCAATTCATGCAGGGTGCAGGACCCGAGAACCGATTGGCCCCTGGACGAGGGCGCGCCATACGCTTGAACACCAGATGAAAGCGCTAACCCCTGACAACGCGCGGCAGGATCATCTGGTGTTGGGGGCAGATCGATCGGGGATTCTGGTAGGCGCCCCCGGCAAAGGCCACCAGATAGCGGCGTAAATCACGGATCGCCACGATTTCGTCCACCAGGCCGTTGTGGGCGCAGAACAACGGTCGGGACTTGTCGTAGTAGTCGCGGGCCAGCGCATTCATCTTGTCCACCACCGCATCCAGCGGCCGCCCGGCGTCTTTTTCCTTGACCAGTCGGCGCGCATAGGTCGCCACCGCCGCGGTCTCCCCGTGCATCACAAAGATCTCACTGGCGGCGGTTCCCAATGTAAACGCGTTGTGGCGGTTCGCGGTGGGGCCGCCCATGACGTAGTGGGCCGCAGCCGTGCCCTTGCGCAGGACGACCAGCATCATCGGAACGCCGGTCTGCTGGATGGAATAGATCAACGACTGGCCCAATCCCAAGAGCTCGGCTTTTTCAGCCGCGTCGCCGACGTCGATCCCGGTGGTGTCCTGAAACCAGACGATCGGGATCCGGTCACGGCCACAGAGCGTCACGAATTCGTTCATCTTGATCAGCCCCTGGCGGTAGAGTTTGCCGCCGAAACCGGGCTCGTCGGCGTACTCGGGGTAGTCCTTGCCGAGGTAGCCCTGGCGGTTGCCGATGCAGGCCACCGGGAAGCCGTCGATCTTGCACAGGCCGGTGTAGACCTCGGGGCCGTACCCGGGCCGAAACGCCATGTGTTCCCCACCGTCCACAAGGCGCGCCAGGACCTGCTCGAAGTCATAGACCCGTTTGGGCTCCAAGGGCAGGAGCCGGTAGATATCTTCCACCGGAAAGGCCGGATCGCGGGGTTCAGCCACCCGGAAAAAGCGGGGGTGATAGGCCGGCAGTTCGGCCATATAGGCTTTCAACCCGTCGAGGACATCTTTTTCTTCTTCGAAAACATAACGAAAGAAACCGGTCTCGTCGTAATGGGTCTCGACGGTGCCTGGGGGCTTGGCCTTGAAGGCCCGGGTCTTTTCGATCAAGCTCTCGGCCATCTCCAGGTCGAAGTGGCCCTTGGGGGCCATGCCGCTCACGATGCCGGCTCCGCCCACGGCGATGTTGCCGTTTTTATGGGCAAAGAGCACCGCCGGGCTTATGCCCTGATAGCCCCCGCCGGCCGGGTTGGTGCCGTAGATGCCCGCCAGAACCGGTATGCCGCCCTGGGCCAGCTCGGCGTGTCTGAAAAACGGCGTGCCGGCCCCGCGGCGGTTGGCATAAAATTTCTCCTGTTCGGTCAACTTGGCACCGCTGCAGTTCACCAGCCAGATCAGGGGCAGGTTGAGGCACTTGGCCAGGTCCGTGACCCGCAGGATATTCTCGGACTGGCCGGCCAGCCAGGCGCCGGCCAAGACCTTGTTGTCGAAGCCGATGACGACCGCCCATTTGCCGGATATCTTGCCCAGCCCGTCGATCACATTGGTGGTGCCCTCCTCGTTGGCGGCCGGGTTGAAGAGGGTGTGCAGCGGGCACCAGGTGCCCGGTTCCACCAGGTAGTCCAGGCGCTGCCAGACGGTCATCTGGCCGCGGGCGTTGATTTTGTCGGTCGGGAAACCGGCCTGACGGACCCGCTCGACATCGGCCTCGATTTCGGCCTCGGCCGTTTCGAGGGCCGCCACGTTGTCGGCCGTCTGTTTGATCTGACCGGGTTTGAGGGCGCGGCCGAGGGCCGCCATCTTTTCGAAATAGGGTCGCATACGTATCTCCTGATACCGTCTCGGGTGCAAAGAGAGCGTTTGGAAAAAACGGCCGGCCGTCAGTCGCCGATAACGGCCAGGACCTGGTCCTCCTCGACCTCATCGCCCGCGCTCACGCGGATGGATTCGACCGTCCCGCTGGCGGGGGCAAAGACCGGGGTTTCCATCTTCATGGCCTCGATCACGAGGATTTCCTCGTCCTCCTCCACCGCCGCGCCGACTTCGATGTTCAGTTGAATAATTTTGCCCGCCAGGGGGGCGAGGATTTCTTTGGACATGGTGTATCCTCCTGAATAGCACAATGATTAGATGATTAAGCGCCGACATAATCGATATTTAGATGTTCATTTTCTTCCGCGTGGAAGAACGAACCAAAAGAAGACGCCCGTGTCCCGCTTAATCCTGCGCGTCGGTGATGAGATCGGAGCATGTCGGAACTCGCTTCGCTCAGACAGGCCGACACGCTTTTTCCCGACCTCATCACCGATGCTCGGCGCGGGACAAAGGGGAGAAAAACCCAAGTGCGTTGGATCGTCAGCTTCAGTCTGCATCGACCAGATTTTTACGCAAAGCCGGTTTTATCCCAGCAGCGTCAAAAATATACCCGCCGCGATCACCGTGCCGATGACGCCGGCGACGTTGGGGCCCATGGCGAACATGAGCAGGTAGTTTTGTTTGTCATACGCGGCACCGACCTTGTGCACCACGCGGGCGGCCATGGGAACGGCCGAAACGCCGGCGGCCCCCAGAAGGGGGTTGATCTTGTCCCGGCAAACCAGGTTCAGGAGTTTGGCCAGAACGATGCCGGTCGCCGTACTGACCGCGAAAGCGAACAGGCCAAAGCAAAAAATGAAGAGGGACGTCGGGCGCAGAAAGACGGCGGCATTCATGGTGGCTCCGATCGGCAGCCCCAGGAAGATGGTGACGATATTGAGCAGCTCGTTCTGGGCCGCGTGGGTCAACCGCTCGACCACCTTGGCTTCGCGGAACAGGTTGCCGAGCATGAACATGGCGATCAGGGGCGCGGCCGCGGGCACGAGCAGGATGACCACCAGGGTGGTCACCACCGGGAAGATCCGCTTTTCCAGTTGGCTGACCTTGCGGCCCTTTTGCATCCGGATCACGCGTTCCCGGCGTGTGGTCAGCAGGCGCATGATCGGCGGTTGAATGATCGGCACGAGTGCCATGTAGGCATAGGCCGCCACGGCGCAGCTGCCCAGCATGTGAGGGGCGAGCTTGGCCGCCAGGAAAATGGTGGTCGGGCCGTCGGCCCCGCCGATGATGCCCATCGTGGCCGCTTCTCTGAGATCGAACCCCATGGCGCTGGCGGCCAGGAAGGTCAGATAGACCCCGGCCTGAGCCCCGGCGCCCAGGAAAATCAGGATCGGTTTGGAAAGCAGGGGGCCGAAATCGGTCAAAGCCCCCAGACCCAGAAATATCAGAGGGGGGATGATTTCCCATTGAATGCCGTAGTGGTAGAAGCGCCACAAAAGGCCCTCGCCGGGTTCCATCAGCCCGGTCAGCGGCAGGTTGGCCAGCAGGATGCCGAATCCGATTGGCAGCAGGAGCAGCGGTTCGTAGGATTTGGCAATGGCCAGATAAATCAGCGTGAAGGCGATCAGCCACATGAACACCATGCCGGGGGTCAGGAAGAAAACCCCCGAGGTTTTAAATACGGCCGGCAGGTTATCCATCGTCTTCAGCCCTTGCGGCCATCCGGTCGGCCACGAGCGAGGTGACGCGGATGGCAATGTAAAGCAGGGTCATGCCCACAAAAACCCCGCCCAGACCGGCGGTCATGATCTGCAGCGCCGCCTTCATGGTGTGCTTCCTTCGGTTTCCGGGGCGGGTTTCGGCGGCGGCCATTCCCCCCGGCTTTCAAGCGCTGCACGCAGGGTTTTGAGCGCGGAGTTGGTGGCCGGGACGCCGCCATATATCGCGGTCTGAAAAATGGCCTCGGCGATCTCCTCGACCCCGCAGCCCACATTGAGGGCCGCCTGGATGTGCAGTTTGAGCTCGTCGGTTCGACCCAGCACGGTCAGGGCGGCCACGGTGACGAGCTGGCGGGTCGGGTGGGACAGCTTCTCGCGGGCGTACATTTTCCCCGTGATAAAGAGCGACAGATCCCGGGCCAGGCCGGGATCGAAGGCTTTCCAGAGCTCATAAGGTTTTTCGTCGGTGACGCCTTCGAAGTAGAGGGCGGCCGTGCGCTGGGTTTTTTCCACGAGGTTATCGTCCATAATCCCACCTGCCTTATATCGTATTCAAATAATTGTACCCAATTTCTCAAGCCTGCCAAGCGGCGCACCTCATACTGTCAATGGCATATTTGTTCGTTTTCTTGCGCGTGGAAGAAAACGAACCAAAAGAAGACGCCCGTGTCCCGCTTCACCCTGTGCGTCGGCGATCCGGCCGGCGCGCGGCGGAACTCGCTTCGTTCAAACAAGCCGCCGCACTTTATCCGTCCGTATCGCCGATGCTCGGCGCGGGACAAAGAGAGGTCGATATCGCTTTTCGTAGTCAAGATCCGCTCTGTAGCGCCGAGATTGGGGTTAACATATTCCTTACAGCCGTCCATTCAAATCTATCTCCGCGCCATCATCATAGACCGGAGGGAAGCGTCATTCATAGAAGGTACGGCATGCTACTTCCAAAGCACCTAAAATAAATCCATCCTTAACGGGCGAAGCATTCGTTCAAGGTCAAGGCGCACAAGGCCTGAGGCGTGCGGCGTACACCCGGTACGCCGCAGCGCCGAGAGCCGCAGAGCAACGCCGAGATTGGGCGAATGACGCATCCCTCCTAGCGGTTGGCCTTGCGGTATCCCAGCTGATCCAACGCAATGATCCACTTGCAGATATTGGACGAGCCCTCCACCATGGTGTACGTGGGCGCGTCGCGGTAGAGCCGGGCCACGGGGTATTCGGTGGAATAGCCGTAGGCCCCCAGGATGCGCATGGCGTAATTGGCGCATTTGACCGCGGTCTCGCCGGCCAGGTATTTGGCCATGGCCACGTCCAGCCCGTTGTTGAGACGGCCCTGGTCCTTGGCCCAGGCGGCTTTGTAGACCAGCAGCCGGGAGGCCTCGATCTCGGTGGCCATTTGGGCAATCATGTCCTGGTTCATCTGGAATTCGCCGATCGCCTTGCCGAACTGCCGGCGCTCCTGGCAGTATTTGCGGACGATTTCCAGGCAGGCTTGGGCCACCCCTACAGCGCCGGCGGCCGCCGAGAGCCGCGTCTGGTTCAAGGAACCAAAAAGTATTTTGGCGCCGTCGCCCGCCTTGCCGACAATGTTTTCCTTGGGCACCCGGGTAGCGCTGAGAAAAATCTCTCCGGTGGGGGAGGAGTGGGAGCCCAGCTTGTCGAGGCTGGTGGTGCGGACACCGTTGAAGTTCTTGAGTTCCACCACGAAGGCCGATAGGCCCCGTGCGCCCTTGTCCCTATCCGTGTAGGCGTAGTAGATGACCACGTCCCCCACGGGTGCGTTGGAGATCCAGGTTTTGGCGCCGTTAAGCTCCCAGTGATCGCCTTTGTCTTCGGCCGTGGAATCCATGGCCAGGACGTCCGAGCCGGCGTCGGGCTCGGTGATGCCGAAACCGCCCACGGACTCCGCACGGACCAGTGGGGCCACATATTTCGCGCTCAGGGCCTCGCTGCCGTACTGGTAGATGGTGTAGGCGCAGCCCAGGGTCTGCATGTTGATCTGGACCCTGAGCGAACTCGACACCCGGGCGATTTCCTCGGTGACGATCATGGCCGCGAGCCAGCCCATGTCCTCGCCGTCGTATTTTTCAGGGATCACCGTGCCGAAGAGACCCAGATCGGCCATGGGCAAAATGGCCTCCTCGTAGGGAAAGTGGTGCTGTTCGTCCCACTTATCCACGTGGGGGGCAATCTT
>CAYMAR010000237.1:0-3988 GCA_964388465.1 uncultured Desulfobacteraceae bacterium
TCGATCCAGGCCCGCGTGGCCGTCCCTTCGAAACGGGTGCGCACGACTTTTCCGGCAAGGCTTCCGGGCTGCTCGGCCGCACCCGGCGAGAGCTGAATGTCTTCCGGACGGATCGTGGCTGTCCGGAGGTGCCCGTTGCCGCTGGCGGCCGCCACCGGCAGACGGCCGAAGTCACATTCGAAAACGCCGCCATGCAGACGTCCCTGGAAAAAATTGCCGCCACCGAAAAACCGGGCCACATCCGGGTCGGCCGGGCGGTGGAACAGGTCCTGGGGCGTACCGGCCTGACGCAGGCGCCCCTCCAACAAAAGGGCCACGCGCTGGGCCATCATCAGGGCCTCGGACTGGTCGTGGGTCACGAAGAGGGTGGTAATCTTCAATTTCGACTGGATCGACAGGATGAGCTCCCGCATTTCCTGGCGCAGATTGGCGTCTAGATTGGAAAGCGGTTCGTCCATCAGCAGGACGGCCGGCTCCAGCACCAGCGCCCGGGCCAGGGCCACCCGCTGCTGCTGGCCGCCGGAGAGCGCGTGTACCTTGCGCCCGCCCAGGCCCTCCAGCCGCGTCAATTCCAGAATCCGCGCGACCGCCGCACGCCGCCGTTCCGATCCGTCCCCGCGCATCTTGAGTCCAAAGGCGATGTTCTGGGCGACGTTCATAAAGGGAAAGAGCAGCGGCTTCTGGAAGACCATGACGACATCGCGCTTTTCCGGCGGCAGGGTATTCACCGCCCTCCCGTCGACCAAAATGTCGCCGCGGGTGGGGGCCAGCAGCCCGGCCACCACCTTGAGGATGGTGGTCTTGCCGGCCCCGCTGGGCCCCAGCAGCGCCGCCATTTCCCCCTCTCCGATCGCCAGGCTGAAATCCCGCACCACGGCCTGGCGGTCGTAGTGGATGGTGAGGTCCTGGAGGACGAGCGCTCCCATTAGCGCACCCCCGCCAGACTCTGCCCCCCCAGGTGACGCGCGCTGAAGAGAAGCGCCACGAAGGCCGGCAGGACGAAAACGAGGCTGACCGCGGCCGCCACCGGCCGGTCGCCGCTGCCCATGAGCGCAAACAGCAAGACCGGCAGGGTGATCAGGCGGCCGCCCCCGATGATCAGGGTGCTCAGATACTGGCTCCAGGAGAGCAGAAAGGCGAAAAGCCCGGCCACGAGGATTCCGGGCATGATCATCGGCAGCATCACACGCAGCCAGACGGACGGACGCGATGCGCCCAGTGAACGGGCCTGGGATTCGAAGTCCGGGTTGTAGTTGGCGAAAACGCCCCACAGAACGAACACGGCGTAGGGCAGGCAGAAGGTCAGGTGAACGGCCACCACCCCGACAAAGGTTTCAGCCAGCCCCATGCGGATAAACCACAGGTGCAGCCCCATGGCAACGCTTAGAGGCGGGACGATGAGCGGCAGGGTCAAAAGGATGGAAAGGCCGTCCTTGCCACGGAATTCATAGAGTCCCAGGGCCCGGGCCGCCGGCAGCGCCACGAGCACGGCGGCCGCGGCCGTCACGGCGGCCACGGCGATGCTCTGCCCCAGGGCGCTCACCACCTGCCCCCCTGCCGTGGTAAAGACGTAGTTCCAGGCCCGCAGCCCCCAGCTCTGGGGCAGCAATCCCGGAAAGAACCAGCGGTCGGCCAGCGACCAGATCCCCAGGGTGCCAAAGGGCAGGCCCACGGCCGCGAGGATGGTCACCACCGCCAGAAAATGACCGGACCGCCTCATATCACGATCCCCCTCCGGCGGGCCGCACGCGTGAGGGCCTGGGCGGTCACCACGGCCACCGCCACCACCAGGGCGATCAGCAACCCGGTGGCGATGCCCTCGGGCCGGGCCATGAGATCGATATCGCTGTAGTGTTTATAGGCCCGGACCGGCAGTGTCATGGGATAGGTGCGCCCCAGCAGATAGGGCACCTCGAAGGCCCCGAAAGTGAAGGCGAAGACGATCAGCGAAGCCGCCCCCAACGCCGGGAAGATGGTCGGCAGGGTAATATGGCGGAAGCGCTGCCAGGCGCCGGCCTTGAGGGTGCGTCCCACATCGATCAGGTCCCGCCCCGCGTTGCGCAGGACGGCCAGCAGCATCAGGGTGATGAACGGAATTTCCTTCCAGACGTAGGTCAGGATGATCCCGATCGACCAGCGGTCGTTGACCAGCAGAGGAAATTCGGCCGGGGTCTGAATCAGCCCGACCGCCACGGCCGAGCGCGCTAGAAGCCCGGCCGGGGCAAGCATGAATATCAACGCCACGGCAATCACCAGGTGCGGAACGGTCAGGGGAAGCTGGAAGATGAAATGAACCGACCGGTAGCGGCCGGCCATCCGGTCGAGCACCAGGGCGGCGACGATGCTGATCCCGGCCGCCAGAAGCGTGGAGACGACGGAGATGTAGAGCGTCATCCCTAAACTCAAGAAAAAATCGGGGTCGCTCAGGACCCGGGCGAAATGCCCCCCGCTCAGACGGGTCAGCCCGGCCCCGGGAAGATAGCCCAGCGCCTGCAGGACACCCAGCGCCAGGCCGCCGCCGAAGAGCAGGACCACGACCGCGAGGGCCGGCAGCAGCATCAGCGCCAGGGGCAACCCTCGAGGCCCGCGGCGGGTGCGGGCGTCCAGGCCGGCTTCCGCTGGGGCCACAATCAACGCCCCTTCAGGACGTGCCGCTCCCAGCCCTTCTCGAGATGGATCAGAATCTTGGAGGGCGGTTCCGGCAGTTGGTGGGCCTGCAGTTCGGCATCCGTCAGGGTGGCCGGCCCGCGCGGCCGCGTCTCGAAACGCGCCCGCCATTCGGCCGGCAGCCGGCCGGGGTCGATGGCCGGGAAATCGCCCCAGACATCGGGATCGGCCTTTTTCAGCTGGGCTTCGGGCGAGAGCAGAAAGTCGGCCACCACCATGGCCCCGGCGCTGGCGGCGGCATTGAAGGGAATGGCCACGAAATGGGTGTTGGCGATCGTGCCCTCGTCGAAGACGTAGGTGCGCACCGTATCCGGGAAGAGCCCGTCCAGAATGTTGCGCGAGGCTTCCGCCTGGTGGTAGGAAAAAGCGAAGTCGATCTCCCCGTCCGCAAACAGGGCGTTCATGCGCACCGGCGACTCGGGGTAGGTGTTGCCGCCGCGCCAGAGGCTCGGGGCCAGGTCACGCAGGGCCTGGTAGGTGCGACCGGCCGCCGCCTCAAGGTCGCCGCGGCTGTAGCCGCCCTGCCAGCGGGCGATATCCCCGTTCAGGTGATAGAAGACGTGCCGCACGAAAACGGAACCGGTGAAATCCGGCGGGGCCGGGTAGGCAAAACGCCCCGGGTGGCGCCGGATCCACTCGAGCAGGGCGGCGACGCTGCGGGGCGGATCGGAAACACGGGCCTGGTCGTAGATCATCACGACCTGGGCGCTGCCCCAGGGGCTCTCGAGGCCCTCGACCGGTTCACCGAAATCGTTGGCCACCGAGGGCCGCCCCCAGTCGACGTACTGCTGGTTGGGCAGCCGGTGGGCGAACGGGCCGAAGAGGAGATTGTTTTTCTTGCAGGTCCGGAAGTTCTCGCCGTTGATCCACATGAGGTCGACGTGGCCGCCGCTGTGCTTGCCGGCCTGTTTCTCGATCACCAGCTTGCCGACCACTTCGGCTATGTCCTTGACCGGCCCCTGGCGCAGTTCGATACCGTATAGCTCCCGTACCCGCGGGGCCACGTAGCCGTTGACATAGGCATTGACGGCCGGCGAGCCGCCCCACATGAACCAGTCGACGGTCTGGCCGCGGGCCTCGGCCAGAACCTGATCCCAGGACTTTTCCGCCGCCGGGCTGCCGGTGGCCAGCAGCAAAACCAGGACAACGGCCGCCCAGCCGCTCAGCCAATCGGATTTTCCGCCGTGCCGATGAACCATTGGTGTTCCTCCGTTGCATGTTTGAATCGATTGGATCAGGATGGGGGCCACCCGAGACACCGGGCGATGGTCGGTGGCCGTTGTGATAGCCTGCCGCCGGCCAGGTTGTCAAGGCGGGCCGC
>CAYMAR010000237.1:4088-6186 GCA_964388465.1 uncultured Desulfobacteraceae bacterium
ATCGAGAAGAAGACCTTGAAGGACACGAGCTGGGCCCAGTCGCCCGAGGCCCAGACATCCTTGAGCGTGCCGATAAAAAAGGTAAAAATGAACGTCCCCACCAAAATGCCCAGCCCGGTGCCCCAGAAGTAATCGCCGAAACGCACGCTGGTCAAGCCCATGCCGAAGTTCATGGGCGTAAACGGGAAGTAGACCAGGCGCAGGTAGAGGACCGTGGCGAAACCGTTGCGCTGGATGGCCTGGTCGTATTTCTGCAGTTTGTCGCCGATCAGCGAAGCGGCGAAATCACGCCCCAGGGTGCGCCCGATCAGAAACGCCAGGCTGGCGCCCGCCATGGCGCCGATCCAGACGTAGACAAATCCCCAATAGGCCCCGAAAATGGCCGCCCCCAGCCCGGTCAACAGCGTCCCCGGGATGAACAGGCAGACCCCGGCGATGTACACCGCAATAAAAACCACCGGTGCCCAGAACCCGGCCGTATTCAGGAAAGCCTGCAGGGCTTCGGCCGTGAGATAATTTTTGACGGGCGAATAGCGCACCACGGCAATGGCCCCCACGATGAAAACGAGGAAAACAACGGCCTTGAGGACGGCCTTGCGCCGGTCGGGGGCGTTGTCTGCGGTGTTGGCATTCATGGTTGATCTATCCTCCGCGGTCGGTGTTGCAGGCCCAGCCCCGCGGTCGCCGACCGGATCGAATTCGCTCGGGCGCCGCGCTTCACCGTGTCGGACCGCGGGCTACTCCTCCAGGGCGCAGTCGTCCTGGAGACATTTGGCCTGCTCGCTTTCGCAGGCGCGTCCCTTGAGATTGAAGAAGAGTTTCAGCCCCTTCTTGACCTTCTCTGAAAAGATCTTGGGGGCAAAGACATTGCCGGCCACCCGCTTGTTGATCTCCCCGATGGTCGGATAGGGGTGCACGGCCGCCGCCAGGGTCGAGAGTTTGACCTTGCCGTTGAAGATGGCCACCCATTCGTTGAGCAGCTCGCCGGCGTGGGGTCCCAGGATCTGCACCCCCAAAGGCTTCTCCTTCGTGTCCAGGAGCATCTTGACCTGGCCCCGGGTCTGCCCCTCCGCCCGGCTGCGGTCGTTGCTGCCGAAGGGCTCCGACCAGACCCGGTAGTCGATGCCGGCCGCCTGGGCCGTCTTCTCGTTCATGCCGATGCTGGCCAGTTCCGGGTCGGTATAGGTGCACCAGGGCAGGTGCGTATAATCCGCCTTGCGCGGCAGCCGGAAGACGGCATTGCTGACGACGATGCCCCCCTCGTACCCGGCCGCGTGGGTGAACTGATAGCCGCCGTTGATGTCACCGGCCGCATAGATGTGCTTTTGGCGGGTGCGCAGGCGCGCATCCACCTCGATGCCGCCACGGGTGTAGGCGACCCCGATGGCGTCCAGATCCAGTCCCTCGACATTGGCGCTCCGACCGATGGCCACGAGCAGGGCCTCGGCCTCCAAGACCCGTTCCTGCCCGTGCGCATCCTGGATGGTCACCTGCTTGCGGCCGTTGACCTCCCGGACCGAGGCCACCGTGCTGTCGAGCGCAAAAGCCACGCCCTCGGCCGCGAGTGCCGCCATGACCGCCTCGGCCATGTCCCGGTCCTCTTTGCCCAGAATCTGAGGCGCCATGTCGATCACCGTGACCGCCGTGCCGAAGCGGTTGAAGGCCTGGGCCATTTCGATCCCGATGGGGCCGCCGCCCAGAACGAGCATCGATTCCGGCAGCCGCTCCATATAGAAAATTTCGCGGTTGGTGAGGTAGCGCACCTGCGCCAAGCCCTCGATGGGGGGGACGATGGGCGAGGACCCGGTGGCGATGACCCAGGTTCGGGCCGAGATCGTCGCACCGTCCAGTTCGATGGCGTGCGCATCCGTGAAGCGCGCCTCGCCGAAAGCAACCTTCACCCCCAGGCCGCAGAAGCGCTCCACCGAATCGTGCACCTGGATTTGGTCGACCACGGCGCGGATACGTTCGGCCACCCGGCTGAAATCCACCGGCGGCAGATCGACCTTCGGCAGGCCATAGGCTGCGGCGTTGGCCATGTCGTGATAGACGTGGGCCGATCGGATCAGGGTTTTACTGGGCACACAGCCGAAATGCA
>CAYMAR010000238.1:0-6158 GCA_964388465.1 uncultured Desulfobacteraceae bacterium
ATCAGCTTACCAGCTTTTTAGCTGGCACCAACGGTGCCTTCATTTAACCACGTAAGCACTTATACCATCGATGGACCGACAACGCCTCATCGCCGCCGCCGTGACCGTCATGCTCGCAATGGCGGGCTTCGCGCTGATCGCCTATGGCTGGCCCCAGCGGCACATTTACTACCAGACCTACCGTTTCGACACGGGCCAGGCCCACACCCTGCGCCGCTACCCGCCGGCCATGCGGGCCTACGGGGAGGAGGCCTGGGACCGGATGGCCACCGCGCGGGCCGCCGGGTACTTCCACCGAGCGGCGGCCGTGGACACGCTCGACATGGACGCCTGGCTGGGGCTGGCCTACGTGACCGCGGCCCGCGGCGACCTGGACCGGGCCCGCCGGATCCTGGCCTACGTGGCCGACTTGAGCGGGCACACCAGCCGCTGGCAGCGGACCACCGCGCTGCTGGCCCACGAGCTCGACATGGAAGGCATCTTCCGCCGCAGCGTCAACTTCATGCTCCGCCGCGGGCTGAAGCGGACGGACACCCTGAACCTGGTGGACGTGCACTACGGCGACACGGCCCGCAGTCTGGACGCCCTGGACACGGACAACCATCCGGCCTACCTCGCATGGCTGCTGCCCTGGGACCGTGCCGCCGACGCCCGTCGGGTGTGGGCGCGGATGGCGGCCGCTGGTCCGCCGGATGAAGAAATCACCTTGAAATATCTACACTATTTGATATCTAGGAAAGACATTCAGAGGGCACAGGCGATATGGCAGACGGCGAGCGGCATTACGGGCATGACCAACGGCGGTTTCGAGCAGCCGCTGAGCGGCCGCGCCTTCGACTGGCGGGCCGGCAGGAGCCGCGAAGGTTACTGGCAGGTGCGGCGGGTTCCCGGCGAGGGGCGCGACCGGTCCGCCGCCCTCAAGGTCAGTTTCCACGGCCGGGCGAACGTCAATTTCCATCACCTCTACCAGATCGTCCCGGTCACGCCGGAAACCCCCCATCGCCTGCACTTCTGGTGGCGCGCCGAGCGTCTGACCACCGACCAGGGCCCCTTCGTGGAAGTGGTCGCTTACGACGGCCCCCGGTTCCACCAGCCGGGCAGCATGCTGACGGGCTTTTCCGACTGGCAGGCGGCGCAGATCGCGTTCACCCCGCCGCCCGGCTGCACGGCCGTGACGGTGCGCCTGCGGCGCAGGACCAGCAACAGCTTCGACAACAAGATCCAGGGCCGCCTCTGGCTGGACGACTTCCACATGGAAGAACTTCCAGCCGGCGCGGCGGCCCCCGCGTCCGCCGGCAACGGCTGACAATTTCATTCGGTTTTAACCCTTAAGCGACCGTTCACCCGCGACCGGCACACCCCGGCCGCCGGCGGACGGTCAGGCCACGGTTGATGACATGCAAAAACACATGATGGACCCCCAGCAGCCCGACGATCCCCGCCACCTGCCGGCCAACGGCCAGGCTTATCTGCCCGGCAGGGATTACCGGGGCCCGATTCCCGAACAGGAAGTCGAGGAGGAAATTCACCTGCGCGACTACCTGGACGTCCTCCTGCGGCGCAAATGGCTGATTACGAGCGTGCTGCTGCTGGTCTTCGTCACCACGCTGATCTACACCGTTTCGCAGCCCAAGCTCTACGAGTCCTTCGCCACCGTCAAGATCGACCCCAACGAACAGAACATCACCAAGTTCGAAAACCTCTCCAACGAAGCCCCGCGCTGGTACTCCGACGAGTTTTTCGAAACCCAGATCGCCCTGATCACCAACCCCACCCTGCTGGAGCGGGTGGTGGAGCGCATGGACCTGCGGACGCACCCGGTGATCCAGGAGCTCTTCTTCACCGAAACCGATCCCGGCATCCTGACCCTGGCCAAGACCTGGGTCCGGGACACCCTGCGGGCCCTGGTCCCCGCCGACGAGCAGCCCAGCGCGGCGGACAACAACATCCAGGACGAGGAGACCATGATCCGCGAAATGCTGGCGGGCTACCTGGAGGGCGGGTTGGAAGTCGCGCGCAACGGCACGAGTTCGCTGGTGGGGATCTCCTTCCTGTCGGAAGACCCGGGGCTCTCGCGCGACGTGATCATCAATCTGATGGAGGCTTTCATCGAGTGGTCGATGGAGGAGAAGCTGACCGCCTCGGAGCGGGCGCAGGTCTTCCTGATGAAGCAGATCGCCCGGGCCAAGATCAACCTGGAAAAGGCCGAAAAGGAGATGAACCGCTTTGCCAAGCAGGCCGGGATCGTTTCCATGGACGGTCGGCAGAACAGCATCCTGCTGGAGCTCGAGGAACTCAACGCGGCCATGGCCGCGGCCGAAGCCGACATGATCAGCAAGGAGGCCGTCTACCAGCAGGCGGTCGCGGACGGGCCCGCCAACCTGCCCCAGGTGCTGGCCAACCCCATGATCGGGGAGCTCAAGGCCGAATACGCCCGGCTGCAGTCCGAATACGAGCAGATGAGCGTGACCATGCGCGACGACTACCCCACGGTGAAATCCGTCAAGGCGCGCATGGCGAGCATTGCCGAGCGCATCCAGGCGGAGGAGCGCAAGATCTTCCAGGCACTCGCCAACGAATACCAGACCGCCCGCAAACGGCTGGCCCGGATCAAGGAGCGGGCCGAGACGCAGAAGCAGACGGCCCTGGACCTGAACCAGCGCGCCACCCAGTACCGGATCATGGCCCGCGAGGTGGACACCAACAAGAACATCTACGAAAGCCTGCTGGAGCGCAGCCGCGAGATCGAATCCATCATGGGGGTCAGCTCCAGCAACATCAGCATCGTCCGCAAGGCGTCGCTGCCCAAGGCGCCGGCCCAACCCAACGTGCGCCGCAACCTGCTGCTGGCCATCGTGGTGGGTCTCATGGGCGGGGTCGGCCTGGCCTTTTTCCTGGAATACTTCATGGACGCGGTGACCGACCCGGACGAGATCGCCGACCGCTTTCAGATGCCCATCCTGGGGCTGGTGCCGCTGGTCAAGAGCCAAGACTACCCCCTGGAGAAAACCTTTATCCACGATCCGCGCGCGCCGCTCTCCGAAGCCATGCGCATGGCCCGGGTGTCCCTGAAGCTCTCCGGCACGCGGATCCGCTCCAAGAGCGTCTTGATCACCAGCAACCGCCCCGGCGAGGGCAAGACCACCCTGGCCACCAACCTGGCGCTGACCTTTGCCGGTGCCGGCGAAAAGGTGGTGCTCGTGGACGCCGACATGCGCCGGCCGCGCGTGCACAAAATCTTCGACCCCGAGGCCGACGGCCGGGCCCCCGGACTTTCCAGCTTCCTGGCGGGGGTCACCGCGCGGGGCATCATCCAGAAGAACGGCCACCAGAACCTGCGGTTTATCGCCGCCGGCCCGATCCCCCCCAACCCGGCCGAACTGCTGACCTCGCCCCGCTTCGACAAACTCATGCGCCACCTGGAAAAGCACTTCGACCGTGTGATCGTGGACGCGCCGCCGCACCAGGGATTCGCCGACGTGCTCGTGCTTTCCCAAAACGTGGGCGGGGTGGTGCTGATCACCAGCATGGGCGAGACCAAGCGCGAGGAACTGCGCCAGTTCAAACGGAACATGGTCAACAACCAGGGCACCATATTGGGCGTCCTGATCAACAAGGTCGACATGACCCGGCGCTACGGCTACCATTCCCACTATCGCTACTACCAGTACTACCGCTACGGCGAAGACGCCCGGGGGCCCAAGAAACTGCCCTCCAAGACGTGAGGCGGCGGGGCGACGCGCTGGGTCCGATGGAAGTCGAAGGCGTCGGCCAGCGAATGCGCCGCCCCGGCATCGGGCGCCGAAGGCCTTAAACCTAGACATGGCAGAGGCAGACAGCAAACCGATCGCGCAGCCCGAAGAACTGCACCGTTTCATCAGGGCCGTGTTCGCCGCCTCGGACAGCCACACCCTGACCATGATGGTGGCCTATCGCCGCGGGTGGATCGATTTGTGCCGACGCGTGCTGGCGGCGCTGGCCGAAGATTCGCCCGCCAGTGATGAGCTCGCCGCCGCCTGCCGCAAGGCCGGCATCCTGCCCAAACGCCTGCGACAGCGACTGGAACCCCTGGCCGATACGTTCCGGCCGCGCCCGGATGACGACCCGCCCCAGGATTATTTCCAGGTGCTCCGCGTTTCGAAGGAGGCGACCGAAGAAGAGATTCGCCGGGCTTACCGCCGCCGGGCCCGCCGCCTGCACCCCGACCAGGGCGGCGACTCCCACGCCTTCATCGAGCTGAGCACGGCCTACCAGACGCTGATCGACCCCGGGCAGCGGCGCCTGTACGAAGCCGGCGTGCTGCCGACGGAGGTCGACTGGTATCCCCCCTCGCCCCCGTCCGAGCAGCCGAAGCCCAAGCGCACCCGTTTTCCCGTGTTCATGGCGCTGCTGGTGATGCTGCTGATCGCCGTAACCTTCGGCCTGGAAACCTTACAGGAGCTGAGCGCACCCGCGCGCCCGCAGCGCCGTGCGCAAGTGGCGGTCCCACCGGACCGCATGCCGGCCGAGGCCTTGGCGCGACCGGAACCGCCGAACCGCAAAGCGTACGCGCCGCCGATTGAAAATCCTGTAACGCCCGGCCCGTCGATGCCGATGGCCGGCAGGGACGACCCGCCCGAAGCGCAAGAACGGATGCACGCCGATACAGCATCTGACACCGCCATGGCGCCGGCAGGGGCGGTGGTGCCGGCCGGTTTCCGGCCTGCCGACAAGCCGCCGTCAAACCACACGCAAGAGCACTCCGCCGATGCCGCCGACTTCCCCCCCCCAAGCCGCACGCCGCAGGCGGCGAGCGTCCAGGCTTCGCCGGTAGATGCACCGGCCCCGGGCGTTTCACGACCGGATCCGCTGGTGCTGGTCTTCGCCCCCGAGGTCGATGCGGCCGCCGCCAAGGGGTTCGTTGCCTTCCTCAATCAGCGTGGCTACCGGCTGTTACGGCCGACACGTAAAGACTTTGCCGGGCCGAGCAGCGTGCGATATTTCCATTCCGCCGACCGACCGTCGGCGGAAAAGCTCCGCCGCGCGATCCACGGCTTTCAACCCCGCCCGCCCGGAGGCGGCTTTCCCGGCGTGAGTCTCATCGACCTTTCGCGGCGCTACCCCGCGGCCCCCCGGGGACTCATCGAAATCTGGATCAGCGCGCCCATTGTTCCGGCCGCCACGCCCCGTGCGCCCGCCAGGCACGGGTCCGCAATCGCCCAGGGGAACATGGCCCTGAATATCGACATGCGCCTGCACGCCTTTCTCGCGGCTTACTGCCGCGCCTACGAATCCATGGATGTGGTCCAGCTGTCCGCCTTTTACCATGAAGGGGCTCAGGAAAACGGACGCCCCATCGAAGCGATGCTGACGCTCTACATGGCCAGCATGGCCGGCATTGCGGCCGTCGATCACCGCATTGAACTTGACGGCTATCAGTACTCGGGCCCGCAGGATCCGGTTCAGATCGCAGGCCGCTTTTTTACCCGCACCCAACGGCCGGACCACACGGCGCGTGAAAACCACGGGACCATTGCCATGGAATTGTGGCCCCGCGGCAAATCCTTCATCATCAAAACCCTGAACTATGCAGACAATGGCTGACCCCGTTTTTGAGGCGCACCTGCACGGGGCCCCTGATTTACCGATTCAGAAATGCGT
Organism: uncultured Desulfobacteraceae bacterium; assembly: GCA_964388465.1. Lineage (GTDB taxonomy): Bacteria > Desulfobacterota > Desulfobacteria > Desulfobacterales > UBA5852 > JABZFP01. The sequence goes on from CAYMAR010000238.1 coordinate 5,641, forward strand.
TTTCAGGCCTGGGGCCGGCCCAACCTATCGACGCGTGCCGCAGGTCGATTTCGAAAGGTCGAAACAAAAAACGGCCCGTTGATCCGCTCCCCATGAAATAACCTGCCGGACCACTAGACGCAGAAAAACATGACAAGGGCTTGGAGGATGCTCCCTCCAAGCCCTTGCTGCTTCGGGAGGCCGGCACGGATGCGAACTTCGGTTCCGCAGGCTGAATGCGGCCCGATTAGATCTTGTTCACGGTTGAATCCGGACACGTTGGATCCGGATAAAGCGAATTGAGGTTATTCCACTGCCGGCCGATCAGGGTAAAAGGCGATACCGATACTGGTTGAAATAAACATTTCCCTATAAGAAATCGGCTTCGAACAGGTTCATTTGAGCTGCACATGGGGGGTATACTTTGGGGTATGACAATTTGAAAAAAAAAGGGTCACCCAATTTTCAGGCAACCCCTTGATTTTTATGGCGGGAGCGACGAGACTCGAACTCGCGACCTCCGGCGTGACAGGCCGGCG